>JAYUEN010000107.1:0-128298 GCA_043739185.1 Bdellovibrionales bacterium
GGGGACCTAAAATCCCCCAACCAAAATAGAAGAGGAGATCTTCCAAATGGGAGGCAATTTGATCAACCAAACACAAGAAACTCTTGGTGTCGTAACTAAACCTAGTTCAAAAACAAAAATCATTAAGCGTTACCAAAATCGTAAGCTTTATGACACTCAACAAAGCTGCTATGTGACTCTTGATGATATTGCGAAAATGATTCGCACAAGTGAAGAAGTCATGGTTATCGACAACAAGACCAAAAATGACATCACTTCAGCGACGCTAACGCAAATAATTTTTGAAGCAGAGAAAAAAGCTTCTCAATATGCGCCACTGTTCACGCTTCGCGAAATTATCCAAAACGGCAACGGTAGTATTTCTAGCTATCTTGCTAAATTAGGTGCTTTTCCAAAAGATTACGCAAAAGAAACACCAGCTGTTGCCGCTCCAGTTCTTGAGCATGCAACTGGCAAGGCTGCTTTTGATGATGTGAAGCAATCTCTTGAAAATCGCGTAGCAAAAGCTGCCGCTGATTCGGCTGATTATGGCACAAATAAATTTGGCGAAGAAGAGACTCCAAGTCTTCCGAATTCAAACAAAAGTTTGAATAGCTAATTTGAAATTTTGAATTGTTTTTAAAAAAGGGGTCGCAAGATCCCTTTTTTTTTAGGAAAAATGCTCGGTGAACAGAAATCGGCAACCAGAAATCTGCAACTGAAACTGCCGACGGCTACCGCCTCCCGCTGCCCGAGATTTGAATTTTATCTAAACGAACGCCAGGTAATAAAGGTCTTCTTTCCCGGCAAGATGCGCACTTCTTGAGACGGCATATTTTCATTGCTTGCTGAGCCTCCTGAAGTAATTCCCTGAGCACTCACTTTGTAGGTTCCTGCTTTTAAAAACTTTCTCGCAATTTGAAAGGTCTCTGGGAGAGTTGACCACTGTCTCAAGTCCGCTCGGTCTGAAGCATTCAAGGCAATGGCAGTTAAATCACCCAAGAGTTTGTTTTTTTGTCGAAGCTGATCTGCTAGTACGGCCTTCGTTGCCATTCCCGCCAAGCGCTTTGCTACAATCCCAGCATAATCATTTTCAAGGGTCTTGATTTCAATATCTTGTACGCTATAAATCGAGCTTGTTAACAACTTATCCATTCCTTCGATTTCAAGCTCTGCACGTTTCGTATAAGTATTGACGGGAAATAATTTCGGAAAGCGCGGCGCACCTGGGCGTGGATACTTTCGCGGACCCCAGCCTTGCTGATAGATGAAAACCAATTCGCCGTTCTTAGGAACTTTCCAATCGGAACTAATTTGCACATCCGGAAAGCTCTTTCGCCATTTTTCAACGTCCTCGTCGCGTCGGGCGCGAATCGCCGCGCGAATAAGATCTGCATGCAAGGGCGTAAAATTTGGAACCAGCTCATATGCCTTTTTGTAATCAATATAGGAATCATCATATTTTGCGTCGGCCTCCCAAATCAAACCCGCAAGATATGAGGCATAAGGGCTCTGCTCATAATCTTTCTTTGCTTCATATTTAAATTTATAGAGCTTCTCATTTACTTTTCGCACTTCAACCAAAGCGTCGTCGAGTTCACCGAGCATCAAATAGTTTATCGCATTGACTGAATTGATCAGAATTTTTTCAAAATCATCGCCTTTATATTGAACCATTTCCGCATTTAAAATGAGCGAACTCGCCTCGCGCGACAAGCTCGTATAATCTTGAATGTCGGCAATTTTATCCGCTTTACCTAATATACGAGCGCTCTCTTTATAATTACCCGCCTGCTGAAGAGCCACCGCATAATCTAGAACATAAACTAATTGATCTTTACCCTCTGCCTCTGCAAGCGGCTTGAGAGATTGTGCGGCCTTTTCAAAGTTGTGTGCGGAAAGATCGGTTCGAGCCGACTCTACTTTTGATTGATAGGTCGCGCACCCCAAGACCAGAGATGCGCTTAAAATTAATACGCCTGAAAGCAAAGCTTTTGTGGCGTCGACCTTCTTAAATAAATCCAAAGAATTATCTTTCATCACTTACTACTATAAACCCACTGATTGCTTTTTATATTTTTTGCGAAGCTGTTTATAGTCCTGCCAAGCGCTCACATTGGTTTTCAAGTTTGTGAGTTTCAGAGTAACCTTGTAATAAACGCTTTTGTTTTTACCGGCCTCTTGAACTATTGAATCCAATCTTCCATTGATAATATAGTCTGCGCCAATTTGGCCGCCGGGGCCCTTCTTTGTTTCGCCATTTACCATTCCGGAGTTTTGATACTCATATTCTTTGGCTACGTCTTCGCGTGCTTCTTTATCTACGAAAGCGACGCGGCCACCGCGCTGAAGCTCGACGCTCACCATATCCATGATGCTTTGGGTGTCGATATGTTCATCGGTTTTGTTTTGCAAATTCGTCACCATGACTATTGGTGGTTTCTTGGCTTGAGAAACCGCTGGAGATTGAACCAAGCTAGCAACTAAGTCTTGAACGACTTTTTGCATATCTGTTTCGCTCCATTGGTCATTTAAATTATTTTCCTTAGAGACATCGTCATAGTCTCCTTTTACGAAGGCTTTGGGGCCGCATCCAGTCGCAAGAACACAACTTGCTGCCAATAATAATAGTACTTTCTTCATTTGATCTCCTTGTTATATTGAACTCTCTAAGCTTATGCATTTCGGATAGAGGGTGCAAACTACTGCATTGAGCGTCATCAAATTCGTGAAACGGACTGCAAATTTTTGCTTTGGTTTCAATTGGGGTGGTCTGGGTGTGATCGGTATTGCATGAATCACACAGCTATGACATCTCAAAAACTAAAAATGATGAGTTCAGACGTTTGCACTGCCGCGCTTGCTTTTGATGCATTTCAAGCCTTACGCAGTTTGGAGGTTGAGGAGGTTTGGGTGCTCGCCCTTGGTCCTAGCCTGAAAATAATCGATGTAAAAATGATTTTTCGCGGCAGTGTCAGCACCTGTATGATTCATCCTCGTGAAATTTTTCGTTTCGCTCTTATGAGCAACGCCTGCAATCTCATCATTGGGCACAATCACCCAAGTCAAGAGCCGCATCCTTCTGTTGCTGATATTGAAATAACAAAACAGCTTGTCCTTGTTGGGAAACTAATTGAAATTCCTATTCTCGATCATCTCATAATTACACGTGGGGGTTATGTCAGTCTGCGCGCCAAGGCCTGGTGTGATTTTTAATCTATTAGCGCGAGGCTCCACCGGTTGCTTGAGTGTCTTCACTTTGTGGGCTGCGATCAATTGTTACTTCACCAGTCTTCGAATCATATTGAATTTCAAGATTCAAGGCAGCCGTTCGTTTTTTCAATCTTTCTAAAAAAATGGCTCGGTCTTGTTGCTCTTCACGCAAGGCCTGTTCGTAAATTGCATGATCAACTGCGAGCTCTCTCGGAATATAGACATCGGGATAAGAATTGCGATCGTCTTTAAGGCGGTCATGAATTTGAAGTTGTGTATTGGCTTCACTCGACAAATCCACGCCCTTTAATAGCCGGTCCGGAATATCTTTCGGGCCCAAATACTTTCCTGATAAACTTATCATTTCCTGCTCTTTTTTAATTTCTGCTGAAATTCTCTGATTGTTAATTTCGAGTCCTTCGACTTTTCGCTTTCGATCAAATGAGGTTTCAGGATCAATTTGACTCGTTATACGCAAGGGTCTCACCGAAGAAAAACTCGTTTGATTTTGTTGTTTATGAAATAAAAAGAGCGAGAAAAAAACCAGCCCAAATCCGAAAACCATAAATGCGATGGAGGCGAATGAAGGACTCTCCGCATTCTCACTGTTTTTCGCAGTCTTGAGATTGGTTTTTTGTTTGTCAGGCATTGATCTTTATCGGCCAAAGCGCCAGTTAACTTGACTAAGATGAGTCTTGCTCAAGCCTGTCCTGGACCGGCAATGGGTAAAAGTATCTTAAATTCGGTCCCCTTCTCGATAGTAGAGGTGACCAAAATATCGCCATCATGCTTTTTGACGATTCCATAAGAAATACTCAGGCCGAGCCCGGTGCCTTGACCCACGGTCTTTGTGGTAAAAAATGGGTCAAAAATTTTCTCTAAAGTGTCTCCCGGGATGCCCTTGCCGGAGTCCCGAATGCTAATCTCTACAAAATTGTTTTTAAGAATTCTCGGATTCTGAATTGAGGATTTACTGGCAGATTTAAGGTTGGTCTTGATCCAAATATCGCCCTTGCCTTCAATGGCTTGAGCCGCATTTGACAGAATATTCATAAACACTTGATTGATTTGACTCGCGTAACACATAACCTCAGGAAGTTCGGCAAACTCTGAGTGGACTTCAATTCGACCCTTGATCTCGCCAGACAATAATTTCAATGTGGCCTCGATACTTTCCTTTAAGTTCACGGACTTCAACTTAGCCTCTTCAAGGCGAGAAAAGTTCCTGAGTCCCAAGACAATATCCCGAGTTCTGCGGGCGCCATCTTCACAAGAATTTATCAATTTGGGCATATCTTGAACGATGAAATCAAAATCGATTTTAGCTTTTAATTCAGCTAATCTTTCTGGGTTCTTTTCGGTGTCTTCAATAAGCTGCAAAAGTTTTTGCGAATACTCCCGCAGATGATTCATATTGCTAAAAATAAATCCGATGGGATTGTTCAACTCATGGGCCACGCCGGCAACGAGTTGACCAAGACTTGCCATTTTAGCTGAATGAACCAGACGGGATTGCGTATCTTTTAGTTCAGAATAAGCCGCCTCTATTTCTTTGATTTTCTTCTCTAAGTCTGTGCGTGCTTGTTTTACGCTCTTCACCATTTCATTGAAACTATCGGCAAGAAGACCAATTTCATTTTCGCTTGATACTGAAATTTCGACGGCCTCTCCTCGGCGGTTCATCATTTGGGTGGCCTGAACCAATTCATTGAGCGGACGCATGACAGTACGTGCAGACAAAAAGGCCATAATCAATACTAAAAAAGCAATTGCAACCAACATCGTAAAGAAAGCATAGTTTACGTTTTTCATTGTGGCTTTCGACTTTTCTTTCGATGCACCGACACCAACGAAGATTTTTTCTTCTCCCCATGAGATGGGCGCAATCATAAATCCAAATGGCTCATCTCTCACAACTATATCAAATATGCTATTTCCTGCGTTTAATACTGAATTTTTCAAAGACTCTTGCGGATAGAGAAGAAAGTCAGGATGGCTGGCCGCAACTATTGCGCCTTTGCCATCAAATAAAATGAGTTCAAGACTCAGGCGTTTTTTGATTCCCTCTAAGAATGAACTTCCCAGATTTATGATCTCTTCAATATAACCTACCACTTTGCCGGCGCGCTCGATTTTCGTGATGGTAACAAGATCAAAACTTTTGTCTTTCGCGGGTTGAGCCAAAAGGATTTCTCCCTTAGTGGCTACCAAAGAAAGGTAGTTTGCGGATAAGCAAATCTCCTCTCCCGACTTTGCAACTTTTGCTTCTGTACTCGCGGATTCATCTTTGTTCATGCTCGCCACTAAGCAGGCGTCTCGCCCAAAGATTGAAAGTTCTCGCAGGTATGTATTGCGCATGGATTGCAACATATGAGCTTTTGCTTGGGTCATCGAATTTGTCGCCAAATAGGTTGCGAGCAAAGTATCCGAACGATGCTCTGCAGATCTTTGTTTGAGGTAGGATTCAAAACTTGCTACCAATGCGGTGACTTCTCTGACATTTGCAGAAAGTCTCTGGCCAAGTTCGGTATTGATGGCTTTTTCAAAACGACTTACAGAGTAGCCGGTTACAAACCCCAGTGGGACTACAGACAATAAGAGAAACCAAATGATCAAAATCGTTTGCAACGACTTGCGAGGTTTCTTCAATTTGTGCTCGTTTAAATTTTGATTTTCATTCATTCGCACGCTCGACCCATAGAATAATGCGAATTTGACCTGGTGGCATCACTCTTGGGTGAGAATCTTTTGAGAACCGGACGGGACCAAAGCCATGCAAATATTCGACAAGCTTTTCATAATTCTCTTCTGGTATTGAAAAGTGATAATAGCTTCCTTTATTGTCTTTGCGCCAACCCAACTCGACCTCTCCAGCTTTTCGGCCACCGAGCTCTAAAATTTGTTGTGCAATGATCGGCGTTCTCTCGTCTAACTCATCAATTTTCATAGTACCGCGAAAGACAAAGCCATTGGTTTTCTTTTCGCCACTTTGCTCATTTGCATCTTCATTTTCATCATTTCCTACGGATTTGTTGCTGGAACTTCCGGACGAGGACGGCCCGGACCCGGCAACGGCTTTTGCGGCCTTCGGATTGATTTTGAGTAATTGCGGCTGCGCGGAAGGGATCACAATGGGCTCGGCGTGCTCATCTCCGCTGGCCTCTTGCCCGTCTGCGGCTCCGCCTTCGTCTTCATCCGTATCCGTCGGAAGATTTTGAGCCAAGAGTGCTTGAGCGTCGCGTTTTTCTGGATCGTCGGTCTCGAGCGCGGCATCTTGTGGTTTCATAACTTGCGTTAATACGACCTCTTGACTAGATTTGTGTCGCAATTTCAGAAGAACAGAGCGCGGCAAACTCATGACCAAGAGAACGAGAACCAAGCAGCCAGAGACCGCATAACTTGAAATGCGAAAAGCTTGGTTCCAGTTTTTAAAGTGTGCGTAGTGAACCAAGAGAGAAGAAACACTTTCTGCGTGCCTCAATTGCTCAGCAAAATTTTCATTTATTTTAACTTTTGAAAGTTGCTCTGCAAAGTCGAGGCCCTTGGTAATTTGATTGAGCGTTCGCTGCGTTTCGACATCACTAACTAATATTTTCTTTACCAATTCATGGCGTGAAGAATCCAATTTGTTCTCATAATAATCGAGCAGCATTTCTCGCGCCTGAAAGATGCTTTGACGAAACGTCACTTTTGATCCTCTACACAAATCCCAAGTAATTTTGCAGCTCTCGCAATTCGAAACCGAATGGTTCCCTGACTGACACTCTGTGCTTCACTCAAATCGGATTCACTAAATCCCAAAACTCGCGTTGCCAAAAGTGCGAGAATTTCGTCGGGGCGGGCCTGCCGACTAAATTTATTCCAGGCCGCCATGGTCTGTGGAGTAATGCCAATGAGTTGATTCGACCAATTCATTGACGGCCCGGCTTTATCGTTCTTATTAACAATGCTTTTTTGTCTCAATCCCAAAATATGCTTTGAAAATTGTTCCCATAACTCAACGGCCTTAAAAAGTGCCTGCTTTCGTATGTTTTTTTCGTCTTGATTTTTTTCAGACTGAAATCGCGATTTAAGATGAGCAATTACTTTTTGGGTGTTTTGAATTGAAAGCTTTTCATCAAGTGTAGCCATGACAAAAAATAAATAAATTTCTTTATTCAATTCTGCACTAGGGCTGAAACTCATTAATCCGTCGTAATCTGTTTGAGAAGATCCATATTGTCGAGAACTTTTCCTGAGCCGAGCACCACACAAGTCAATGGGTCCTCTGCAATTGAGACCGGCAAGCCGGTACGCTCACGCAATAAAACATCGAAGTTTGCTAGGAGTGCGCCGCCGCCAGTCAAAACAATTCCGTTGTCGACAATGTCTGACGCAAGCTCTGGTGGAGTTTTTTCAAGTGCTGTTCTCACCGCATCAACCACCTCGCTAAGAGGATCCATGAGTGCATCGTTTACTTGCGAACTTGTAATCTCAATGGTTTTTGGTGCCCCGGCAACAAGATCACGGCCTTTAATTTCCATAAGCCGTTCTTCCTCGAAGGGATACGCATTGCCAATTTTAATTTTAATTTTCTCAGCCGATTGCTCGCCAATTAACAAATTAAATTGTCTTCGGACATAATTCACAATTGCTTCGTCAAACTTATCACCGGCTACTTTAATTGATTTGCAATAAACAATTCCACCCAAAGAAATAACCGCAACGCCCGTTGTACCACCGCCCATGTCGACAACCATATTGCCAGTTGGCTCGGTGATCGGAAGTCCGGCGCCGATGGCCGCAGCCATTGGTTCTTCAATAAGGTAAACTTCTCTCGCTCCTGCTGAGTGGGCCGACTCTTTCACCGCGCGCTTTTCAACTTG
The DNA here is from genome assembly GCA_043739185.1 of Bdellovibrionales bacterium. Taxonomy (GTDB): domain Bacteria; phylum Bdellovibrionota; class Bdellovibrionia; order Bdellovibrionales; family JAMPXM01; genus JAYTQQ01. The sequence goes on from JAYUEN010000107.1 coordinate 8,058, forward strand.
CGTGATTCCGTAAGGAACACAAATAATAATGCGCGGACGGATAAAACTTTTTTTATTTTGAGTTGATTTCGAAATAAAATATTTAAGCATACTTTGAGTCACTTCAAAATCTGCAATGACTCCGTCTTTAATTGGTCGAATAGCAACGATTGTTCCTGGCGTTCGCCCCAACATATCTTTTGCTTCTTTTCCCACCGCAAGAACACGATTTTGCATACCTCGATAATTCTTTTGAACGGCAACGACAGATGGCTCATCTAAAATAATTCCGCGGCCTTTGGCATACACCAATGTATTTGCAGTACCCAAATCGATGGCTATATCGTTTGAAAAGTAGTCTGAAACTTTATCTAAAATACTCATGTCATCTCTTTTGCTTTGGTCGTCGCTTTGACTTGTCGTTTGTGTCGTCTACGCCCCATAGCTCATAGCGTTTAATGCTAGATAAAAACGCAAATATGGCCACGCCGAATATAACTCTAGGCAGAGTAAAAAAGGGAGTCAACACAGGATCTTGCTCTGTCGCGTCGCAGTTTTACTTTCTAGAATTTTAGCCCTCAGTCTATACTTGGGAGCCCATCAATCTGCTGAAAAATCTTGAGCTGGTGCCTGGGCATTTCTGAAGGAGTTCACTAGTGAAACAAGAAGAAGTTTTTGAAAAGTTAAAATTTTATTTTGAAACCCGCTCAACTGCAAAGTGGGTGCTTGGCCTACTAAGGCCTGGTGTTGAGATTGGTCTGGTTGTTGGCAATCAAATTGAATGCGCCATTCTTTACCTTGACGGCCAACCAAGAGTCGAGCGCAGAGAAGCGAAAAATCCAAGCTTTGTCTTTTACACAGAGCCTGAAACAATCGAAACCCTTATAAACTCAAAGTCAGATGATATCGCTGAGGTTGGAATTAATATTTTTACTGAAATTCTCACCGGTAATATTCGCGTTGAAATCAAATCGAGTTGGCGAGAAATTTTGCACAATGGCTACTTTGAGATCTTTAAAAGTGGCGGCCATAAATTGACCGGCGTTCTCGCAACTCAAGGCGCCCTCAGTATGATGAAGGTCCTTGCTTTTATTGATAAAATGAAAAACTCAAAGCCCTCGTAGTCTCTTTATCGCCAAGACAACTCTCGCTGAATATGGGCCTGTAAGGCCCGGCACTCATCGAGAGTTTTCTGCTGATCCCAGTGCAATTCGTCGGCAAAAATTTTAGAAATCGTCGGCAAAAGACTGAGACCATGATCAAGATGTGAGAGAAAGAGTGGCGCTCTTCGCGTATAAAAATCAGTCAAACGAAAACACATACTCTGATGAATGGCCTGATGAGCCTCGAGTCCCCACAGAAGAAGCTTGTCCGAATGAGTCTGGGATTCAGTGGACTTTGTCGCAAACAGCAAGTCAGTCTTTTTATATTTTTCTAAAATTTCGTAGGCTTCTTCGCCATGCCTAAAGAACAAGACTTCTGCAATCGTTTTTGATATTTTTTCGCTCTTTGCAATTTCAGCTATGCGATATTCAATTTCATTTAACTTCTCAATCGTCGCATGGGGATTTAACGCCACTTTTGTCTGTGAATTTCGAAATTTGATTTGATCTTCTAGCGAAAAAGTCTTGAGCGCCGTCTCGACCGTTTGCTCTGCCATCAAGCGATAGGTCGTATATTTGCCGCCGGCAACAAAAGTCACATTTTGTGGGTCTTCAATGATGAGATGCTCACGACTGGTTTTACTTTCAGTTTCAGCGCCATCATCAACCAGCGGCCTGACGCCAGCATAAGACGCCACAATATCATTTTGTTTGAGTAAGGCTCCAGGAAAATACTCACGCGCAACATTCAATAGATACTCAACGTCTTGCGGAGTCGTATTGACTTCAAGCGGGTCTTTTTGAAAGTCTGTATCGGTTGTTCCGATGATGACCATTTCATGTCGAGGTATGGCGAAAACAATCCTCTTGTCATTGTCAGCGGCCATCACCACAGCTTGAGAAAGTGGTATCCGATCTCGTCGAAAAGTGAGGTGCACGCCCTTTGAGGGCCGCAAAATTTTCTTCCAGTTTTTTACAATTTGTGGCGCGACCAAATCGGTCCACGGGCCGGTTGTGCTAATAATATGTTTGGCTCGCACCAGAAACTTTTTCTTTGAAAGTTGATCTTCTACTTCTAATGCCTTTACTTTACCATGCTCGAATTTTGATCCGATGACTTTGGCATAACTAATTGGAATCGCGCCCAATTTATGCGCCGACCTCAAGGTTTCGATGACCAATCGATCATCGTCCATATAAGCATCAGAATAGACAAATGATCCGACGAGATCTCGGCCCTGCAATAGTGGTATGCGATTGAGGGTGGCTTCAGAATCCAAGCGCTCATGCATTTCAGGTGCTTCAAACATTGAAAGCGCATCATAAAGCCACATTCCGAGGCCCATTTTTAACATTCCCACCCGAGAGCTCTGGTAAAGTGGCAAAACAAAACGCAAAGGATGAACGAGGTGAGGCGCAATTTCGAACAGCAATCTGCGCTCAGAGAGTGCTTCAAATACGAGTCCGAATTCAAGATTCTCTAGATAGCGAATTCCCCCGTGGATCAATTTACTTGAACGCGAACTGGTGCCTTGAGCAAAATCTTGCGCTTCAACAAGAGCAACTTTCATACCCCGTGAAGCTGCGTCTCTGGCGGCCCCGGCGCCTGTGATGCCGCCACCAATAATAAGAAGATCAAACTCTTCCTCTGCCAATCGTTGAATTCCTGAAGCTCGCTCGTTGAAAGAAAATTGTTTCATTTTAGATAATTCCATTCGCCGATATCGTTTATTTGTTGTCGGACCTGAAACTTTTCTAAGTATGACTTGTTTTTACTAAAGTCTGCAAACAAAACTCGCTGCAGATGTTTTTCGCGGGCGGTTTTGATGGCGATCTCGATCAAATACTCCGTGATTTCTTGGTCAACTCCCAGAATCATTTCAACCCACAGACTTTGGGTTTGGCGATTTAAAAATAAGAGTGGTTGCGCAAGAAAGAATCCAACAACCTGATCTGATGGCGAGGTGGCGACGAAGCTCCAACCACATTTTAAATAATGCTCGAGTGATTCTTTTCGCCAAGCTGCCGTCCACGAATCAAACATAAAAGCGGTAGCGTCCTCTGACCTCTTAGACAAAAACTCATTTGCAAAACTATAAATACGATCTTGATCAATAGCTGAAGCAACAAAAAATTGATTGGGCATAATGAATCCACGTTTTATTTTTGAGGTTTCTTATAAGACTCGTCCAGAAATAAATTGTAGAATTTATTTCTGGACGAGTCTTAATTCAGCAGTGATAATACTTTATGCAATCAACTTCTGCCACTCCCATTACTGAATTTTCTGATACTTTGACCCGTGAGTTAGAGACTCAGATCTTAAAGGCCAAAAAGCCCAATACAAAGTCCTTTGCTGCATTTGATGCAGACGGCACTCTTTGGGATACTGACGTCGGTGATATTTTCTTTTTATATCAAATCAAAAACTGCAATTTACCCAATATGCCAGCCGACCCGTGGCAGCACTATATGAATTTAAAATCTCAAGATCGAGTCAAAGCCTATTATTGGTTGGCGCAAATTAGCGCCGGGCAAAAGCTGTCGCAAGTGCACGCTTGGGCAAAATCAGCTCTACTAGATTTTGAAAATAGCCACGGGCCACTTCCGATTCTGAAGTCAAATTTGCGCCTTATTCAATTTCTTAAAAAGACGGGCGTCGATGTTTTTGTGGTAACTGCTTCGGTGAAATGGGCGGTTGAACCCGCTGCCGCACGACTTGGAATTCCTCCTGAGAATGTCTTAGGTTTTCATACTGAGGTTGACGACGGAATTGTAACCGAACGCCCCATAGCACCACCGACATATCGCCAAGGTAAAGCGGATGCAGTTTTGAAGGCGAGTGGCGGCGTCGCTCCAATCTTTTGTGCGGGTAATACCTTCGGTGATACCGCCATGCTCAATTGCGCTTCGGCAGTTAGACTCGCAGTGCGTACGCAAAGCACCCTAGATACTCATAGCCCTTTACTAGAGGAAGAGCTTATCCTGCAAAAAGAGGCGCAAGAAAAGCACTGGTTCACTCACGCCTTTCGACCATAAGGAGGCCTACTTCCCGTAGGCCGGCACAAGCTGACGACGAAGGCAACGAAGCTCCCACTAATTTTGAGCTCATCTACGCACGAAAGAACTTTGGCGTCTCATTCATCATAGTTTCGACATCTGAAATCTCTTTTGGGCATTTCAATGTTAAATTGTCATAGCCAGTATCGGTAACCAAGATATTGTCTTCAATTCGCACGCCAATTCCGCGAAGCTCTTTTGGCGCACTTTCGTCATTTGCAGGAATATAGAGCCCTGGTTCGACGGTAAATAAAAACCCCGACTCAATTCTGCGCGGCTCACCACCAACTAAGTAGAGCCCGGCATCATGAACATCCATACCCAAATAATGACTCACGCCATGCATATAATATTTTTTAAAATCAAGATTCTGAATGAGTTCGGCGCGATTTCCGTGCAGCAATTTTAATTCGATCATCAAGTCCGTTAACATTTCAATCGTTGTTTCTTGCAGTTTTTGAAATGCAAGCCCCGGTTTAACCATATCAATGATTTTCTTTTGAACTTGCAAAACGCCATTATAAACTGTTTTTTGGGCGGGGCTAAATTTTCCGTTGATAGGATAATCTCGGGTGATATCACCGGTATAATAATTAAATTCAGCACCCGCATCGATCAATAAAAGTTCGCCATCTTTGCACACCTGATCGTTGAATACATAGTGCAATGTCGTTGCATTGGCTCCGGTTGCTACAATAGTTCCGTAGCCCTCGCGCTTTGCACCCAAGAGCATACTGGTTCCCAAAAACACACCTTGAAGCTGATTTTCAGTAACACCAGGCTTAGTAAATCGCATGACTTCGCAGTGAGCCTCTGCAGAGATTTCACAGGCTTTTCGAATACTCACCAGTTCTTCGTTCGATTTTTTTAGACGTAATTCTCCCAAAAGTTCCCGCGCATCGTATATCGGCAAAACGCCTCTGCCGCTACGGCCATGGCTGGCCCGCACACTTTGCACCAGCTTCAAGATCTCATGATCGAATTCAGAATGAATTCCCCATTGATGATAAATTTTATCAACAGGTTTTAAGAGTTCTGTGGCCTTTTCGGCAAATTCAGAAATAAGGTAACACTGATCAATATGAAATTCGGACGCCGCACCCGATGGCCCGTAACGAAAACCATCCCAAGTTTCACGCTCCTGATCCTTTGGCCTGACAAACAAAATTGTTTCGGGACTCATACCAGGTCTAAAAATAAAAATACTTTCAGGCTCTTCAAACCCAGTCAAATAAAACAAATTGCTGTCTTGGCGATAGGGATGAGAAACATCATTGTTACGAATATATTCTGGATGAGAATGTAGGATGAGCGCACTTCCTGAAATTTTAGTTTTTAACTGCGCCCGTCGCTCTTTAAAATTTTGAATATTATGCGAAGATTTTCTCATTATGACCCCTTAAAATCCATATTGGTTTACAAGTTTACTGACTACGTCTTTAGCAGAATTAGCACCCTGTTCAATTAAATTTCTTCTCAGTTCAAAATCAATTATTGAAACATTTGACGTATTGACCTGAATGATTTGATTCACGCCATTGATTTTTGAGCGGTTGAGTTCGTGTTGGAGTTGACTCATCAATACTTGCTCTACCGGATATTCTCCGCGAATGGACTTAGGAAAAACGTCCCCGCCAGACATGACATTCACAAAAATGACCAAGTTAATATTTCTGGCTCGCAAAAAATTGGCGGCCTCTTCAACCTCAAAGGGCGCCGCTACAAAAGAGCGATTGTCTGCAAAATAAGGCGGATAAGGCAAGCATTTGCTCAAGCCATCACGAAGTGAGCCCTTACCTAAAAAAACCAAGCGATCTTGGCTAAGATTATAGGTTGGGCAGGCAAATTCAATTTTTGTCTTTTCAAATAAATTGCCGCCAAAAACTTGATTTAAATAGTCTGCAAATATTGAAACTTGTTCAGGCTTGATTCGTGAGCCTAAAAAGCCCTTGCCCGGAACATCACTTTCTCGCATTCGCATGGCTTTGAATTCAAGCTCATTGACCTGGCCTTGCATGGAATACAAGCCGCCCATAAGCGCTCCCCATTCAAGTCCAATAACATAGTTAATTGGAATTCGCGCTCGCGAGAATTCTTTCAATACACCTATATGTGCGAAGCTTCTCATGCCACCTGGTCCCAAAATTATCCCCACCCGTGGACTCTCTTTTGGAAGAGGAATTTCAACCGGCGCAACTGGTGCTCCTGAAATATTTTGATTGGGCGTACTCACAACAACATTTGGTGCAGGCGTCGGTGCTGTCTCTGGGGTCGATGTTTTATGGCCACCCTTTTTTGCTTCTTGGTCGCGCACACTCACAACCGAAGTAGGGTTGGCATCATGACGCGTAGAAAGCGCGTTGCAACCTACCACCAAGAATAGGCTCCACAAACCTAAAATATAAAACAGCTTTTGCATTTGCTCGGTATCTCCCAATGGCCGCGAGTTAGTTTTTTCTAGCTAAGTTGAATCGAACCATTTCACGCAAACTTTCAGCCTTCTGATCCCATCCAGACAAATGCTCCAAACACTTTTCGGTCAACTGATTCAAATAAAGTTGTGCTTCTTTTTCACCCATAAAGCTAGTGTAACTTGTACCCTTATCTTCTGGGTGATCCAAAAGATCATCTTTTACTTGAAAGGCCAAGCCGAGACTCAAGCCGAACTGTAAGAGATCGGAAGCTTGCTGTACGCTTGCTCCACAGGCTAAACCAGCACCCTCAATTGAGGCCATAATCAGCGCTCCGGTTTTCTGTTGGTTCAACAATCTCAATTCATCAAATTCTGAAAGCTTTTTCTCGTGGCTTTCAAGATCTCTAATTTGGCCTGATATCATTCCGTGCATACCTGCGGCCCGAGACAGGGTGCTGACGAGCTTAAGTCCCAATTCCGGTTTAGAAGAATATTTCTCAGCAATAATTGAAAAGGCCTCGGTCAAAAGTGCATCGCCAGCTAAAAGCGCTGTCGCCTCTCCGAATACTTTGTGGTTCGAAGCTTCCCCTCTACGAAAATCATCATCGTCTACACAAGGAAGATCATCATGGATGAGCGAGTAGGTATGCACACATTCAAGTGCCGCAGCAAAGGCTATGACTTTTTGGGTCTGGCCGCCCAGCGCTTCAGCGGTAAGGCACGCGAGACCTGCGCGAAAACGCTTCGCCGCCTTTTGTAAGAGTGAATAGCGAACAGCATCTAAAATTAAGCTGTGAATTTCAGGAGTTTTTTTAAAGTGCTGACTCAAGAAATCTTCAACTAGCTGAGCATACAATTTATTTTTTGCCTCGAGTGGGTTTTTGGTTTCACTCATTTTATTTATCACTTGTCGAAAAGTCTTGAGTCAACGGCGCCCCGGCTTGATCAAAACCCATCAAAATCTTCACCTTTTGCTCGGCATCGTTAAGCTGCGTATTGCATTCTCGAGAAAGCTTCACGCCTTCTTCAAACAGCTTAAGCGATTCTTCAAGGGCCAGTTCTCCGGCCTCCATTTTTTCGACTATAGTTTCAAGTCGAGTCAGCTTTTTTTCAAAATCCATAAGCTTCGCTCCTATTCCTTTTTTGCTAATAACTGTGTAATTTTTGCAAGAGCCTCGCCCTTTGCAAAGCGCACTTGAATTTCTTGTCCTAGTTTCAAACTCTTTGAATCTTTAATAATTTGTCCCTCTGCTTTAACAATCGAATAGCCACGCTCTACCACCCGTAGCGGGCTCAAAGAATCGAGCAAAGAAAAGTAAGCTTTCAGGCTTTGGGTTCTTCGCTGCAAAAGATTTTGCATTTGAGTTTGTATTCTTGCCTGCAGAGTTTCGATACGAACTCGCGACCGACCCAACAAGGCCTCAGGTGTTCCGAGACGATGGGTCAAAATTTCAAGGCCCATTATATGTTCACTCAAATAACGATTGACGGATAGCTCGAGGCGAATCATCAAATCATCATTTCGCTGGGACATATCTTGCAGCATCCTCGCGGGATCGATCAAAGCTCTGGCTAACAAATTAATCTTTTGTTTCAACATTTGAATTTGGCGATTGAAACTGGCCTGAAGACTGCGCTCACCATTTCTAATTTTATTTTGCAAATCCTCGGCGTTTTGCACAACTAGCTCGGCCGCAGCTGAAGGTGTCGGCGCCCTCAAGTCAGCAACAAAATCTGCGATGGTAAAATCAATTTCGTGTCCCACCGCTGATATAGTCGGAACTCGAGAGGCCGCAATTGCTCGCGCCACACGCTCGTCATTAAATGCCCAGAGATCTTCGATTGAACCGCCGCCGCGACCAACAATTAAAACATCAACATCTCGCATGCGATTTGCGGACTCAATGCCTGCGACAACTTCCGACGGCGCCTGATCTCCCTGAACTTTGGCCGGGATCAAGGTGATGCGCGCACCTCGATATCGCCTACCCAAAACATTGAGCATATCGCGAATTGCGGCGCCTGTTGGAGAGGTGACTATTGCTATATGGTGTGGCAGCGCAGGCAAACTTCTTTTTCGCTCTGGAGCAAACAAGCCTTCGGCTTGAAGTTTCTCTTTGAGCTGTTCGAAGGCTTTTTGCAAAGCTCCTGCGCCCACAGGTTCCATAAGTTCTGCAAAAATTTGATAATTTCCGCGCGGTTCGTAAACCGTTACTTTTCCGCGCACCAAAACTTCCATGCCGTCATGCGGTTTAAATTTTAGCTGCTGATTGAAGCCGCGAAACATAACTGCCGAAATTTGAGCCTTAGAGTCTTTCAATGAAAAATAATAATGCCCTGATGTATGGGCTTTAAAGTTAGATATTTCGCCCTTGATCCAAACCAGGGGAAATTCACCTTCTAAAATATTTTTGATCCATTTGTTAAGCTCATATATTGAAAGCACTTGCGGAGCTGTTTTACCTGCCGACTTAGCTTCACTTTTGCCGGCCTCATCTGCGGCTTTTTCATTGATACCTTCTTGGGGCAAGGTCGACGTGTTTGGGTGTGCAATCGTCTTTGGCGCCTGCGCAAATTCTAGGGGCGCCCAGTTGAGTTCTGAAAAATTAAATTGCTCTTGTTCTTTTGCCACTCGATTGCCCTCGCGCTCAAGCAAATTACGTTTTCGAGGGCCTGCCAGTCAAGTTAGAATCAAGAAAACCAGAGGTTTTCAAGTACCCAAAGTCCGCCTACAAAAAAGCTAACCCAGGCAAGCGAGCTATGAGACTTGAGGCGATTCCAGGCGTCGTTTGGTACGAATTTCGCCCCTAATTTTTGCGTGATTTTTAAGTTCAATACGAGAATCAGGGCTGCTCCGTAAATGAAAACAATAAGCGGAAATATGTGGTCGAGTTTTTGAATAAAGCCATTTGAATATTCCATAATCTCTTCTCGGAACTTTAAGTGTTCCCTCAATACGGACCAAGAGACAGATTTGAAGACCTGTAAAAACGCAATTTTTATTTTTTCAAGACTAAAATCTCATCTCGACGCAAGTTTATTTTGTAGGATTCAATACAGGGCCAGTGCTTTTGCTTGCGAAATTTGACCTGAACAAAAGAGCTTGTTATGATTTGGGTAAGGTATCTGTGGCATTATGCACAGAAGTAAAGAAACCCTACAAGTATAGAGATAGGGGACCGTCCCTGGAAATGGTGTGCAAGCTCTGCCTTCGGGACCAGAGAAGCCTAAAGTTTCTATCATGGTCACCCACCTTAACAAATACGGGTTTCTCATTTCTGTTTGCGCCACAGGTCCCTATTTTTTTTAAAACAAAATCAGCGAACCCATAAACTGCCTACAGCAAAACCGAAACTGTTCACCGAAACCGAAACAGCAGACCGCCAACTGCTGACCGCTGCCGGCAAACCGACATCCGCACCCAAGCCCTTTGCCCAGATCCTCTCCTCAATCATGAGATCTGATTCCTTCACCCAGGATTATTTGAGAAACTATGTTTGAAACTTTCTCAATATGAAACACATTACAATTTGAATAATCATTAGGGCTGTTTTGTGGCACCTGTGTTGCACATTTAGACAGTAGCGGAGGGCAGATCCAAATGAAGGCATTTACAACGTTTAAGTTTTTGACGCTTGCGAGTTTGCTGTTTTACACCGGGCAAAGTTTTGGAGGAGATACTATTGTCGACTCCAAGGCGCAAGCAGATGCCGCCGCCAATAAGTGTGCCGCCGCACTCAGCGCCTCAACACAATTAAAGATTCCACAAAATGGTACTGCCACCGATTATTCTCTCGATGTTTTTAAGACTGCTCAAAAGAACAATCCAAAAGCCTATCAGAAGTTTACAAATTGTTTGAATGGCGACAGCGTTACCAGCAATACCAGTGGTGAGGATGCCAAGTGCGAACGCGCTCGCGATGCAATTACAAAAGATGTCGAAGCTCTGGATAAGGACTGTAAAAGCAATCCACGCGTCGATACCGACAAACTTTCAGATGATACCGACGTCATCAATACGGCCGATCCCGCAACCGCCGCGAAATCAAAATGGGGGCGATGTCTGCAAAACGCAACCAGCTGCAAGAAATCAACTTTTGGCGATAATGATTCTGCCGACAAGTGCACTGAGCAGTCCCTTGAAGAACTAAGCAAGACCGGCGTCAGTGATGAAAAATTAAAGAGCTTTTGCCAAGATAATTATCCCGCCTCTTGTGGAGCCATGAATAAAACCGATTTGAAAACCACGGCTCGAGATCTTGATAAAGATTTAACTTCTGAACTGAGCGATCTGCAAAAAGACATCGTCGCAAAGAAACAAGAAATCCAAGAAAACCAAGACAAATTGATTGAAGCGGACAAGAAACTTCAGGCCCTGCCTGCAAAGTTCACGCAACAAACTAAAGATCTGCAAAAGCAATACGAAGCCTTTGTGGCCGCCAATAATCTGAAGTTAGATGCGAGCCTTGAAAATTACTATAAAGCGATTGCGAGCGATCAAAACGCCATTCGCATCGCAGCTTCTGCGGTTACTATGGCAGACGCCGCTAGCTTTGATGCCAAAAATAAATTTGTGGGCGCATGCAAAGCAAAGGCGAAGGCAATGGCCGATAAGGAATATCCCTCTGGAGGAGTAAATTATGGCGGTCAAAACGCACTCATTACTAGCAAATCCCGCTGGGCAGACTACTATCAAAAACAACTAGATCAAATGTATTATGGAGACGACGTTAGCGTTTGCGACAATGGCAATTATGCTAATTCTAGATTGGCTTTGTTAAACGCTGAAAAGGCGCAGGCCGATGCGCAATCTCAACTCTTACAAGATCAAAATCAACTCAGCATTGCGCTTCAACAAGTCGCAAGTAAAAAAGGCGATGCCGGCTACAAAGCACTAACAGATCAGGCCGACAAGGTGAATCAATTGGCAGCTCAACAAAAAGATGAATACACGGGCATGATAACTGAGCGCCAAAAACTTCAGAAAAAGGCTATTGAGTTGCCTCAAGAGCTCGCAAAAATTGAGGCAAAGGTTACCGCCTCCTCAAAGAAACGCCAATGTATTCAGACCATGCGTTCGTGCGCATCAGTTCCCGGAATTCCAAACGGAAGTTCGAAAGATGTTCCGGATCTTGAAATGTCGATAAGCGACGTCGACAATATCATTAAGGAGTGCCGAACGGCCGCGAAATCCTGCAATTCTGCTCAACTAGACGATGCCACGCTAAAATCAACAAGTATTACAAAATTCAATACTGACTTTCCGTTGTTCACCGGCGTCGATAGGGCGAAAATTTTAACTGCTGCGGCTCCATTTGATGTTGACACACCTTCGTGCGAAGATGCCATTGCCTCAAAAATGGAGGCCAATGGCTCCGTCATTGATAAGACGAAAAAGACCAAAGGCTCAGGTACTTCTAAGTAAAACTTCAATACAGCTTTCGACGCGGCCCCCACTCATTTGGGGGCTGAAATTTGCTCGCCGCTTGAATATCTGAACTATTCAAAGTATCATTATTTGTTTCAATTATAAGTGAAAACATTCAACACCTGGGACCCAATAGGCATCTAGTAGCCAACCAGCACGAAAACAACAGAGCGAGTTTTTAGCAGTGAAATTAAAATACATTCTTATAGTCGTTTTTTCTTTAGGCTTCCTAGCAATCGGTGGCGGCGCACTCCTATTTTTTTCAGCTTCTGCCAATCTTCCCCAAATTATGAAGGTCGAAGATTACAAACCTCTTTTGGTATCCGATGTTTTTGCTCGGGGTGGAGAAAAAATCGGCGAGTTCTCAAGAGAAAATCGCATTTTAGTGCCTTTTGATAAAATCCCAAAGTTGCTGATCAATTCATTCATTGCTGCTGAAGACGATACTTTTTATGAACATGGTGGTCTTAACTATTTGGCGATTTTGCGCGCGACACTTGCGAATTTGCGTGCGGGCCGTACCAAACAGGGGGCCTCAACGATTACGCAACAGGTTGCAAAATCTTTGCTTCTCACTCCAGAGCGCACTCTTTCTCGTAAAATCAAAGAGGCTTTGCTCTCCTATAAAATGGAAGAGAATCTTTCTAAACAAAATATTCTCTACCTATATCTCAATCAAATTTATTTTGGCGAAGGGGCCTACGGTGTGGCGGCGGCAGCGCAAACCTACTTCAGAAAAAACATCGAGGACCTTAGCATTGCCGAAATGGCGATGTTGGCCGGCCTACCACAATCCCCTGAGCGCTATGCTCCGTCAAAACACCCGCAACAAGCAAAAGATCGTCAGCGCTATGTTTTGAATCGTATGCAAATTGTTGGTTTTATCAATAAAGAGCAAGAAGAAAAAGCTCTCAACGAACCCATTCAAGTTTATTTAGGCAAAGAATATAAAAGTGTCGCGCCATTTTATGTTGAAACACTTCGCCAGATGTTGGTTCCAGAAATTGGCGAGGATCGCTTGCTCAATGAAGGCGTTAAAATTTACACCAGTCTGGATTATTCACTCCAACAAGAGGCGAACATACAAGTGCACGACGGCTTAAGAAACCTTGATAAGCGACAAGGCTATCGAGGTGTCTTAAAGCACATAAATTCAAACGAAGAAATGACTGAGTTTTTACTGGCCAGCCGCAAGAACCTGGTTCGCGAATTTGCGCCGGTTCGCATGATTGAAGCTAGCGGAAATGCCCCTAAAGAATTGCCAATTACAATTTTTCATAAGAAGGACGCCGCGGGAAATACTTTAAGTAATATCCCTCCATATGTGGCAAAGGGACAAATTCTTGAGGCCGTTGTGAGTCGAATTGACGATAAGCTCGGGCTAACCGAAGTAAGATTTGGCGACGGCCAAGCCTTGATTGATGCTTCTGATATTGCTTGGGCGAGAAAGCCCGATACGACCATCACAAGTGAAGCAGCTCCCAAAGTTACCAAGCCCTCACAAATATTCAAAGAAGGCGATGTCATTCAAATTAAAGTAAGCGGCGAGCGCTTTTCTTCTCCGCGCATGGTGAAAGATTTGACGCCCGGAAAATCTAAGATGACACCTGAAAATTTGAAGCTAGTTCACAGCACCTGGGAATACGCACAAGCAAGTCTCGAGCAAGAACCCCAAGTAGAGGCTTCACTTTTGTCTTTTGATCAGACCACTCAAGAGGTGACCGCAATGGTCGGTGGCAGTGATTTTAAAATCACAAAATACAATCGAGCTCTGCAAGCAAAAAGACAAACCGGCTCTTCTTTTAAAGCCTTGGTTTATACTTCGGCACTTGATAAAGGCTGGACGCCGGCAAGCCCCGTCGCAGATACGCCCGTTGTTTTTGAAGAAAAAGATGCCGCTGCCGAAGAGGGGCAAGACGATATCAAAAAGTACAAACCTCACAATTATGAAAATAAATTTATGGGCGAAATGCTTTTTAGAAATGCCTTGATTCGTTCACTGAATATTCCAACCGTAAAAATTTTAACCGATGTTGGCATTGATTGGGCCACCCAATATGCACGTCGCCTCGGAATTTTTTCTCCTCTTGCAAATGATATCACCATGGGTCTTGGCTCGAGCGGAATTACGCTTTTTGAAATGACCAAAGCTTTTTCTCAAATGGGCAGACTCGGCAAGCGCATACGCCCCTTATTGATTCAAAAAGTTGTCGACCACTCCGGAAAAGTAATTCTTGAAAAGCTTTCCCTTGATAAAAAATTTGAAAAGGACCTCGACCCCATTGATAAGCAATTCGAAGACAAACGAAAAGAGTATCTTGCTTCGAGGGCCGATGAGGCTCCTGCGCCGCTGGCATCTCCTACTTCGGCCGCCAGCGCGGATCACCAAGAGAAAAATAACGATCTCCCGGTTGCAAAGTTTAAAACTCCACATCTATTTTTTGAAGATCCTGAACAACTCATATCGCCAGAAACCGCGTATCTCATAACCAGCATTTTAAGAGGCGTCATTTACGATGAGGGTGGAACTGCGGCTCGCGCCCGCGCACTCAATCGGCCCGCCGCCGGTAAAACGGGTACGACCAATGGCTTTTTTGATACTTGGTTTATTGGCTTCACTCCACAAATTGCAACCGGGGTTTGGGTTGGCTTTGATCAAGAAAGAACTCTCGGCGTAGGTGAGGCCGGTGCGAAAACGGCATTGCCGATTTGGCTAGAGTATATGAAGTTTGCCCATAAAAATTTGCCGGTTTTGGATTTTCCCAAACCAGATAATATAGTATTTGCCAATATCGACAATTTAACAGGTAAACTTGCTTCTTCAACTTCTACCAAAATTGTTCATCAAGCTTTTCTGCGCGGGACAGAACCAAAGACTTTAAATGATTCTTCAAATTCAAAATCCGACGCCGATTTGATTAAAGAGGACCTTTCTGATTGAGCACTCCTTCTGACCACAATCAAGTAAACCCACAAAGTGCGCCAGCGGCAAAAGACAAGCAGCCAGCGCAAGCGCGCAAATCAATTCATATTTGGGGAATCAAACAAAATAATCTTAAAAGTATTGAAGTTCAAATTCAGCTTGGCTCATTTACCGTCATCTGCGGACCGAGCGGCTCTGGCAAAAGCTCACTTGCCTTTGAAACTCTCTATGCGGAAGGTCAGCGAAGATATATTGAGTCCCTCAATAACTACGCAAGGCAATTTCTCGGCAAGGCGCCCAAGCCTGATATTGAAGGCATAAATAATATTCCTCCGGCCATCGCAATTGAGCAGAAAAATTCGGTTAAAACATCCCGCTCAAGTGTGGGTACAACAACTGAGGTGATTGATTACTTACGTCTTCTCTATGAAAAAATCGGCCGTGCGTATTGTCCAACATATGGTTTTGCAATTGAAAAGACTTCTGTTACCGCTGCAACCAAACTCAGCTTAGAAAAATTCTCGGGCCAACGAGGATATATTTTGACCCCAGTTCTTGCCGCGGGCCGAGTGCTGTCAGGACAGCAAATTCATAAGATGCTTTTGCAAGAGGGTTTTACGCGCATATATATTCCGATAGCACCAATACCTCCTTCGGTCAGCGAGCAGAAAAAAGTAACTTCGAAAAAGGCCAAATTCTCAAAAGCGAAAACCACACCGTTACCAGGAATTTCTTCGACTCCGCTTTGTCAAAACCCCGAGGAGATTCATGAAATCGGAAGAATTTTAGAGATCACGCCAAAGTCAGCCAAAGAACTTCCGAACGAAGATTATTGTATCGTCATTGATCGTATGCAGTTTACTGCAGACGAAGAAGGCCGCCTCGCCGACTCACTTGGCGTTGCCTATCGAAGCGCGCTAAAATTCAATCCTCAACTAATAAGTGGGCGCGCCAGCGTGGTGACACTTGACGGAAAGCAGGCCAACTTTTCAGAGGAGAATTCTTGTGCTGTCTGCGGATTTAACTTTCCGGCGATCACTTCAAGCTTGTTTAGTTTTAATAATCCAGTTGGCGCCTGCCAGACGTGCAATGGTTTTGGGAATATCTTGAGTCTTGATGAACACAAGGTCATTCCAAATGATAATCTCACCATTGCTGAAGGCGCGCTTCATCCCTTCACCATGCCTTCTGCTGCTCGAGATCGCAAAGCACTTAACTCCTTTTGTAAGAAGGCTGAGATTGATATTCATACTCCTTGGCGTGATTTGCCAAAAGCTCAGCGGGAGCGCATCTGGAAAGGCGATGATTTATTCTTCGGCGTGCTCGGACTTTTTGAATATCTCGAGACAAAGAAATATAAAATGCACGTTCGCGTTTTCATTTCCCGTTATAAGAGTCCCTTTTCATGTTCAAAATGCAAGGGAACTCGGCTGCGCACTGAGAGCGAATTTATTAAGGTGGTCGGAAAATCCATTTCTGAATTGTCCGCGATGACAATCGGTGATCTCTACTTATTTCTGCAAAAACTTGAGCTGAGCCCCATGCAAAAAGATATGGCGGGAGATATTCTTTCTCAACTCGTCGCACGTCTCGGTTTTTTAAATGAAGTGGGCTGTGATTATTTGACTATCGATCGTCCGACTCGAACCCTGAGTGGAGGAGAATTTCAGCGCTTGTCGCTCGCAAAACAGCTCGGCATGGGGCTTTCACAAACGCTTTATGTTCTGGATGAACCTACCGTTGGTTTGCACCCACGGGACAATGACCGTCTTATCAGTGTCTTAAAAAAGCTCAATCAAATCGGGAATACCTTGGTCGTGGTTGAACACGATCACGATGTTATTGCCAACTCTACGCATATAATTGAATTGGGGCCAGGCTCAGGACATTTGGGTGGTGAAATTATTTTTGCCGGCAAGACCGAAGACTTTTATTCCGCTCCAAACTCCAATACCGCTGGCTTTTTGCGACGCAATCGCATTTGGGCACCAGTGCGTACTCCACGACCTGTCGAAATTGAATCCTATAAATATGTTTTTGAAATTTCAGGTTGCTCAGGAAATAATTTGAAGAATGTCCACGCCCGCATTCCCCTCAATCGTCTGGTAACTGTGACCGGCGTTTCTGGCTCGGGAAAGTCAACTTTGGTTTCTCAGACTTTATTTCCGGCACTGGCTCACAAACTCGGTCTTGAATATGAAAAGGCTCAGCCTTTTAAAGCGATGACCGGCTATGAGCATATCAAAAGTGTTCTTTTCATTGATCAGAGCCCTATTGGCAAAACCGCAAGAAGTAGTCCGGTAACTTATTTAAAAATATTCGATGCCATTCGAAGCATAATGGCCGGCTCAAGTGAAGCCAGATCTCGAGGGTATTTGCCAGGAACTTTCAGTTTAAATGTCGATGGTGGCCGCTGCCCTGTTTGTAAGGGCCTTGGCTTTCAAATCATTGATA
Source organism: Bdellovibrionales bacterium (assembly GCA_043739185.1). GTDB lineage: Bacteria > Bdellovibrionota > Bdellovibrionia > Bdellovibrionales > JAMPXM01 > JAYTQQ01. The sequence goes on from JAYUEN010000107.1 coordinate 25,418, forward strand.
TGATGTTTATGGATGATGTTAAGCTCATTTGCGATGCCTGCGAAGGAAAAAAGTTTCGCGGCGAGGTCTTAGAAATCACCTACAAAGACCGAAATATTTTTCAAATTTTAAATTTAACTGTCGCTGAAGCCATGGATTTCTTTGTCTCCTACCCCAATATTCGCAAGCCACTTTCATTTTTAAAGGAAGTTGGCTTGGATTATATTCGCATCGGTCAGGCCGCCAATACCTTTAGCGGTGGAGAGTCTCAGCGGCTCAAAATTGCCCGAGAATTTATCAATACCCAGCAGAAGGCAAGCTTGTATATTTTAGACGAACCCACCACTGGTTTGCATTTTAAAGAAATTGAAATGCTCATGCGAGTTCTCAATAAACTTGTCGAGGGTGGCGGGAGTGTCTTACTGATTGAACACAATTTAGATGTTATTCGCTCTTCAGACTATATTATAGACATGGGTCCTGAAGCCGGTATTAAGGGCGGAAGAATCACCGCAGAAGGCAGTCCTGAGCAAATCATGGCAAACAAGAATAGTTTAACCGGCCAATACTTGAAAGAATATTTAGGCGCAACTCCAAGTCCAAAAACTTCATCCAAAAAAAGCTCACACATCAGTATCTCCTAATGATAGAGTCATTTTCAATATGAAAGAACTTTTCAGCACTCTTCAAAAACTTTGGCCTTTTATGAAGCCCTTCAAGAAAAGGCTTTTTGTGGTTTTTCTCTCCGGCGCTTTTATGGCAGCGCTTTCACCGGTTGCCATTGAACTCGTTAATAAACTTTACCACGCTTTTGATGAAAAGGACGCGGCTGCCGCAAAATGGATTCCCTATTCCTTTCCCGTTTTGTTTTTATTTCTTGGAAGCGCAAGATATTTACACACGAAAGTCACCAAATATACTGCAGAACTTATCTTGGCCAGGATACGACGACGCCTCGTTGAACAATTTGTTCATTTGAATTTGAGCTTTCACAACTCATTCGAGGCCGGAACTGGTGGACTCATCAATCGCGTTCTCAGCGACACCGGTATTTTACTTGAAGGTTTGTTTTTTATAGTTGCGATCTTTCGCGAACCCATTCTGATTATAGTATTGTTTATTCAGATGATCATGATCAACTGGCAACTAACCGCTTTTAGCCTAACGCTTGCGCCGGTTTTCATAATTATGATGAAACAAATTCGCAAGAGCTTAAGAAAGTACGGGCATCTCAATCGCGAAGCTATGGATAGCCTCACCAGCACGCTCAAAGAAAGCCTTGATGGCGTCCGCATCATTCAGTCATTTAATCTAGAAGACAAAATCATGCGTCGCTTTGACGGCAATCAGAACGACTATCTCGATACGCGAAATAAAATTATTACTCGCGAAGAAGCCATTAGCCCAGTTAATGAATTTATGGGTGCCTTGGGTTTTATGGGCTTCTCAATATTTGCATTTCATCAGATTTTGGGCGGAACTTCTACGCCGGCTGAGTTTACGGCCTTTGTTATGGCTGCCGGTATACTTCAACCTCCAATTAAAAACTTTCAAACGGCCATGGTTAAAATGCAGCAAAGCTATGTGGTTTGCGAACGCTTGTTTAAACTTATTGATAGCGATATGCGCGTTCCACAGATTAAAAATCCACGCCCGTTTCCTCGAGCTTGGCAATGCATTCGCTTTCAAAACGTGAGCTTTGCATACGGAAAAGAATTGGTTTTGAAGAACTTTTCAATGACTGTAAATCGCGGCGAAGTCGTGGCTCTCGTCGGAGAAAGCGGGAGCGGCAAATCAACCGTAGTGAATTTATTGGGTCGCTTTTTCGACCCCACCTCGGGACAAATTTTTGTAGATGATACTCCCATTAACGAATTTGATTTAAAAGATTTACGCAAAAATATAGCGCTGGTAACTCAAGACGTATTTCTCTTTCGCGATACCATTTCTGAAAATATTCAATCTGGAAATCTAGATCGCATCGATCGAAATGTCGAAGCTGCGGCTCGTGCTGCCAACGCTCACCATTTTATTTCAAATTTTCCTCAAGCCTATAATAATCAAGTTGGCGAGCGTGGCGGCTTTTTGTCCGGTGGAGAAAAGCAACGAATCAGTATCGCCCGCGCTATCTTTAAAGATGCTCCAATTCTCATTCTCGACGAGGCCACCAGCGCTTTGGATAGTGTAAGCGAAATGGAAGTCCAAAAAGGCCTTCAAAAGCTCATGGAAGGCCGTACCGCCTTTGTTATTGCCCATCGACTGTCTACAGTTTTCAATTCGAATCGAATTGTCGTTATGAAAAAGGGTGAGGTCGTCGAGTCCGGTGATCATCGCAGCCTGCTTGAAAAAGGCGGCGAATATTCTAATTTTTATAATTTGCAGAAGACCTAAGGACGCCAAAATGTACCTGCTTAGTTTTGGAGGCGCACCGCAACTTAGCGATTCCTAAATTTGGAGTTATCTGTGCGGTGCGCCTCCAAAACTAAGCAGGTACATTTTGGCGCCCGCCATCTAAAACTTCGACAGCCCAAATCTAACAAGGCTGACCCGGGCCAGTATTTATTTTGGCTTGGCGCTTGCTTTGTTTCTATAACATAGCAATTTCATATAATTATTTTTGCAATATGCAAACTTACGAAAGCACATTGAATGCGAACAGATTCTTACTATTCGAAATCTAAACATTGGTTCGCACGCTTTACCTTGAGTATTTTTCTTTTGAATTTGGTTTGTGGCAATGGTGTCGCCGCAGATTCACCGTCTGATGGTTTAGCAAATGCGCCAATTGCATCTGAAGCAAAGGAGCCCACTCGCTACTCACCTGGGGCCGCCGAGAATGCATTAATAGATGCAGAATATCTGGCCGAACTAGCAAAACTCTATCTTCCTGAAATAAACAGACAGCTTGAAAATATGGTCCCCATGGCAGACTTGAAATATGAAGAATGGCGCTCACGCAAAATTGCTTACCTAGTGGCTCAGAGTAGCTCCTTTGTTAAGACGCTATCGAATCAAATCTTTTTAAATCATCCAGATGTTTTGTATTTTCGCATTGGCTACGAAATCGCATCTTGGGCTGCTGTCGCACCTCTTGCCGTGTCTGGTCATCCAGGTTTGATCGCTGCCCTACATTTTCCTGCAATCGGAACTATATCAACTGGCGCTTACTTCATTACCAAGACGTGGATAGAAAAGCGCCACCTTAAAAAGCAGTATGGTGTTGATCCCGATAAGGTTGACGATCTTCATATGCGGTTGGTTACGGAGGAGGCGGTTAAATCAATTCGCCTTCACGTTTTAAACGACGAAAATATGACTCATTTTTTCGCCGTAGGAAAACGTACTGTGCTCAAAGCCACTTCTGGCGAGTATTCTCCAGATTTTATTGCCGTTAACGAGCTCGAAGATTTGATCGACAATCCAGACTTTCTTAACAAGGCTAGAAACTTGAGTCTCGAGCCAAGCCTTTATGAAGAACTACTAATACAAAAAGTCCTATCAACACCTGAATTGAAAACTCGATTAATTGCGAGAGTAAAGTCCCTGAAACCTCTTAATTTTGATTCATGGGGCCTGTGGGTAACTGAAACCGAAGCCTTTTTAAATCGCGCTCGAGTCGAAGCTACGCTGCAGGAACTCAAGGCAATAAAAATTTTAAAGGCCGCCATAGACTTCAAAACTTTAAAAAATTCTGCAAACTTAGCGGAATCTGTAGATGACCGGATTGAACATTTCAAAAAAGTTTATGCCGAAGCTCATGCCCAAAGAAGCATTCTTCGAAAACAAATAATCGATGCCGATGCCGCTCAGAAAAAGGTAATCGCTGCAATTTTAAAGGGTGAAAAGCCAGATGAAGTAAGCGTAAAGGAAGACTTTCACAGGCAGCGCGCGAGTGTGCTTGTGGGCTTTGAAATGTATAAAAACTATTATTCAGAATATGCCGTCGTCTGCGAAGATTACTTTAAATAATTTAGAAATTCAAAATCTGGTAGACAGACTTCAGTTAACAGAAACCGATAAACTGAAGACAGCTTCGACTCAAGCAACGGCCACAGCAAACATTAAAAAGCCATGCCTATCAGGTTTTTCGTTTTAAAGTCTAGTCTAAGTCTAGACCCAAATCCCATCACAGTCGAAGTCAGCGACCATGGTGATAATTCACTGAGCTTTCCGGTTGTTGGCATTGAAAATAGTGATAGTCGAGCTCTGCTTCAGTTTCAAGATGGACCATTTTATACAGCGCTTGTTGTCGACGGTGGAAGCCGTATTTTAGGAAGTATCAATTCAAATCAAATGTTTTTAAAAGTTGTTCCGGATCAGAATAATTATCTCTTGTTGCCAAGTGGCAGTCCCGTTGAAGAACAATACAGCATTCGAATTCCCTAGGGCAGATCCTGTTCTTGTCGAATTTTTTATTCGACAAGTGGCGCGCATTTCTACAGTCTGAAATCACTGTCTCGAATTGAATCGACCGCCTCAAATCATTCATTTCTATTGCGTTTTGAACTCAAAATCTTAGGCCTTGGTCTAGATCGTCTAAGCATTATTCGATATTTTCGAGAAAATTAAAGTTGTCCATTTTATTGACGATAAGAAGTTATGCAATGCTGGAGAACTTTAAAAGTATCTCCATAAACTTTAGAGGGAGTCGGTCATGATTAATTGGGATGAATTTGATCATATACATGTGATTAAAAAATTAAAGCAAATCTTAGGTGCTTGGTGGAGCATTGATGTCGTATTCACAGATGAGCGCGGCTATCTAAGAGGCTTTGACAAATCAAAGACGGCTACATTTAATCCCGCGGTATCTACTTATTTAAATAAGGATGCCGGCGCCGAAAACTTTTCAGGCTTGGTAACCAAAGCTCTCGACGATATGAGGCTTTCTGAAAATCGATATAGTTTTCGTAAGTGGGAAATGGCGGGCTTTGATGTCGCGGTATTTCCGATAATGATCGACAATGACGTTATGGGTTCGGTTGTGGCAATGGGCTTTTTCAAAGATCAATCTACGCCTCAACGCCTTGAAGAAATTAGAGAGCGCCTCGCAGCCTTTGGCGCTTCTTCGGATGTCATTGAAGCCTCACTCACTAAGTTTAAATATTTAGACGATGCGGATCGTGAGCACTTTAGCGAACTGGTAGATCTGGTTGCACAAGAAGTAATTACTCTGCATGTTGAGATCACTCAAAGAGAAAATCGCATCAAAGAACTCAACAAAGAATTGGGCTCACGTTATAAATACGATAATATGATTGGTAAATCGAAGCCAATGCAATCGTTGTATGCTCTTCTTGATAAAGTTAAAACCGCAGACAGCACGGTTCTCATTCAAGGAGAAAATGGTACTGGTAAAGAATTGATCGCCAAAGCTATTCACTACAATTCGGTTCGCAAAGAGAAGTCATTTGTTATTCAGAACTGCTCTGCTTTCAATGACAATTTACTTGAGTCCGAATTATTTGGACACGTAAAGGGTTCTTTCACTGGCGCGATCAAAGATAAAAAGGGCTTGTTTGAAATCGCAGATAAAGGGACCTTCTTTTTAGATGAGATTGGTGATACTTCTCCGCAAATGCAAGTGAAGCTACTTCGAGTTTTACAAGAAGGGACTTTTACTCCTGTTGGAGCAACCGAGCCCCGCAAGGTAGACGTTCGAATTATCGCAGCGACCAATCGTACCCTCAAAGATATGGTTGAAGCTGGAACCTTTAGAGAAGACTTATTTTATCGCTTAAACGTTATTAATATTCGTGTTCCACCCTTGCGAGAGCGCAAAGAGGATATTCCGGTTTTGGCAGAATTCTTTCTTTCGAAATCAGCCGAAAAGGGCGGTCCGAAAAAGATTTTGACTAAGAGAGCCCTTGAAAAGCTCTATGACTATCCATTTCCAGGAAATGTGAGAGAACTGCAAAATGAGATGGAGCGCCTCGTGGTGTTGAGTGGTGTTGAGACGAAATTGACTGCCGATATGCTTTCGCCAAAAATTATTGAAGCAAGTGATAAAGGCAAAGTTCAAGGTGCACGCGTACACGGAAAACTCAAGGATGCACTTGAAGACCTTGAGAGAGATTTAATTAAAGATGGCTTGCGCAGAACTGGCTGGAACAAATCGAAACTCGCAAAAGAACTTGGCATTAGCCGCGCCGGCCTCATTATGAAGGTCGAAAAGTACGGTCTCGATAAGAGACGTTTGTTGAAAGCTTAGTTTTCAGACTCTAAAATAAACATTTTCGAAATTGAGAGCGCCCTAAAGGCGCTCTTTTTTTGGGGGCCATTCGATCTGCAGGCTGATCTCCGAAACTGCCATACGGTTTACAGCTGCTGCTGCCGTTTAAACTGCTTTGAATTCTAGATTTAAAACCAGAACAACGAGAAGAAAATAGAGCCAATTCGCCGTCGAGAAACTAGCCACTTGACCATAAAATGTTCATTGATTTTTTGCTCGGGAATCTTGATTTCTTAGGGTATAATTGAGTGATGTGCACGCGATTTATATTAGACTCCATTTTAATTGTTCTTCTAAGCTTTGTTGTTTCATCGTGCGTAACTTCTAAGGAGAAGCGCGTTGAACAGATTCGCGTTGGTATGCTCAAGGATGAAGTTTTAGAAGCCGCAGGTTCTCCTACCACTTTTGCTCGAAGCCAGGGTCGAGACCGCTGGATCTACAGAGTCGTAAAGGGGTCTGATATCAACTCTATTGAAGTTCAATTTATTGGTGGCAAGGCTGTTTATGTTGGTCCGCCGCCGGTACCTGCTCTCAGCGCAGAGGAACAAGATAAATACAATCAGCTATACAATCAAAAGCAAGAGGCCGCCGAGAATCGCATAATTGAAGAACGCAAGAAAAAGAAGCGCGCGCTACACCCACAAGACCCTGTCGAAGAAGATCTTTAGAACCCTTAGATTTCAATAATATTTATTTAGCCAGTACGATGCGCTTCGGATCAACGACTGCCGCTGGCTTTCGCTCTAATTCTGCCTCAGTCGAGACCGCTGGCTTTTTATGTTCGACTGAATAGTGAAGATCAAAGTTGGTTTTGGTTTTATCTAACTTACCTTGAATGCTGAGGTCAAAGTGGCTCTCGTCTGCCGACAGAGGTTCTTCGCGCTGATATTTATGCGCCGAAAAATTTCCTTTTTCAGGATGCTTAAAGCGAATGTGTAACAGCAATTTTTTATAATCCGCATAATCTTTCTTCATTTCATCACTCTTGAGTGTAATCAACTTTGAAAGCTCAACAATTTCATAGGACTTTTTAGTCTCTGCCTTTTTGACGTATAGCTCTTCAATTTCCGCTTTGGATTTTTCTAAAACACTCTTCAACTTTTGCACTCGCGTTTCATCGTCGCGCCACTCTCTGGTCAATGCATCTTCTAGCGGCTTTTTAATGGTTTTCTCGGCGCCTTCTTCTTCAACGCCCGGTAAGGGTGGCGCCTCGCCCGCACGCGCCCAACAGGCCAATAAAAATAAAATAATAAAAAGAAGTTTAGGGAGCGGAGCTATTCTGTTCGGCCTGTGTAATCGCATATTGGTCCCACCGAATTTTCACCGGCAAGCGCTTGATCCGATTGATCAAAATGGAAGCCTTGACGGGCGACAAATTCTTCAACAACAACTCGCCTTTTTTAATCTGAGCAATAATGGCTTGAGCGTCCCAGTTGAAGCGAGTGTCGTTAATAGCTTCTCGTAAAAATTCACGAATTTCTTTAGAGTCAATGTCTGATATTGAGACGTTATAGACAAATGCTCCATCTTTTCCTTGAGAAAATTCAGAATTCGCGTATTCGCTTATGTTCAAGCTTTCTGTACCGGGTTGAAGATTCGCAAATGGATCATTCTGAGAAATTTCAACTGGCGGCGGAGCATCGGATTGAAAAAGTGAAAAGCCAGAGCTGGGATCTTTGCCTTCCATTTGAGTCAGCTCAAGCACTGCAATCTGAGAAACCTCTTGTCCATCATTCACCGCGACGGTTGGCGCCGTCGGCGTACTCACGGCCGCAATAGGGGCGGGTGCTGTTGGCTGAGCGGTCGCCACACTTTCAACGATATTGCCGTTGAAGTCGAGAACCGATGGGTGCCCACAACTCGGACAAAGCACAAGACCCGAATCCTGTAATAGCTCTGCCTGACATTTTGGACAATTTGCCATCTAGTCCCTCACTAAAATCGCTTTTTCTTTTTGTTTCGCTCAAGTTCTCGGCGATCTTTGCGTGACATATTCGAGCCACCTGCGCCGCTCCCACCGCCACCTTCACCACCGCCCGAATAGATGAGGCGTTGTTTGCGTTTGGGTTGAAGTGCTTGTAGCGCAACTTCAGAGTCTGCATTGCCGCTATCATCGTCCTCATAGTCTTCGTCAGACTCTTCGCTTTCAGGGTCCATGATTTCTTTGGGCGGCTGGTGCGGCTCACCTTGTTGCTGTTGCACCAACTGAATTTTTAAGAACTTCTCTACTACTTCGGCTTTAATTGCGAAGTTCATTTCTTCGAATTTTTTAAAAGCCTCTTGCTTGTATTCGACGAGAGGATCTTTCTGTGCATAAGCACGCAAATTGATCCATTCGCGAAGCTGATCAATTCCCTGCAAATGATCTTTCCAACGTTGATCAATGGTTTGCAACAAAATCATTTTCTCAACTTGTTTAAAGTACGGACCGAGCTTCACGATTTGTTCGTCGAAGGCGCGCTTCACTTCTTTTTTTACAACTTCGGTCAGCTCCGCAGCACTATGAATATTTCCGGGGCTGAGAGCGAGCTGCAAGCCGTACTGTTGAACAATTGCGGTGCTGAGGCCTGGCAAATTCCATTGTTCAGGCTTCAATCTCTCTTCTGCAAAAGTATCTAATATTGTACCGGTCACATCGGACAACATATCTACGATAATCTGATCAAGGCGATCACCACCTTGAAGAACTTCTTTTCTCAAACCATAAATTACGAGGCGTTGCTTATTCATGACGTCGTCGTATTCTAATAAATGCTTTCGAATGTCAAAATTGTGACCTTCTACTTTTCTTTGTGCGCCTTCAATCGAAGAAGAAACCATCCCTGCTGTGATCGGCTCGTCTTCTGGCATATTCATCGCATTCATGAGCTTTTGAATTCTTTCGCCATTGAACTTTCTCATGAGATCATCATCAAGCGCCAAATAAAATCGCGATGCGCCCGGATCGCCTTGGCGACCTGAACGGCCCCGCAATTGATTGTCGATACGACGAGACTCGTGTCTTTCGGTTCCGATAATTTTGAGTCCACCGGCCTCGATCACTTGTTTTTTTTCAGCCTCGCAAACGTTTTTGAAATCTTCGACCGCCTTGTGAAACTCCTCACTTTCGTGATCTTTTACTTTGTGCTTTGCCAGTCCTTCAGGGTTTCCGCCAAGCACAATATCAGTGCCTCGGCCGGCCATATTGGTGGCAATGGTGACAGATCCTTTGCGACCCGCTTGTGCTACAATTTCTGCTTCGCGCTCGTGAGCTTTCGCATTTAAAACATTATGTGGAATGCCCGCGCGTTTGAGATATGTACTAATATGTTCGGAACGCTCAATACTCACAGTACCGACTAGAACCGGCTGACCCATTTTTTGACATTCAATAATATCTTTTATGATGGCGTTGTATTTGCCGTTGGCATTTTTATAAATCACGTCTTCGGTATCAAGTCTGCGTACCGGCCTATTGGTAGGAATTACCGAAACCTCGAGATTATAAATCTTTTTCATCTCGACAGCTTCGGTTTCAGCAGTTCCCGTCATGCCGGCAAGCTTTTTATACATTCGAAATAAGTTTTGAAACGTGATGGTTGCAAGCGTTTGATTTTCATTTTTTACTTTAACATTCTCTTTCGCTTCAACGGCTTGGTGAAGACCATCACTCCAGCGGCGCCCCTCCATCAGGCGACCCGTGAATTCATCGACAATGATGACTTCATCATCTTTCACCATATAGTCGACATCTTTTGAGTAAAGGTGATGCGCTTTTAGCCCCTGATAAATATGATGCAAGAGCGCGATATGTTCAGGGTCATACAAATTGCCAATCTTAAGAAGTTCTTCGCAGCGAGAGTTGCCGTCTTCAGTCAAAGAAACTGTTTTGGTTTTCTCCTCCATAGTGAAATCGATTTCTTTTTTCAAAAATGGAATGATCGCATTGATTGTATAATATTTATCAACCGCATCTTCTGCAGCACCTGAGATAATGAGCGGCGTTCGCGCCTCATCAATCAAAATCGAGTCACACTCATCGACAATTGCAAAGTTGAGCGGGCGCTGCGTGTATTCGCGCAAGTCAAACTTCATATTGTCGCGCAAATAGTCGAAACCTAATTCGTTATTAGTTGCATAGGTGATGTCGGCATTATAGGCCTCTTGCTTTTCTTCATCACTTTGCCCGTGCTTGATCACTCCGGTTTTGAGTCCCAGCCAAGAATAAAGTTTGCCCATCCATTCGGCGTCACGACTTGCAAGATAGTCATTCACCGTCACGACGTGAACACCTTTGCCCTCAAGCGCATTCAAATAAACTGCTAAGGTAGCAACAAGTGTTTTGCCTTCCCCGGTTTTCATCTCAGCAATACATCCACGGTGTAAAATTATACCGCCGATGAGCTGCACATCATAATGGCGCATTCCTAGCACCCTTGTTGAGGCTTCGCGACAGACGGCAAAAGCTTCAGGCAAAATTTGATCTAAGCTTTCACCTTTTGCGAGGCGGGCTTTGAACTCAGGCGTTTTTTGTTGGAGCTCAGCGTCCGAGAGCGACTTCATTTTTGCATCAAAAGAATTAACATTATCAACAATCGGCTGAAGTCGCTTCATTTCACGTTGATGTTGAGTTCCAAAAACTTTCGCTAACAATGTGGTAACCATAATAATCCTCAAAATCCTCTAATCAAAAGAGACAAATTTCTCAGTGATTATGATATCATGAAGATTGGCCTGCGATCTATCTAAACCTCATGGCTAAGCAATTCGGGGCACGCTTAACGCGAAGCCAAACGAAGCCTCGGAATCAAAGGATACTGGCCTATAAATTCATTTTGTAATTAGCTTCAAAATCCGCAATTTGGGTGCCCGCATAAAGTTGCTTTATCGTTTTGAAAACCATGTCCTCATCAGAAATCCAAAAAGCTTCTCGGCGCGAGACTTCAAGATTACGCGCCTGCTCCTCTAAAACACGAAAATCCTGCCTGACCAAAATCCCGGTAAAGAATTTGAACATTGGCTTTTTTACTAATCTAAAAAACCCGGCTTTTTTAAATTGAAAAACCAGTGACCCGGCGCTCATCCTTTCCTTTCTTTCGCTTACAAAAAGACTAACTCTTAAATCCAGGCCTGCCGGGCTCCAGTACTCCAGTACGGCCACATCCGGATGAAAATACTTGCCAATTGTTTTGCTTCGCTGGCCTTCAAATATTTGACTGATGATACCCTTCGGGGTGGCTTCATTTAAATATTCAACCGAAAGGCATTGCTCCGTTGATTGATAGCGTGCCTTTACGTCTACCGAAACCCGATCACTCGAAGCTCTCAAAAAAGGCGCATGAATATAATGGGTATGAAGTGGATCAAGTAAGTTTTCTAGAATATGAATTTTCTGCGCCTTAATGCTGCAGCTATGACGAAAGCCGTCCATCTCTGCTTCTTCGAGGTTGGTCATCCAAGTCGGCAAAGCGGTTTCCGAATGATCTGAAATAAAAAGCAGTTCGCCAAAATTTCGAATCGCAAAACTCTTCAAACAAAGTTTTGGTGTCAGACCTTCGACAAAGCCAGGCCGCGCCAGGAGATTCCCTAGAGAATCAAAGCTCCAGCCATGATAGGAGCATTTTAAGTTGTACTCCTCGCCTGTTTTTTCAAGCAGGCCCTCACTCAGCGGAAAGCCGCGATGCGGGCAGTAGTCTAAAAATGCGCGATAAGTTTTCTTTACTTGGAATACAACAATCGCCTGTCCTTTAAAAAACAAGCGATTGGGGCGACCTTCTACTAAGTTTTTCGAATCCTCCAGAAAATGCCAGCTCACAGATTACTTTGCTCCAAATCCTCCGGCGACATCATTGAGCACGCGCAAGCTTCGTGCGATCGAATCCGAATCGGTGGTTTCGAAGTATTGCTGGTAAATTTCGGTATTCCAAGCTTTTGCGCTCCCTTGATGAAAATTTCGATACTCAACTGCTTTGGTTCCCTCTTTAAGTTCAAGATTCACCGTGTTTTTATATTTCATGTCAAAATCATTCGGAAAAAACTTTTTCAAATCTTCTGGCGCTTCATTGTTGAAGACCTTGGGCAAATATACTTTCGCGGTTTTGCCGGTCACTAAACTTCGCACCATTTTGCCCGCAAATAAGCGTTCAAGATTAGCAAGATAAAGATCGGCCGTTGATTTATCAAGACTGATCAGTGCATTTGGCAAAGAAAAGCCTGCGTTGGCAGGACGGGCTTTGAGACCACTCCAGGCATCGGTCATGCGATCCAAAGCTTCTCCTATATAGACACCCGCCTCTGTCATAAACTTTTGACCAATATTTTCTTTTTTATTTAGCTTCCAAAGTTTGGCGTTTTGGGGCTTCTGAAGAAGTTTATAAATCTCATCTCCCGTCACCCCGTCAACGGCTAGAAATGTACCCTTAACAAAAGCATCGAAGCCGTAAAGGCCACCCACTTGCTTGGCAAAATCTAGAGCACCATTCTGATTATAAGCACATAAAAAATCCATACTTGCTACGCTTAAATCATATTGAGCAATTAGCAGTTGCAATTCCTCAGTGCCAAAGCTCAGTTCGCGATTCAAGCCATCAGCAAAAGAGTCTGCACCTGCAGAGATACGACGATCCCACTTAAATACGCGCGCATTCGAAATTTGATTAAGCGCCGAAATGAGATCGTTGGTTTTCATTCGAAGCGTATCATTAATAAAAGTCTGAATTGCGGCCTCGTTTTCGATTTTGCCAACAAGGACGCCCTCAATCTCGAAGGGACTTGCCAAATAATCTAAGAGTGCGCCAGAGGCCTGAGCCGGACTAAAGAGGCTGATGCCGGCTACATTTTGTTTTATAAAAGACACGATGAGCGATTGAATATTGTGATTATCCGCAGAGCCTCTTTCGAAAAAGGGTCGTACTCGCCAAAAAAAGCCACGCACAGCCTCTAAATAGATGAGGTGTGCATTTAAAAACTGCGCCGACGGATCGTGAATCTTCGCGCGATTCGCCTTAGCAGATTCTATTAAAGCTTGAAAATCATTTGCGGTCTTTGCATCCAAAACTTTTTTAACCAATTGTTCGTATTCGCTCTCAGAAGACGGCGTTCGTTTTTCTTCTTCTGCTTTGGCCTGTGCCTTTTTATAGCCCGGGGCCTGCAGTCCCCGCCAAATCAAATCTTCTGACTTTGCGGCCGCCAATACGGGCACTAACAAAAGCATCAAAAACAATTTTTTCATTTCAATTCTCCTGGTTTTAAAAAGTCAGAATATCTTAAATCTAACACTAGTAGAATCCTCTATGCATTTTAATTTACAAACATGGTCGATGGTTGGGCCCAGCTAACTATTTTTTAAAAACATACTGGCCCAGCACCAGCATATCGAGACCCGAAGTGAAAAATACCGCAAGCGCATCTTCAACATCGTGAATAATCGGACGGCCCATGACATTGAAGCTCGTATTGAGCAGGACCGGGACTTTGGTCTTTTTATAAAAGCTATTGAGCAAAGCATAAAATCTTGGATTGTCTTCTTTTCTCACGCTTTGCACTCGCCCCGTTTCGTTGCAATGCACGACTGCAGGGGCGATTTCGGTGTTCTTAAACCTCAATGTTCTCTCCATATAAGGAGAGTATTGATAGTTGTGAAAAAGCTCGGGGCCCTTTTCATCTAGAATACTCGGCGCAAAAGGCCTGAACTCTTCTCGAAACTTAATGCGTTCATTGATGTGATCCTTGGTCTTGGCTTTTCGGGGATCAGCCAAAATCGAGCGATTGCCAAGTGCCCGCGGACCAAACTCCGCCCGACCTTGTACCCAACCTACAAGCTTTCCTTCTGAAAGTTCTTTTGAAACCTCCTCAATCAATTCGTTTTCACTGAAAAATTTAGCCTTTAGGCCTCCGAGTCGTATGGCGCGTTCAATTGTTTCTGTTGAAATCTCTGAACCTAAAAATGCGGTATGTGCATTGAGTGGTCGTTGTTTCGGATGATCTTTCATCCAACTCAAATAAGCCGAACCGATTGCATTTCCGTCGTCACCGGGCGCCATTGAAATATGCAAATTTTTAAATGGCGTTCTCTCCAAAAGGACCCCATTACAAGATGAGTTGAGTGCACAGCCTCCGCCCAAAATGAGATTGGCGCCACCCCATTTACTGTGAACCTGCACAAGTAACTCACACATCAATTCTTCAAAAATCGCTTGCCCTGCGAAAGCGAGATTGGCCGCCTCAAGGGGACTTCGAAACTTTTCTCGGAGACTTAGGAGTTTCGTGAGTTGCTCGGCATATCGCGGGGACTTCTGAATGCTCTGATTTTTAATTTTTAGCAGAGATCGACATAAATTTTCATATTCACTTTGCATTTTTCCATAAGGGGCGAGGCCCATCACCTTCCACTCTTCGCCGGCAAGTGGATCAAAGCCGCAGGCCCAACAAACCGCCGCATAAAAAAGACCCAAACTTGCAAAATCAGCAAAGCTCTTGGTTTTGATTCTTTCGATCTTGGCGTTTTCAAATGAAAAAATCGCCTGGCTCGTAGCTTCACCTGCGCCGTCAACTATCACGCAGATTGCATTATCAAACGGACTCGAATAGCACGCCGTTGCTGCATGACAAAGGTGATGTTCCCAGCCTATTTTTTTCAAGTTTTGCAACTTCTTCATTTCAAAAAGACGATATTCTAGATTCAATAGCATATCGCGATTGTTGATAGGGGCTCCGTACATAGCTTGGCGAAAGGAGTGGGTCTCCATTTGTTGGCCCAATTGAGAAAAGCGCGCATGAAAGCTCGCTTGCAAATTCAATATTTTTTTTGTTAGCCAGGACCATTTGAGAATGTCATCTGACCAAGAAAGTCCGGCAACTATTGGCCCATCATTGACATACTTTTTCAAAATACCATCTAAAAATAGTACAGGGTCCGGAGAAGTATTCCAGGCGCGCTTGTTTTTTAAAACTCTCTCATTGGCTTCGGCAAATAGCAACTGACCGGCTTCATTCAGAACTGCAATTGCAGAATCATGTGAAGTGGTGCCAAAACCTAAATATGTCGCCATGCTTGCAATTCCCATTTTATTTTCTCAAGTTGACATTCTACTTCATTTTGCAAGAATGCCAAGCGCGGGCTGGTTACTTTTTTGGGAACCGCGCCATAAGCGATCGCGAGATTTAATTTGAACTCATTAATCCGTCGTTTTTACTTTCACTTTACTAGGCGAAAACTTCAGGCTGTGTTTGCGGCGCTTCTATTGATTTTTTTATCGCTCCCAGCATTGCAATTGAAATTCAAGACTGAAATAAAGGATTTGCTAGAAGGCAACTCGCCTGAGGTCTCGCAATACAAAGAAAATCTTAAGCTTTTTCAGCCTGCGAATCGCTTGATTGCTCTTTTGTCAAAGCGCGATCAAAGCGTTTGGCGTGAAGCGGATTTGATAAATCTCAAAACCTGGATAACTGAAACAAAAGCTCAATACAAATTTGTAGAAAATATCCTTTCACCCTTATCCATACGAACCGCCGTCTTTGATTCAAAAAAATCGCAATTGAACTTCCCCCTGATTCTCCATCCTGAGGGCTCAATCCAAACGCTAGATTGGGACCGCTTTTCAACTTCGTACTGGGCTCCTTTCTTCTTGGGAAATGATCGCAAAAGTCTCATTTTGAGTTTTACTTTGAACAGCCAAGCCGGCCCGCCAGAACTGAAATTACTCACACAAATGAAGGACGCTCCGGGAAATTTTACGATGGCGTGGACTGGCGACCAAATTTTCAAACTCTTTTCTGAAAATGCTATGAAGAAAATGTCTTGGTTGAATCTCATTGGCGTTTGCGCTCTCTTTGCATTTATCTGTTTGCTCTTCTCAAGTTGGACCGCTGGTCTTTTCACTATTCTTTCGGTTCTCTTGGGAATTCTGCCGATATTTGGCTTCATCGGGCTCGCCGGACAGGCTATAGATTTGCTCACCTCGAATTTGTTTTTACTCTTATTGATTGCCACCATTGAAGACGTCTTATTGGTTTTTTATTTTAGCGCTAAAAAGAATACTTCGATAGAAAGGAGCCTCGAAGAATTACTTCTGCCGTGCTTTTATACTTCACTAACGACGGCAGTGGCTTTTGGCAGCCTGGGTGTTTCAGAAATTCCGATGGTTCGTCAATTTGCTTTATGGAGTAGTCTCGGTGCGTTTACCGAATGGTTTGTCGTCTTCTTTGTTGTTCCTGAACTCTTAAACAATTTTAAAAGGCAACGGCTTGAACTACTTTGGCTTCCTCGGATGCCAATATTTAAATTTAAGGCCCTCTCTTTTTGGATTAAAATTCTTTTGCTGCCCCTCGTAGCAGCACCAATATTGATATCAAAACTCAATTATAACGCCAGCCCGTTTGACATATTTAATTCGAATCATCCGGTTCTTCACGTAAGAGAGAAATTGAGTGAAAGTCGCCATTGGGAAAATTCAATAGAAGTGGTTTTTTCAAATGATTTGCCAGTAAACACTGAAAAGTCCCTATTGTTACAAATGCAAAGTATTTCAAATATAAGCTGGATCGAACACCCTTATTTGATGCTCGAAGATTCGCTCACAAATGAGCTCTCTGCAGAAATGAAAGATCTTGCTTTGAGCCAACTGCAATTCTCAGACTATGCAAAAAAATATTTCGCGGAAAACCGCCACCGCGGATTTTTATATATTCAAAATTCAGACATGCCCTCCGTATCGCAAACCAAACAGCAGCTAGAGCAAATTTGTAATGAGCGCTGTCATATAACCGGAGAGCTGATTGCCTTTGGCGAATATTCTCGCGCCTTGGTTCGAACACTAAGCGAGAGTTTCATTTTCAGTTTGTTTTTAATATTAGTGGTTTTGTTTCTAATCTGTCGGCAGCTGAATATAAGCCGCCTGCACTTTATCTTTGCTTCCGTTCTTTGGGGCCCCTGCATGATGGTTTTGTTTTTCTTTTTTACCCATACTGCCGTTAGCTTAGTGAATTGCATTTTGCTTTCAACGGTTGTTGGTCTTTCTGGCGACTTCATGATTCAAGTCATGTTCAATCAAAAGCAAGGCTCCCTGGAGACCTCACTCGCCGCTTTTGGGCCTGCAAGTATGCTTTTGACCTTTCTTTTGGTGGGCTTGTGCGTCCCTTTTCTGTGGTCGCCTTTCGGAAATGTTCAAACCACAGGTTGGTTGCTGATGTTGAGCATATTTTTAATTTCAATCGGAGATGTGCTGATTTTTAAACTGCTTTTGAGTTATAATTTGAAAATTTTCAAAAGCGGAAGCGCAATTGAAAACAATAAGGCTTGAAGAATTCGAAAGCCAATTCGGCGTGGCCATGACAAATGCTTTATATAAACGGCGCTGTACTCAATCACTGGCCGCCCCCCGCGCAGCCGCTTAAATTCAGAGGCTCCAGAGCTCAAATTAACTAGGAGCTTGCGCTCTTTTGCATACCGAAGCGCCAGCGCAATCAAGAGCCGGTAAAGACCTTCTTTTTGCGGCCGTCGAGTATCATAACCTACAATTGGCACAGTCAATACTTCGTCCACAATAAAATACCCCACGACCCCTTGCAGCTCACCCTTCTCGTCTCGCAAGCCAAAGAGCTTCATGACCCCAGACTCTTGGCAAAGCTTGAGATAGCTTGCTGAAAAGGCCGGGTTATACTGCGAATATTTTTCTAAATAAAGCAAAGCATATAGCTCTTCACTGCGCTGAAAATCCTGATCTGAGAACTCAGTGCCGTTTACGATTTGCAAACTGCTGCGATCTAATAGTTTTTGATCGCGAAACATATTTTTCGACTTGATCTGTTGACCAATTCGAAAATCGAAAAAGTATACCTGCCGCGAAGGAATCAAGCTAAATCCGAGCCGACGAAGTCCGTGGATCAGGTCGGCATTCGTAAAGTAATTCAGCGAGCGGAAAATTATAAAATGTTGATCGGCTTTTCGAATACTTTCTTTTGCCCATTCAGAAAATGCCGTTTCGGAGTTTTTGGGGTAGAGATTAGTTGATAGTAACCAATTGTTAATGCTTATAGACTGATTCAGCCGCATAGCTTTCAGCAAATAGGATAGGGGCAACAAGATGAGTCCTAAAAGCCCGAGTATCATTGGTAGCTTTTTCAGCTCTTGACGTGAATACAGTATGAGCGCCGAGTACGGTGATACCACATAAGAAGCGTTGAACTCGGCAAAGTTGGCCGTACTAGGCGACCAGAAATCTTTCTTCTGACTCCAACTCAATTGAGTCATGACGTTTGGAATCAATTTTTGGATTTCTTCCTTGCCGACAAATTTACTTCGAAATTCGGAGTGCGGCCAATTTTTATCAGCCATTGTATTCGAAGTCCTCAGATGAGATTTGCAATACCGATTTTTTTGAACCCAATGAAATTAAAATAAATTGTGCAAACGAAATATACTGCCCGAACATCGGCAAAGGATCTTTAAAATCCCAAGTCATATCTTTTCCGCGAACCAGATCATTATAAAATTGTATCCAACGACTTGGCAGAAAGCTCATTGGTGTAGCATAAATTACCATTGCCGCCGCTAGCATACGGGGCTGCCTACGGTCGGCAAAAAGAATACCTTTATTTAAATTGAAAAAACAATCCGTCAAACGGCTATCAAAAAAACTCACCCCACTTGTCGCCCGAGGGTTGCATTCGAGCAGCCAAAAGTTTTGATCGTGCTGATCGAGGATTAAATCAAAAGCAACCTGACCGTGAAACTCATTTTTATGCGCGAACTCGATGCAAAAATTCAACAGGCGCTCATCATAAAAAGCTTCTAAATAAATTCCGGCTCCTTGGCCGACTCGAAAAGTAGGTCGATACGCACAGAAAGCCTTGAGCTCTCCCTTAAAACAAACGGCATAAATGCAAACCTCAAGACCCTTTTTCTTGAGTTGTGCTACCCAACTTCCCTGGGACCAATCAAGCGTTTGCGCAAGCTGGTCTTCGCTCGGACCAATAATCGTTTTTGCCGCAAACCTTGAGTAAACCGGTTTGAAAACAAAGTTCTCAGACTTTAACTTTAATTGCTGCCAATCGGCTGCAGACGTCAACAGAAATGTCTCGGGGGTTTGAATCGACCAAGCTTGAGATGCTTGAGAAAAGAACATTTTGTTGTGTAGACTCTCGAGTTTTTCGAAATGATCACAAAAAATAGCATCCATTTTCATTTGATTCTTAAGTTTTGCGAAATAAAAGACCTCTTCGCAAGTCGGAACAATTAGATCATAATGATTTTCGCTTTGAAGCTTCATAATTTTTTCGGCGAATTCATTAAAAGCAAAGCGTGGCGACGGGCTTTTATAAAACTTTCTAACACGAGAAGAAAATCGGGCCATCGGATAGTTGATCGACTCAACAATATCGACCCTACTGTTCTGATCAAAAAATTGTCTCGTCAGTGCGAGACTTACTGGAGCCCTCGCTCCGGCAATTAGGATTTTGTTTGCCATAAATTTACTATTCTTTGACGCTTCATTTGGGTCGGCAAAAACTCTTCGTTTGCCAATATACTAATTTTAAGCCAATCCGCCTTTTTCGATACTAAAACTTCTTTAAGTTTCAATCTGAGCTCGGTCTCTTCGGTTGGACTCAACGTCTTATCGAGTGTGATCTGAATTTCACACGGCCCGCGCTGTTCAACTCGGTAATTCCAATTGAAACAGTTTTGAGAGCCCATAAATTGTCTAAAAAAATCAGGAAAAAACTCTCGCTTTTCTCCCCACTCACTTTCAAAACTTAGAATTTGATCTGCACGTCCTTCAATAGCACTCAATGCCAAACTCGGATTGCCGCAGGGACATGGATTTTGGCCAGCTCTAAGTATATCATCAAGTTGATAACGTATGATTGACTGCGTTTTTCGCTTCACATCTGAAATAATTGGTAAAAATCGGCCTTCCGAAATTTCCTTCTTCTCAATGATATAGAGCCCTTCATTTAAATGAATTTGGCCGTAACGACAGGACACGCCCAAAAAGCCTTCTGTTGCCTGATATATTTCTAAGAACTGGCAATCGTTATCGCAGCTAAAATAGTCTTTAATTCGAATTCTCTCTCTCGTCTCAAGCACATCTGCTCCACATAAAACAAAATGCGGGTGAATATCAGCCCTTGGAACAAGATTCATATATTTTAAATAAAAATTGGGCACGGACATTAAAACACTTGGCCTGAAATTTTTCAGCTGTGTGGCGGTTTCTTCTATCGGGGCGTTGAGATTGAAAAATTTGAGTTTCAGCCAACCCAAATTGATACCATCGTAAAGACTGCTGTGGGTGCGAAAGACAAAGGCGATGTTCTGTTTCTTAAAGAAGGACCAGCCCAGAATCTTAGCCAAAATCGCGCCCGCCCAAAGCCCGACTTCACGAGAGTTCAAAATAAACACACCCCGCTTGCCAGAGGTGCCGGTCGACAGTCCAATAGTCAAATGGGCTTTCTTTTTCAGATAGTCACCGCTATTTTCAAGCTTCTCGCAAAATTGGTAAGCCTCTTCTAAACCGATTCCTGGCAGATTGAATTGCTCGAAGTCTTTTAAATATTTTGCCTTATCAATGATAGGGATTTCTTCCCAGTTTTTGATTTTTTGTCTTTGATAGTATTTGTAGCTTGTAAGTCGCTTTAAAATGTTTTTTTTGTTTCTTAATTTCGAGCGCTCTAGAGCCGCCAAAGATTTTGCAGAAAAAAACATTTCTCGAAAAAATGAAAGCAACATCCAAAGTGCTGTCATTCGAGGCCGCCACTCAATTTCAGAAAAGTTTCTATACAATGCGAGGGAATCAGCTGAAGTTCAGGTTGTTTCAAATACAAAGTGTGAATTTTCGAAAAAGTTTTGAGATACTCTTTTGAACTATCAAAGACGAGTCCGGCCACACGCGGAGGTGGCCGCATTTCTCTCAATGCTTTGAGGCTCCAAGAAGCGTCGGCAATCATAAAACATTTACCATTTTTTTCGGAATTGAAAACCAAGCCAACTTGTCCTTCTTTATGGCCAGGAAGATCAATCGCAATAAGCGACCCATCTCCGAATAAATCGGCCCCTGAAAATACGAATTGACTGGCCGCTTGTCCGCTCCATGTTCTGCAGTCATCAATCCAAACAACTCGCTTTAGGAAATCCTTTGGCAAAAGATGTGGAAGATACGCATTGAGCAAATTTCGCCATGCACTTTTGCCATAATTGTTTTGAAAGGCACTCTTGCGACATAAAAATTTTGCCTTTTTAAAATCTTTTAAGCCCGCAATATGATCTCCATGAAAATGCGATATGACAATCCAGTTTACCTCAGCCGGAGCGATGCCGCGCGTTTTCAGCTGCTGGGCCGCCGTCTGATTTTTTGAAATAAAACCCGGACTAATGAGTGGGTAGATATTCTCTGGCCATTTGACTCTACGATTGTATTCGGGGTGGTAGCCGGTATCAAAAAGTATAACGCCCTCTTGAGGATGCCGAATGATTGCAAACAGCGAAGGAAACTCACAAGACCGAAAAGACCCATTTTTCATACTGAGAATCTCGGGGTGACGACAAAAGCCCGCCTTACAAAGTTCAAACTCTAATCTTTTCATGTGAACGTCCTTAAGCCTTTTATTTCTGACAGGGCCTCAAACACCGACTGAGCGGGTCGATACCCCAATTCACTTTTAATTTTGCCAATGTCAAAGCTTTGGCTTTTCGAAATGAGATCGAGCGAATAGCGGCTCAGTGGTGGTTCATGATCTGTAATTTTTGCCCAGGCTTTTTCGAAAAGAGGCGCAAAAAAATTGAGCGGAGCACTTTTTAGTGGAACCCACTTCACCTTTAAATTCAGATTTTTGGCCACCGCAAACAATAACTCACGAATGAGAATGGGCTCGTCATTCGTCAAATTGTAAAGCTCTCCGGAACGTTCTGCGGGCGCAAGCATCGCGAGCTCAACTGCCGCACAAATACTTGCAACCGGGGTCAAATCAATGCTCGCCATACCTTCATCAATAAGCGGAAAAAAACCCTTGTTCATAAGCTTTAATATTCGCGGCAAGAGTGTTTGATCATAAAGACTTATGATCGCACGTGGGCGCAGCGTGATCACCGAAAGTCCTTTCTTATAAAACTCATTGGCAATTTTTTCGCTCTGAAGCTTGGTCGAGGCATAACTCGTTTTTTGCTCTCGAGGCAATGGTGAGGCCTCAGTTAAATTGGTCCGGCTGGTGCCATCATAATAAACGGATGTAGTTGATATATGAATGACTCGCTTAACGTTGGCCGCGGCCGACCATTCGAAAAGCCTTCGACTCGCAATGAGGTTTGGCGCTTCAAAATCAAGGGGTGGTCCCCAGGGGCGAGTCAGCGCCGCAGAATGAATGACAAAATCGGCACGCAAAAATTCTTTGGCCAAATTCTCTTCACAGAGATCGGCCCGAATGGTTTTTATGCCTTTACTGCTTAAATATTCGAGGCGTTTTGTTTGGCGCCCAATGGCCACAACTTCATATTTCTTTTCATGCAGATTTAAGCAAAGTGGCAAACCCAAAGATCCTGTGGCGCCAGTGACAATGACCTTCATTAGTAAACCAAAATGCTTCCGCTTATTGAGATGCCCGCGCCCGTTCCAATTAGAAGAATTTTATCTCCGCGCTTGGCCTTCTCTTTAAGACAATTGTCGAGAGCTATTGGTAATGATGCGGACACCTGATTGCCATGAGTTTGAATGATATTAATCAGTTTTTCATCTGCAAAATCGAGCTTTCGGCTCAATTGCAATATCGCTGTAGGACTCGCTTGATGTGGAACCACCCAATCAATTTCAGAAAGTTGCAGATTGGCTTTTTTCAAAAGCTGAGAAACAAATTGTGGCAGATACCGAGAGGCCAATTTGTAAATGCCCCGGCCCTCCATGCGAAAAAGATAATCATCGGGGTCGTCTGGCGGAGTGACAATATTGAAACGCGAGCCTCCGGCCTTGATCTCACAAAGCTTTGCACCGATCGAGTATGTATTCGAAAGGCTTGCCATGATTTTTGAAGGGCCCTGATCATCAGCCTCAACTATAACGGCAGAGGCGCCATCGGCTATGATGCTTGCGACTTCGAGCTCCTTCCAGTTGATGCCCTTGCTGCCAACTTCTGAATTGACCAAGGCGATTCGGTGGTAACGTTTTGTAATTAGAAAGCTCGCGGCCACGTCAAGAGCGGTCAGAAAACTCGTGCATGTTGAATTGATATCAAAACAAGGAATGCCGGAGTCCCCAAGTCCCATTTTGTGATGAAGTAAGACCGCGGTAGAAGGAATGGGCTGCTCAGGCATGGCTCCACCAAAAATGATGAGATCTAAATCTGTGGCCTTAAGGCGGGAACACTCAAGTGCCGAAGCAAGTGCCTTGGCTGCCATTTCTGAAATGGTTTCGTTCTCTGAAACATAGCGATGTTCGACATCAAAGTGCTCAAGCCCAATCTCTCTTTGTAAACTTTGACTGCTTTTCTCATGGGCCTGCTTAGCAGTGAGGCTGGTTTTAGGGAGATACACTCCCGTTCCTAAAATTTTTGTATTCATCTTTGCCTTGGGCCCCCAAGTATTTTTCCTCAGACTTAACTTCAGACCAGAACTTTTCTAGCACAAATTCAGGTTCAAGTAGACTATAAACTCCCTTTTTCAAATCGACTTAATTTGTAGTTGCCTGAGCGCTTCAAAAACCGAAATAGCGACAGCATTAGAGAGATTCAAGCTTCGGGTCGGACCTGGCATAGGCAAGAAACAGGCTCCTGCGTCATTAAGTCCTATAATCTCTCTTGTAAGACCTGAGGTTTCTTTACCGAAAACCAACCAATCCCCTTCTTGAAATTCAACCTCATAGAGTGATTTAGGAGTTCCAGTTTCAACGAAAAAAACCCGCGACTTATTATCGACCTTCTCCCACCATGCCTCAACTGAATGGTGAAAGTACCAACGCAAATGCTCCCAATAATCGAGCCCAGCACGCTTTACCCGGCTTTCAGAAATTTCGAAACCAAGAGGCCCCACTAAATGAAGCTCTGAATTTGTCCCAACACAGGTTCGAGCAATATTGCCTGTATTTTGGGGAATCAGGGCTTCGACCAATACAACGCGACAAAGCGGAGATTTAATTTTTTCAGGTGGACTAAACTTCGGCTGTTCCATAAATTATTTCTAACCAATAAAGACCTTGATACATACT
This sequence comes from Bdellovibrionales bacterium, assembly GCA_043739185.1. Lineage (GTDB taxonomy): Bacteria > Bdellovibrionota > Bdellovibrionia > Bdellovibrionales > JAMPXM01 > JAYTQQ01. The sequence goes on from JAYUEN010000107.1 coordinate 49,796, forward strand.
CGAAGAAGTTTAAAAGTAAAGCGCTGAAATGAGTTCCTCAAGATGAAAAAAATCGAAGCCATAATAAAGCCTTTTAAAATTGACGATGTCGTTGAGGCACTCTCTGAAATCGGTGTCGAAGGCGTTTCGGTTACCGAAATTCGCGGTTTTGGAAGGCAAAAAGGGCGAACCGAAATTTACAAGGGCGCTGAATACGTAGTGGACTTTCTGCCAAAAACAAAAATTGAAATCGTGATCAACGACAATCTGGTTGCGCCCGCCATCGAAGCCATTTCTCGCGCTGCCAAAACCGGAAAAATTGGTGACGGAAAAATTTTTGTAAGTAATATTGAGGCCGTGGTTCGCATTCGCACTGGCGAAAGAGATGAAGAAGCTATTTAGTTAGAATTAAAACACCAAACCAAGGAGCACAAATGTCACCGAAAGAGGTTATAGAGTTCGCCCACAAAAATGGCGCAAAGATGGTCGACTTAAAATTTATTGATCTCCCAGGGGCTTGGCAACATTTTACGATTCCGATTTCGCAGCTCAATGCTGATCTTTTCGAAACCGGGCTCATGTTTGATGGTAGCTCGATTCGTGGTTGGCGCAATATTCATGAGTCCGATATGAATGTTCGTCCTGATGCCAATACCGCCATGATGGACAATTTCATGGAGGTTCCCACGCTTTCTCTCTTGTGTGATGTTCACGTTCCTGAAACCGGCGAAGCCTATGAACGCGATCCAAGACAGATTGTAAAAAAGGCCCTGGCTTATTTGAAATCTACGGGTATTGCTGACACCGCCTATTTTGGTCCCGAAGCAGAGTTTTTTATTTTCGACGATATTCGCTATGAGCAAACATCGAATCGTGGTTTTTATCAAATCGACTCCGACGAAGGCGCGTGGAATACCGGCCGCAACGAAGACGGAAAGAACTTGGGTTACAAGCCGCGCGCAAAAGAAGGTTATTTCCCGGTTTTGCCAACGGATAGTCACCATGATATTCGAACTGAAATTTGTTTAGAACTCGAAAAATGTGGAATGGAAGTCGAGCGCCAACATCACGAAGTCGCAAGCGCGGGCCAAGGCGAAATTAATTTTAAGTATGCTGATATTTTGAAAACGGGCGACAATTTGATGTGGTTCAAATACATCGTAAAAAACGTTGCTCGCAGACATAATAAAACCGCAACCTTTATGCCCAAGCCACTTTTTGGCGACAATGGCTCAGGCATGCATTGTCATGTTTCTCTCTGGAAAAATGGCACACCACTTTTTGCCGGAGATAAATATGCCGGGCTTTCTCAGTTGGCTCTCTATTTTATCGGTGGAATATTAAAACACGCCCCCGCTATGTGTGCGATTACAAATCCGACAACAAATTCTTATAAGCGTCTGGTTCCGGGTTTTGAGGCACCAAATAAATTTGCATATAGTTATCGCAATCGTTCGGCGGCCATTCGAATTCCAAATACAGGCTCAAGCCCTAAGGCCAAGCGTCTAGAATTTCGCACACCAGACCCAAGTGCGAATATTTATCTTTGTTTGGCGGCTATCTTAATGGCCGGAATTGACGGAATCCAAAATAAAATAAATCCTGGCGAGCCGATGGATAAAGATATCTATGGTCTGCCCCCACAAGAGCTGGCCAAAGTCCCTAGTGCTCCGCCCACCCTTGATGTTGCTCTGAATAATCTGCGCGAAGGTTCGGAGTTTTTGAAGCGCGGTGACGTTTTTACAAGTGATTTGCTAGATACGTGGATCGATTACAAATATGAGAAAGAAGTAATCCCCATGCAACAGCGCCCGACCCCGTACGAGTTTTATCTTTACTTTGATTTGTAATCGAAGTGATAATTATTTACTGAACTACTATTGAAGGGGCTTTCAGATGAGCAGTGAAGAGTTTATTCCGTTCATGGTTTATGAATGGCTACAAATTGAAGACGAAACCCTTACCATTGGAATAAATGAAGAGGGCCTAAGTGAGATCACAGAAATTACTGCGGTCAATTTACCTGCTGAAAATGACGAAGTAGTTGCTGACGAAATTTGTGGGGAGCTCGAAACCGAAGAAGGCCCTCTCAATATTTATTGCCCCGTTGACGGCAAAGTTATTGAAATCAATGCTGCGGTTCTTGAAAATCCTTCTCTTATTCAAGAGGATCCTTTTGGAGATGGCTGGCTCATTCGTGTTGAAGCCTCAAACTTAGATGAGCTTGAAGAGCTCACCAATCCAACGGAAGGCGATTAGTTCGTATGTCTTTTTGGGCAAAAATACAAACCACTTTGGCACGAGCCTGGGTCGAGCGCGACAATCGTCTTCGCGTTGCCGATCATGAAAAAATAACTTTTCATATTAAAGATGAATCACTCGAAATAAAAAAATTGCGCGTGCAAAATATTTCGACTGGAGGCGTAGGTCTCTTTCCTTCTGAATTTCCCAACGCAGGACTCGGTCGAAATATTGAAGCCGAAATCAGAATTTCTGGTGGCTCACATACAAATGATGTTCAAAGAACCGCCACCTTTAAGATTCATGCGACCATTGTACATGTAGGCGAATCGACTATTGGTTTGCGTTTTACCCAAGTTCATCATGAATTTGAAGCTGCACTTGATCAGTATTTTAAAGTCGAATTGCTCGCCTCAAAGCTGACTCTAGTCGACAAAAGGTATTTGAAGGCTGAAAATGATATTATCCCATTGTGGCTGACCGATGGGCGAGAAAATGAAGTCTATATATTGGCAGACAAGACCAATATTCTCGGCTTTCATCTCTGTTTTTTGGGTCACTATATTGAAGACGATAAGGCCGGCGGCATTCGCGTAGGTCAGATTACTGCTCCCACACCTGAAAATACGGCCCCAGGCTATAGCTCGTCAGAGGTGATCGAAATGACTCCGCGAGCTCAGCAATTGAGTTTGCGCCTGGCGCGAGATTTCGTTTCAAATGTAAAGGGCATTCCACCCGATCTTATGAGAGTACTCTTATCAAAGCTTGCTGTTAACTAATCTGATTCAAGCTGTGCCAGGGGCACGCAACTAGTGTTTATGCGTAATTGATTTGATCTTATTTTTTTCATCAACAAAAACCAAATTCGGCTTGTGTTCACGAACCTCGGTATCTTTAACACTAATAAATGCGGCGATGATAACAATATCACCCTTGCAAACCAATCTTGCCGCAGCTCCGTTGAGGCAAATTTCTGCTGGTTTACCGTGAATCACATAAGTCGCGAAACGCGCGCCATTATTGCAATTGTAAATCTCAACTTTTTCAAATTCATATAATCCTGCGGCATCACATAAAATCGGATCAATTGAAATCGAGCCCTCATAATTGAGGTCGGCATCAGTAACTACTCCGCGGTGAATTTTACATTTAAGCATCGTTAATTCCATGATCTCTTCCCCTACTAAACGTTCATTTTTAAAGCGTAATTTAATCCTTTTAAAACCAAGTCCGGGACAACTAAATCAAAAAGCCCCGCCTTTTCAAAAAGACTTGAGAATCCACCGGTTGCAATGACTCGGGTTTTTGCACCAGCAAAGCATTCTTGGGTGAGGCGCTCTTTTATTTCTTTAACCATTCCGATATTTCCAAAATAAAGCCCCGATTGAATGCTTTCAACGGTCGATCTTCCAAGCGTTTCTTTGAGCGGAGTGATCTCAACTGAGGGTAGTTTTGCAGTTCGAGTTTCAAGAGCCTCCATTGAGATGCGAAGTCCTGCTAAAATAACGCCGCCAAGATATTCCCGATCACTATTGATTGCACAAAAAGTTGTGGCCGTACCAAAATCAACGATGAGTAGGTTTTCATTTGGAAAAAGTTGTGTTGCCGCAATCGAATTTGCAATTCGATCGGCCCCAACCTCAAGCGGATTGCGATATTTTATTTTCAAGCCGGTCTTAACTCCTGCTTGTAAAACGAAGGGGGTTTTACCAAAGTATTTTATGCATGCATTCCTTAAGGAATACACTGCATCCGGCACAACTGAGCACATCGCCACTTGTTTAATCGCCTCAGGATCCATATCATTTTCTCTTAAAACTGCGCGCAAAAACATACCAAGCTCGTCGCTTGAGGCGCGAAATTCAGAGGTTCGGCGAAATTGCATCTTCAGCTTATCGCCATCAAAAACTCCACCTAGAATTTGGGTGTTCCCAACATCAAGACATAAAATCATTTGTTTTGCTCCTGCTTTAGCCCATCCTCTGACGCCGGCTCAAGGGCTTTTTCAACGGTTTTTTTCCTTAAGGCAACTTGTGCGCCCACGAGATTCTCAAGGGCAGAGGAAAGTTCATTTTTATTTTTCACTTCTGTTATCATGCGACTCGAATCATAAATCTGGGCCAGATGCTGACTCGCTTTAACCGCTGAAATTTCATTTTGAACAATGAGATCCGCGCGCGAACCTTCAAATAATTTCTTAACCGCCTTTTCGCCCTCTTGTTGTGTGGGATTCACTAAGAGCTTAAAGGCCACCAAAACCAGATCACGATTTCGCGAAAGTCTTCGAATTTGGTCAATGAGCTTTGGCGTTTTCTTAAGCCGCAGACTCATTTCAATATCCGAATCAAGCTTAGACCCTTCTTGAGCAGACATGGTGCTTGATTCGGTTTCAATTTTGTCGATCGTAAAATCACTGACCGCGGCCGCGTGTACGACGGCATCAAAATGATTGTTCTTAAGAAGATTTTCAAGTGACCTTTGTAGATCAGCAAAGCTCGTAAATGAAACTTTTTGCACTGGCAAATCTGGCTGAATAGATTCTTGCGCACTCACGAAAGTAACACGATGACCTTTGGCAGAAAAATAATCTGCCAAGTGAGCTCCGGTCCGCCCTGTACTTGAGTTGGTAATCGAGCGCACGCCATCAATGGCCTCTCGGGTGCCGCCAGAAGTGATCAAAACTTTCATCGCGCTCATTCCCACTTGTTTCAAACCGAGATGTGGAATTCTCTTTTGAATGGCATTCATAATTTGTTCAGGCTCTAAAAGTCTTCCCAGGCCCTCGTCTCCGCAGGCGAGGACTCCACTTGCCGTTTCTAAAATTTCAATTTGCCAAGATTTTAAAATTTGAATCGAGTGTTGGGTCGATGGATGCAAATACATTTTGGTATTCATGGCAGGCACAATCAAATACGGCTTCTTAAAATCATAAGCTAAAAACAATGTTGAAATGAGGTCATCGCCCACTCCATTTGCCAGTTTTGAAAGTGTGTTGGCGGTCGCCGGGCAGAGAATCACAAGATCGGCCCAATTCATCAAATGAATATGAGCCATATATTCGCCCGGCTGAAAAGTCGAAGTATGTATGGGCCGCCCGGTGAGTCCTTCAAGAGTCGCTTGGCCAACAAACTCCAGCGCCGATGCAGAGGCAACCACTTGTACTTCGCAGCCCTGCTTAACCAAGGCTGAAATGACCGAACAGGCTTTAAAGCACGCAATAGAGCCTGAAAGTTGAAACAAAATTTTTGTCGCTATATTTGGAGAATTAGTTTTTAACATTGTCAATTAACCTCACTCCTTCAATTTTTGCAGCAACCAGGCGACGCGACATTTCAGAGGCGACATATTCAACTTCGAACCCGGCGCTTTCAAGCTTAAGCTTTATTTCCGAATCTGAATACGACGACATAAGACACTTCGCAATCAAGGGCGCTCTTTCTCGCGCCGCTGAGCTCAACAAAACATTTCGAGAACTCATTGCTAAGCCATCTGCCTCTCTTAAGGTTTCACAGGCAACGACTTCAATTGGCAAGAAAAGGGCTTGAACCATATCTTGTATCAGACGCAATTGTTGAAAATCTTTTTCGCCAAAATAGGCCTTGTTCGGCGCAACAAGATTGAACAGCTTCAGTACGACTGTCAGCACACCATCAAAATGCCCAGGTCGAAATTGACCCTCTAAAATGCTCGCTAGTTTATTTTCAGTCAATTTAAAGCGGTAATCATCTTTGTAGATCTCATTTGCATTAGGAAATAACAAATAATCGACGCCACAGCTTTCCGAAAGCTTTTGATCTGACTCGATCGTATTCGGATACTTTTCGAAGTCTTTTTTGTCATTGAATTGCGTGGGGTTTACAAAAATACTGAGAACACTTATCTCATTTTCTTGCCGAGACTTTTTAAGTAAAGAGGCGTGGCCCAGGTGTAAAGCGCCCATCGTGGGAACAAAGCCAATGCTCCCCCTGAGGTTTTTGCGAATTTCTAGCCAATCACTTACGCCCACAACTGTTTTCATTTTAATAACTCTCGCTTTGGTCTGGAAATTTATTGCTTTTGACGTCTCGGTCAAATTCATTCAAGGCAGATTGCAAGAGCTCAAATCCCTGCAAATAGCGTCGAACAAATTTGGGTTTGAAGTCGTGATTGAAGCCCATCATATCTTGAAAAACCAGCACTTGGCCGTCACAAGCATTGCCCGCGCCAATTCCTATTGTCGGAATTTTTAAATTTTGTGTAACGTATTCGGCGACTTTTGCAGGAACACACTCAAGGACAACTGCAAAACAACCTAATTTTTCAAGCTTCAAGGCCTGCTTCAAAAGCCACTCTGAGGCTTGTTCATCTGTCGCCTGTACTTTAAAGCCGCCAAACTTATGATAAGATTGCGGCGTCAATCCGAGATGGCCCATGATCGGAATCCCCGAACCCAAGATGTGTGCAAAACAATCTTCGCTTCCTTCGATTCCTTCTATTTTAACTGCTTGCGCTCCAGCACGCATGATTTGAGAAACCGCGTTCATGCTTTCATCAAGACTTCCTCGATGCGCTAAAAAGGGCATGTCGCCAATGATGAACTTCTCAGGTGCGCCCGCGCGCACTGCTGCCACGTGAAGCGCCATGAGCTCAGGCGTGGCCTTCAAAGTGTCTTTGTATCCATGCATTGTCATGGCGAGACTGTCACCGACGAGAATACAATCCATTTCACTTGCTTCAATTATTTTCGCTGACCAGGAGTCATAGCACGTCACCATTGAGATTTTTTTATGTGTTTCTTTCGCTTTGTAAAAGTCTAAAATATTTTTCATAGCGCATTCTCCTGTTGTGATTTTTCATAATAATTCACGAACGCCTCGTAGACGCTTTTCATTGGGGTTGGCTTCAATGCAAGCAAATGTCTCTCGATCGTTTCAAAATCCCTTCGAGCCAGAGGGCCGGTCAAAACTGTCTTTCGTGATTCTGCTGGCGAAATAGCAAATTGATTTATATTCTGAAAAATTTGATTTAAGTAGGGGCCAAGGACTTCGCCTTTTAATCCAAGCTCTTTTTCAAAACTACGAATCGCATATTCCCAAAGTAAAACCGAAAAATTGCCACTCATTGAGCATAGGGCATGGTAAAGCGCGCGTTTTTCTTTCGCTAAAAAAGAATATTGATTTTTAAGTTGTGGCAGCAGTTCATTGAGCTTGGGAGCGCCCTCTTCAATGACAAAATGCATACTCTCATAAACTTCGCGCGTATAAAATTCGCCCGAAAAGCTCATAAGCGGATGAAAGGACCACGCTCCCAGAACCACTCGTGCCCCTGAAAAATGAACGCATTTCTTCTTTATTAAGCCTGCTTTATGCTCTTCAATGAATCCTGCAATTGCCGAATCACTAATTGCCAGCAGAATGATCTCGGTTTCGGCCAGTAAGCTTTGTAGCTCAGCAGGCTTTTGAGCTTTCCGAGACCAGGTTTTAAAAAGAATTTTTTCAAGCTCAAAGTAATGTGCAAGATGTTGTGCTAGACGCCCCGAGCCGATAAGCAAAATTGAAGACGAATTTAAATTTTGAGGTACCTGTCGCACGGATCAAGTCCTTTTTTAAATTGTAAGTTTGCACTCTGTATGCCGGAGTAATATAACGCGGTTCTGCCTGCAGAGTCAACCCATTGACGAATGACCAGGCCGGGTTAATGAATAGAGGAAATGAAAAAGTTTTATTTTAGTCTGCTTTTACTCGTGTTTTTCGCTGGACTCATGTCCCTCATTGTTCATTTTGGAATAAAAGCTCGTCCCGTTAACATTTTAAAGCCCTCCTATTTTTCAACTCCAGAAGAAATTGGGGCCGTCATTTTCAGACGTTTTTATAGTGAAATTTCGGCGGACAAGCTCTTAGTACTTGGTGTTCCGGCCAAAAGCGTTTTTCATCATAATATTGTGGCGGGCCTATTGCGGGTTGCGGCTCACGAGGGCAAGGCGTTTGATGTTTTGATCACAGATCCGCGCCTACCACAATCCGAATCTTTGCCTCCGCAACTCACCATTATTCCTCTCTCAATCAATGGAGAAGAGCTTGGCGACGCGGGCGCACTCATTAAAAGCCTATTGGCTCAAGATAAACGCATTCTTGTTTATACGTATTCGACCATGAGTTCGCACCTTCTTGCCGGAAATACGATCGCTCAGCTTGAAAAAACTTTGCACCGACCGGTTTTTTCGATAACGACGTCTCAGCTTTCGTTGCGAAACGATCAGGAATATGGATTGGAGCCCCCTTGTGTGGGTTCGGCCCGTGACGAAACTGGGACAGCAGATCTTGGCTGCATCATCTTGCAAACCAGTCGCTCTTATTATCGCCGCAATCTAGACCCCACTCGGTATGTCGCAGTCATAGATCAACATGGACGAAATGATTATCTCCTTTTAAGTTCTGGGCCGAAAGGGTTGGCAAATCACGCAGAGGTTCCCCAGCCCATTGTAAATTCAGCTGGTGCGGGCGCCCCAACTGCTGAGCTCCCCCCGGAGAAAAAAGAAAAAAAGAAAAGAAATAAATATTATGACGGCTCAAAGCTTGGCTCTAAAAGTGGGTCCACCACTGAAATCGATCCAAATGAGCAAGTCGAAGAAGATGTAAATTAGAAAGGCCGTATAAATGTCGTATAATCATCAAGAGCGAGATTCATTCTGGCAAAAGCGATGGGAGGCACAAAAGGCCTTTGTCGCTGAAACCAATTCTAAAAAACCGAAGTATTATGCTCTTGATATGTTTCCTTATCCTTCTGGGGCAGGCCTTCATATTGGTCATATGGCTTCTTATACGCCGACAGATGTGGTTTCTCGCTATAAGCGCACGCGTGGATTCAATGTTTTACATCCCATGGGGTACGATGCTTTTGGTTTGCCTGCCGAACAGTATGCGATTCAGACTGGCGTACACCCTGCAATCACAACTCAAAAGGCGATTGAAAAATTTCGCGCACAACTCTTTTCATTTGGCTTTAGCTTTGATTGGTCCCGCGAAGTATCAACTTGCGATCCTAAATATTATAAATGGACGCAGTTTATTTTCACCAAGCTTTTTGAGCGTGGCCTCGCCTATCAAAAAGAAGTTCCCGTCAATTGGTGTCCAGAATTAAAAACTGTTTTAGCAAACGAAGAAGTCGTCGACGGAAAATCGGAGCGCGGCGGCCACCCTGTTATTCGTATGCCCATGAAACAATGGATGCTTAAAATTACCAGCTATGCCGAGCGCCTGTTGAATGATCTCGACAAAGTGGATTGGCCCGAACGCACCAAAGATGGGCAAAGAAATTGGATTGGCAAATCAAGTGGTGCTAAAATATTTTTTGCAATTGCCGGCTCAGAATCAAAGCTCGAGGTTTTCACCACTCGCCCGGACACCTTATTTGGCGCGACCTTTATGGTGATATCTCCCGAACATAGCCTTATTAAAAAATTGACCAGCCCCGCGCAAAAAGCTGTGGTAGAAGATTATATCTTGGCCTCCTCTCGAAAGAGCGAGCTCGATCGAAAAACCAATCTTGAAAAGTCAGGCGTTTTCACTGGCGCCTATGCGCTCCATCCTTTTACCGGAAAGCAAATACCAATTTGGACGGCGGACTACGTTTTAACAGATTACGGAACCGGAGCCATCATGGCCGTGCCAGCACATGATCAAAGAGACTTTGAGTTCGCGCAGAAGTTTAATCTCCCAATCTTTCGCGTTCTGCACAATAGCACGTCTGAAGATCTGCCTTTTACTGAGGACGGGACCCTTATTAATTCAGATTTTCTCGATGGGCTCAATAAAACCCAGGCAATTGAAAAAATGCTCGGCGAACTCAAAGTTCGCAAGCTCGGTGAACTCGAGATTCAATATAAATTGCGCGACTGGCTCTTCAGCAGACAGCGCTATTGGGGCGAGCCCTTTCCGATTGTTCATTTTGAAAAATCCGGCGCCAAGGCCTTAGACCTTCATGAGTTGCCCGTGCTATTACCTGAGGTTGCCGACTATACTCCATCAGAAAATGGCGAAGCGCCGCTAGCCAGAAACCAAGACTGGGTAAAATACTTAAAATCTGGCGAAGCCGGCACTCGCGAAACCGATACCATGCCCGGCTCTGCAGGCTCTAGCTGGTACTTTTTACGTTATTGCGATCCTTTCAACGAATCCACTCCAGTAAGTTTTGAAAATCAAAAATACTGGATGCCTGTTGATCTTTATGTCGGCGGCCCTGAACATACAGTTGGCCATCTTTTGTATGCTCGCTTTTGGCAAAAAGTTTTGTTTGATGCTGGCATTGTTTCAAGCGACGAGCCCTTTCAAAAGCTTGCTCACCAGGGAATGCTCTTGGGCCTTGACGGCGAAAAAATGTCGAAATCCAGAGGAAATGTCATCAATCCTGACGATGTAAGAGAAAAGTATGGCGCAGATACTTTGCGTTTATTTATTCTTTTTCTTGGCCCCATGGATCGGGATAAGCCGTGGAATGAAAACGGCATCGACGGCGTTCAAAGATTTTTGGACCGACTCTGGCGCTGGACGATTGACGAAAATGATCAGTTGCAATTAAAAACCGAACCGACGCCTCCCGAAGTAGAAAAGTTATTGCATAAAACCATCAAAAAAGTTGGCGAAGATCTTGAGGCCCTGAGCTTCAATACCGCTATTTCTGCTCTTATGATTTTATTGAATGAGGTCTACAAACAAAACTGCAAGTCTATTTCTGCTGTGAAATCAATGGTGCAGATCTTAGCACCAATGGCTCCTCATATTTGTGAAGAGCTGTGGGCCCGAATGGGTGAAAGCAGCTTGGTATCACTCGCGGCTTGGCCGAGCTATGATCCCGCACTTATTATTGACTCTACAGTCGTGATGGGAGTTCAGGTGAACGGCAAGTCTCGCGGAACGATTGAAGTCGCCAAAGATGCCACAGAAGCCGTTGCCGTGGCTGCCGCGAAAGAGGTTGCAAGCGTGCAAAATGCCCTCGGCGGAAAACCTATTGATAAAATTATTTATAAGGCCGGAAGAATTTTAAATTTAATTGTGAAATGAGCTGAGGACCAACACCAGCTTTCTCGTATTTTTTTCTGGTCTTTTCAAAAGCGAAAATAAATTATTGTCCTGCACAAATAATTAGTGTACTCCAAACTTAAACATGGCCCGTCCAATTTAAGAGGAGAACCAAACTTGACTCAACCTACAACTTGGTCAATTGAAAAAAGTAAGGAATTGTACGGCGTCGGCGCCTGGGGCTCTGGCTATTTTGACGTCAACACCCAAGGAAGTATCTCGGTAACTCCACAGGGTTCGCAAGGCCCAAATGTAGATTTGATGGAGCTTTGTTTGGATCTTCAAGAGCGCGGAATTCGCTTTCCGATGCTTATTCGCTTTCCCGATATTACAAAATCTCGCATTGATTTGCTCGCAAAATGCTTTTCGAAAGCAATTGAGGACAATTCTTATAAAGGCTCCTATCGTGGCGTTTATCCAATAAAAGTAAATCAGCAGCGGCACTTAGTAGAAGAGCTTATTAAGTTTGGTGGCGGCCATCGTCTCGGTCTTGAGTGTGGCTCTAAGCCTGAGCTTCTGGTTGTTCTCGCAATGATGAATACTCCCGATGCACTCGTGATCTGCAATGGCTTCAAAGACGTTGAATATATCGAGACCGCCGTACTTTCACAAAAACTGGGTCGCAATACCATAGTGGTCGTCGATCGTATGATCGAATTGAAAATGATTTTAGATGCCGCTCGAAAATTCAATATGTCTCCAAAGATAGGTTTGCGCGCAAAGCTTCACTCAAAAGGTGCTGGCAAATGGGTTGATTCAAGCGGAGATCGCTCGAAATTCGGACTCACGCCCATGGAAATCGTTGAATGCGTCGAGACCCTCAAACGCGAAAATATGCTCGATTCTCTCGAGTTGATTCACTTTCATATTGGCTCACAAATCCCTTCGATTTCTTCAGTCAAAAATTCGTTGAAAGAAGGAACACGCTTTTATACGGAACTCCACCTTATGGGAGCCAACATTAAGTACATAGATGTCGGCGGCGGACTTGGCGTCGACTACGACGGCTCAGCCCAAACCGATAGCTCAGTCAACTATTCCGAACAAGAGTATGCCAACGACGTGGTTTCAATTATTCAAAGTACCTGCGATGAGCGCGGGGTAAAACATCCTGATATCGTGACGGAATCCGGGCGCGCCTTGGTCGCACATCACTCGGTTTTGGTTTTCAATGTTTTGGGCGTAAATGAAGTTGTGAAAAAAGAAGTCTCGCAACCGCCGGTCAAAGATGACCACCGCGTGATTCACGATTTGGCCTATATTTACGAACAACTCAATGCCAATAATATTCATGAATTTTATCACGACGTCATGCACATCAAAGAAACCATTTTGCAACTCTTTACCTTTGGTGTTTTGAATCTAACTCAAAGATCTAAGGCCGAAAATTTATTTTGGGTCATCGTAACCAAAATGGACTCTGTTGCTTCGAAAATGACAGATGCCGAGGACCTTCAGGCCTCACTCAAAGAGCTCTTGTCAGATACATATTTTTGTAATTTCTCGGTATTTCAGTCAATGCCCGACTCCTGGGCCGTGGGTCAGTTGTTTCCGGTTCTGCCAATTCATCGCCTAAATGAGCAGCCCACACGATTTGCAAAATTGGTCGACCTGACTTGCGATAGTGATGGTAAAATTGGTCAATTCATCAATCAAGAAAGTCAACCGAAGCAGAAAAAAACCGATCTTGAAGTTCATGAGCTGAATGAAGTGAACCCCTATTATATGGGTGTTTTCTTGGTTGGCGCCTATCAAGAAATATTGGGTGATCTTCACAATCTTTTTGGAGATACCGACGCCGTTCATATTACCGTAACTAGCGCCGGCTATACTGTCGATCACGTTGTTGAGGGCGACACTGTCACAGAAGTTTTAAGCTATGTGCAGTATCAGCGCCCCGAGCTCATTGAAAATATTCGCCGAGCATCTGAAGAGAGCATCCTAAAGGGCAGCATCAACAAGCAAGAGGCAAGGCTACTGATGCGCCACTATGAAGAAGGCCTTTCGGGCTATACGTATCTTGAGGATCCGGAATAGCCCCGAAATGTACCTGCTTAGTTTTGGCAGCGCTGCGCGCCGAAACTATTTTATAGAAAAAACTGAAATGCGCGCGGCGCTGCCAAAACTAAGCAGGTACATTTCGGGGCTCACCGAGGATCCAGTGCGTCCCGTACGGCTTCGCCGATGAGGTTTGACATCACCAAAGTTAAAAATATTGCGGCAGACGGAAAGGCCGCAAGCCACCAGGCGATGGTAAAGTTTTTGTGGGCTTGATCAAGAAGCTCTCCCCAGCTTGGCGTTGGTGCTGGCAATCCAAATCCTAAAAAGTCGAGAGCTGCCAGGCCTGAAATTCCGCTCGAAATCATAAAGGGGCTCATCGTAATCCAAGGAGTTAGGCTGTTTGGCAGAATATGGCGGAAAATAACTTTGCTTCGACTTGAACCCAATGCGTGTGCGGCCTCAATGAATTCGCGCTTTCGAAGTTTTAAAAACTCGGCGCGAAAATAAAGTGAAACTCCTATCCAACCAAAAATCGTGGTGAAAAGGATCAACAGCCAAAGACTCGCCTGAAAAATTGAAATTATCGTAATCAGCAAGAGGAGCTGGGGCATTGACTCCATTACTTCAATTATTCGTTGGCCGATCAGATCGACCCATCCGCCGGCATAGCCCATGAGTGCGCCCAAGATCATTCCGACGAAAGAGCAACAGAGCCAGGTCAGGGCCGCATAACCCATTGAATAGCGAAAGCCATAAAGTAAGCGCGTGAGAACGTCTCGCCCTCGGTCGTCGGTGCCAAACCAATTTTCGCGAGAGGGCCGAGATGGATAAGACTCTAACTTTGCATTGTGCTCCATCGGATCCCAATGAATGATTGGCCAATAAGCCCAATCATCACCAGCAAATTCAAGCTTACGATAGTCCGTCACCGACTCGCCATTGATTCCGAAAAGGCTCGGATGATAGGTTTTCACCACCGGAAAATAAATTTCGCCTTTAAACGTCATGACAATAGGTTTGCTGTTGGCCCAAAACTCAGCTGTCAAACTGATGAGACTCACAAGAACGATAAGCCAGGCCGCAAAGACCGCTCTTCTCTGCTTCTTGAAGCGTCGCCATTTTTTCAAACTGAGTTCGTTTTGAATCCATCTTTCAATCATGAAAAATCAATTCTCGGATCAACCGCAACATAGGCAATATCTGTTAAAAGACGTCCCACCAAAAACAAAAGACTTTCAATGAAAATAAGACCCATCAAAACATTATAATCCCGCGAGTTGACCGCGGTGAGACCGAGCTGACCAATGCCATCGAGTTGAAAAATTTGCTCTACAATAATTGAGCCGGCAAAAAAAACCGTTAAAATTCCGCTCATGCCGGTCACAATCGGAATCAGCGCATTTCGAAGCGCATGCTTCAAATAGACGACTTTCTTTCCGAGCCCTTTTGCCTGCGCCGTTCGGATATAATCTAATTTGATAATGTCTAACATTGAGTTTTTCATAAGGATGGTTAGAAAGGTAAAGCTCCCGATGAGGTAACAAGTGAGCGGCAAGACCGCGTGGTGAATTCGGTCTGCGATCTTCCCAATTACACTCATTGACGAATACGCATCCGAGTATAGTCCCCCGAGTGGGAACCAATCAAAAAAGCTTCCGCCAGCAAAACTCACGATGAGAACAACGGCAAGCATAACCGGAGGAACCGAAAGCATCACAAAAAGTAAAAGACTTGAAAAAACATCAAAGCTGCTGCCGGCCTTAATCGCTTTAATGACTCCTAGTGGAATGCAAATCAAATAGGTTAGCAAAAGCGAAGCCAGCCCAAACTGCAAGGACACCGGCATTTTACTTAGAATGATTTCGGTAACTGGTTCTTCGTATTTGAAGCTTCTGCCAAAATCCATTCGCGAGAGGTTTTTAAGCCAAATGCCGTAGCGGACCAATACAGGTTTATCAAAACCATATTGTTTATTGAGCGCGTCTAGAACATCTTTTGAAACTCCACTTTGACCGTGTCCAGCACTTCCTCCGCCGGCGCCACCACCCATGCCGCCACCGAAACGCATTGCCTGAAGTTTCTGTTCGACGGGGCCTCCTGGCGCGAGATTGATTATAATAAAACTGACGATTGTGATCCCGAACAGAGTCGGGATCATCATGAGAATTCGCTTAAGAATATACATTCCCATTTTCAGATCCTCTAAGAGGTTTTATTTATGGAGCTGCATTGCGAGCAAACCAATAGCTCATGCCGATATCATAAATAAAAGTCTCTTTTGGCGTTGCGACCTTGTCAGAAATGGCATAGCACATGAATTTTTCGTTGAATAAAAATGCATACGGGGCGTCTTCAGCAATCAGCCGATAAACTTTTTTCATAAGTGCTGCGCGTTTTTTATCATCCATTTCGGCGCGTGCTTTTTCAATTGCGGCATCTACTTCTGGATTTTTGTAGCCGCCATAATTCGAACCGCCCTTGACATCACTCGATGAATGCCAAATTTGCTTTGGATCTTCTTCAACCACGCCGCCCCAGCGCATAGTAAAGGCATCGAAATCTCGATCATCGCTTGCCTTCACTAATGCATTCCACTCAATGAGTTTGAGCTCCATTTGAATGCCGGCCTTTTTTAAATCCTCTTTGTAGAGTGTCCAATACTTCTCAGAGTCTTTACTTGAATACAAAAGTGTAAATTTAAACTCAACTTTTTTACCGTCAATTGTTTTCGAAAGGGTTCCGGTTTTGTCGGGATCTGTCCAACCTGCTTTTTTGAGCAATTCGTTTGCTTTTTTTGGATCAAAGTCAAAAGGCTTCACGCTTTGATCTGCATTTGGGCTTTGATTATAAAATGGCCCCGCTGCCGGGACCGCCATATTGAATTTAAACTTCTCATTCATTTCAGCACGATTGACCAACATGGCGAGTGCGACACGAACATCACGTTCTTTAAATAGATCTCGTTTCAAATTCCAAGCGATGAATCCGTAAGATTTTGGTGCCTTATTTATGACTTTAAACTTCTCTACTTTTTTGCCCCACTCTGGCCCGACGGCGCGCTTGACATAGGTTTCGTCGGTCATATCGTCAATATAATCAATTTCGCCTTTCTTTAAGGCCTCAATTTGAATACTTGGATCTTTAATAAAACGAAATACGACAGACTTAAAATTATATCGCCCCTTGAAGTTTGGAACTTTGTCGCCCCACCAGTTTTCAACCTTTTCAGTCACAATTCTTTTGCCCTGATCATATTGCACTATTTTATAAGGACCCGAGCCAATCACGCTTTTGTTTTTCTTGATCCCCTCTTTGGCATCTCCGTAAACGTGCTTAGGAATGATAAAGGTATCGCTTAAAACCTCTTGGTTCTTAAAATACTTTTCTTTCATCGTCATTTTGATGTGATGTTCATCGACAATGTCTATGCTTTTAAGATTTTCGTAATAGGGCCACTTATCAGCAGCGTTGTAAATAGGGTCGCGAATGGCATCAAAACTAAACTTAACGTCTTCAGCGGTTACGGGTTTGCCATCGCTCCATTTCGCGTCTTTATTCAAAGTAAAAGTAAATACCAGTCCGTCTTTTGAAATATCAACTTTATCTGCGATCGAAGATTCGTATTGCCAAGTGTTTTGATTGCGAACCATTAAATAACTCACCACATATTCAAAGACATAACGCGAGTAAAGATCCGTATATGTTATGGGGTTGAGCGTGCTTGGCTCGTCTTGAAGGGCATAATTGAAGACTCCACTTTGTGGGGCATTTGGCTTTCCTATCGTTTTAAAGCCTGCTTCTTTCGCGGCGTGTGCGCCTGAGCTGAAAGCAAAAACTGCAGCTATAAAAATATATTTTTTAAAACTCATGGTTCCTCCATAAAGTGACGTTTAAAATCTCCGATTGTGACGGAGATTAAGCGTTTATCTAAGCAAGCTTCTGTGCATTTTGCAAACGGCGAAATGGGCGCCTGCAGGCGTTTAAAAATTTAGCTTTCGAGACTTGGCAAAGCTACCAACTCCGGAGTATGAAAATCTCATGAATGTGAATGATACCGCACTAACAGACTCAGGAATTTTTGGACTCAACTTCATCGAAAGGGACGCAAGACTATGTCTCCTGCCAGTACCTTGGGAGGCGACCACCTCTTATGGAAATGGCGCGGCCAATGGCCCTGACATTATTTTGCAGGCCAGTCACCAAGTAGATCTTTTCGATATCGAAACTGGAACGCAGTATGAAAAGGGCTATTTTATGCCCGAGATTTCGAAAGCTTGGCTGCAAACTAGTAAATCTACAAAATCAATTGCGCAAAAGGTGGTCGCAAGTATTCACAATGGTGAAGCTCCAGATCAAAAGCTTTTGTCTGAGGTCAATGCAAAATCCATAGAGCTCAATCAATGGGTTTACGAACAAACGAGTCAGTGGCTAAAGCAAAATAAAGTGGTTGGTCTCGTCGGAGGAGATCACTCGGCTCCGTTTGGATTCATAAAGGCACTGAGTGAAAAGTACGGCAGGAATTTTGGCATTTTACATCTAGATGCTCATGCAGACCTGAGAGATTCTTATCAGGGCTTTGAGTTTTCTCATGCTTCGATTATGCACAATGTGATCACAAAGCTCGACCCAACGTGTTTGGTTCAGGTTGGCATTCGCGATTTTTCTCCTGATGAAAAGGCTTTTATTGAATCTCGGCCGAATCAAATAAAAACCTATTTCGACCTCCCATTAAAAAATCGTCTTTTTGCCGGCGAATCCTGGAAGAGCATT
Source organism: Bdellovibrionales bacterium (assembly GCA_043739185.1). Classification (GTDB taxonomy): domain Bacteria; phylum Bdellovibrionota; class Bdellovibrionia; order Bdellovibrionales; family JAMPXM01; genus JAYTQQ01. The sequence goes on from JAYUEN010000107.1 coordinate 67,843, forward strand.
TGCCGCGAAATCGCCTCTGCACTTCCAGAAAGAGTTTATATTTCATTTGATATCGATGGTTTGAGTCCGGAATTTTGCCCGCATACGGGAACACCTGTGCCCGGAGGCTTGAGTTTTGATCAAGTGCTTTGCCTATTTGCTACACTCAATGAAATGGAAAGAAAAATTATTGGCTTTGACTTAAATGAGGTCGCTTCGCCAGAGGATTTATCCGCAGAGTGGGACGGTAATGTTGGAGCACGAATCCTGTTTAAACTCTGTGGCTGGGCAATGCTCAGCCACGCTTAGTTTTAATAAAAAATTTAGCGGGCGTAGCGCTTTTTGATCGACTCACGAATCTCTGCGCCTTCAATACTGAGTCTTGTCCAAGGAATCGCTCTTAAGCGCTCGGGTTCAATCTTTTCTTCAGTCTCTTCACAAATTCCATATTTTCCGCTTTCGATTCTCGCTAGGGCCATTTCAATTTCAAGAAGTTGGGTTCTCAATCTGTCATGCATCGCTAAAAGTTCGGCTTCGGCCAATACTCTAACTGTCTGGTCCGCTTCGTCTCCCCCTTTGTCTTCGATATAGAGATCACGACGCGCTTCTTTGACGCGATTTAATATATCGGTCTTAGCTTCAAGTAGGCGGTTTTTGCATTCAGTAACGATGTCTGTAGTCATTGCTGCCATTATGTATATTCCCCCATGTTAATCCCCTGTTTCAATTGACAATTTTTAAGTGCCATATTGGAACTGATACATTTAGACACAATCCTGAAAAGAAACGCAAGACCAAATCTTAAATTTTCTTACACAAATTTTTATAGTAGCAACAAGCACTATTTTGGTTTGTTTTTTTGCTGTTTTTGAAATTCACTTTTTCGTGTTTTTCTCGAGGAGAAATTGAAAATAGTCAGCTTTTTTAATTTTTACTTCTCTAAAAATTTGTTTCTCATAGGCGATTTTTTTTCGAAAAAAAGTTTTTATGCCGCGTTATAAACCGGCGCCGCTGCCCGCTTGTTGAGCACGCCCTTTTTGTTTTCTGTTTTTTGTTTTTTTGGAGCATGTCGCGCTAAAAACCAAGGTGTAGGTGAATCCAAAATTAATGCGAGCGAGGCGTCCGAGGAGAAGGCGCGGAGGCCTACTTCCTGTAGGCGGCGACAAAGGCGACGACAAAGGCAAAGAAGCTCCCATTAATTTTGGAATCATCTAAAAACTTAGAGTGAGTTTATTTACGGGATACCAAACGGCTGAGTCTTTTATCCAAAAACTCTCATACTCATTTGCCACTTGAATATATTCACCATTGCGATCGAGCTTTTTGAAAGGCGTATAGCGATCAACCACAGTAAATTCTGCAGGTGTTGAACTGACGCTCGCGGCCTGCCTTAAAACGGCGGTCCGCGACTTCACCACAACACAACTAATCGATTCACTTACGGCCGATAATTGTATCCAGTGGGCTTCGTTATCAACGTCTTGAACTTTCAACCAGGCGCCTCGGCGCAAAATTTTCTTAAGCGGCATAAATTTTCCGACCGTCCAAGTTATTTTAAAGTCTGTTCCCGGGCCCTTTCGAAGATTGGCTCGATCCGTAATTACACATAGTGCTGAGCTCTGTGTACAGAAAAGAAATATAATCAAAAAGTTGCAAACTCGACGTAGGCATTTCATTGGCTTCATCTTATCAATAATCAAAGCTTGGGGGCAAAAAGTTCTACGCTGTTGCGATACTTTACTGGACCTCTGCAGAACTTAATCGCCGCCAGCGAGCTCAAAGGATCAGTCTTTTTTTTCACTTTTTGCTATTGGACTTACGTCTATCACCATAGGGCTTACATCACGCTCTTGTGTGAATTGCATTTCTTGATTCGAGCGTGCGAAAGGATTTTGTGCGCCACCCATTGTACCAAAATTAAAAACTTTAAACTGAGACTGACTCGCAAGCTTACTAAATAAATTTTTAAAGAGCTTTTTTAGCAGCCAGCGCGTGGGAGGAAGCAGTAACAATAGACCAAGGCAATTGGTGAGAAGGGCGGGCAAAGAAATCAATAGTCCGCTTAAGCCGAGCATCGCACCTGCCATTAAATCTTGTGTCTGGGTCCCAACATTCGCTTGTCGCATTATCATTTTTCCGATCATTCCTTTGACCAAAAGAAAGAAAATCAAATTGACCAGGCCAAAGACCATTGCGGCCTGAAAGAGGAAGTACACCTCTAAGAATGGCAACAGCATGAGGATTAATATTGGCATCTGATTAAGTATCCAACTCAAGAATAAGCGGACAGTGATCCGAGCCCTCTTGTTCATCTAAAATATCGCAATTTTTAAGTTTCCCAACTAGATTTGGACTCACACTAAAATAGTCTATTCTCCAACCGCGATTATTGACGCGAGCCATTTCGCGATAAGACCACCAAGAATATCGCTCTTTTTCTCCCTTATGAAAATGCCGAAAGCAATCGACAAAACCTAAGGCAAAAAAAGAGTCTAACCACGCCCTCTCTTCAGGCAAAAATCCGCTTTCCTTCGAAAGCCTCTTTGGGTCATGAACATCCATCTCTTCGTGGGCAATATTGTAATCTCCGGTGACAATCAGCTTTTCGCCCTTTTTAAGTAGCTTCTCAAGATAGGCGGCAAGATCTTTCAAAAACTCTTGTTTGAAGTTATGACGTTCTTCACCTGAGCCGCCGTTGGGAAAGTAAATATTAAAAAGCTTAAAGGCGCCATGATCTGATATTACAAATCTACCTTCACTATCGTACCTCGGAATTTCAATTCCTTTTAGAATGGCTTTTGGTTTTGCAGATTCCTGCCAATAAGTAGCCGTCCCGCTATAACCCTTTTTTAGAGCCGAAGACCATTCGCTTTGATACTTGCCAAAGCTACGAAGCTCTGGCTCAACTTGATCGGGATGAGCCTTGGTCTCTTGCAAACAAAAAATGTCCGGGTTTTGCTTTTCAATAAAGCTTGGCAAATCTTTTTTATAGGCCGCGCGTATGCCATTTACATTCCAAGAAATAATTTTCATAGCGCCTATCTACGCCGTACCGGCGGAACTGTCAACTTGCTGCTCAAGACATATTAGGGCTATAATCTATTACATATGAGTTTTTATCAGAAGTACTTAGATCAACTTAAAATCGACTTTCCGCAGGCTTGGGCGACGCAGTCACTTGCCGATTTATTGAATCCAAATCTGATTTCTGCACAGCATTTCGGCTTGCAAAAATCTTCGATCGAAAAAATTACCGACTTTGTTACGGCCATTTACAAATTGCGAAACGACCCGAGCTATCAAGATTTTATCTTGAAATCTCATTCGCTTTTCGAAGCAAGCACTTTTGTTCGCCCCGAAAATTATTCAGCCCTGATGAGCTTTGATTTTCACTTAGTTGATGATGAACAGCCTAAACTAATTGAAATCAATACCAATGCATCTTCAAGCCTCATTATCAATGAGTCCTATAAAGCGCACGGCCTTCAAAACATTTTTGAAGGGCCCAGACAAAATTTTGAGTCCGATATTTTGGCCTGCTTCGAAAATGAGTTTGAACTCTGGCAACGCCATTTTGCCGGCCCTAAAAGGCGCCTGCGAAATATCGCCATCGTTGATCATCAGCCCCCGACGCAAAAACTTTATCTCGAGTTTTTATTGTATCAAGAACTCTTTGGGCGGGCCGGATACAAATGTATTATTGCCGATCCAGAAAAGCTCGAACTCAAAAATCAGCGCTTGGTATTTGAAGATCATTTTGAAATAGATTTGGTTTACAACCGACATACTGATTTTTATTTTTCATCACCTGAGTGCGCTCATTTAAAAGCGGCCTACTCACAATCACTTGCGTGCTTCTCTCCACATCCTTTTGAATACGCTCTGCTCGCAGACAAAAGCCGCTTATTTGAGTTTTCGACAGAAACAGAAATTTTGAAATGCCTGCTTCCTGAGGAGCGCGACCTCTTGCAAACAGTTTTGCTGAAATCATATGATGTCAAAACTTTTGCGGATAAGAATTGGCTTTGGGCCAATCGAAAGACACTGTTTTTTAAACCAAAGCGAATGTTTGGCGGAAAAGCCAGTTATCGCGGGCAGGGAATCACTCAGGGGGTTTTCACAAACATTTTAACTGGTGACTATCTCGCGCAAGAGTTTGCCCCGCCCTCCGAAGTAAATGTTCAGCTCGAGGATAAAACTCAAGCCACATTTAAATATGACCTTCGCTTTTATGTCTACCAAGGCAGAATTCAACTGGCATTAGCTCGACTTTGGAGGGGCCAAATGACCAATATCAACTCTGTGGGAGGGGGATTAGCCCCTATTTTCATAAATTCCTAACGAAAATCCTAAAGTCCAGTTTTTTCTGCGCCGATACAATATATAGAGTTTCTACTTTGTTCAACTTCACGAATTGAGTTTTATGTATTGTAAAACACAGCTCCAGAGTCCGTAATGTCAAAAAAAGCGGTGCTCTCGAATGATTTTAAGGTCAAAAAGCTCTTCGTAAAAAGCGAAGAGTATTCTCATTTTGAGAAAATAAATGGAACCCACCCACTTCAAAACGAATTGCCCGAGGGTATGCTTTTGTATCCCGTGCGCAAACTTGAAAAGGGTAAAGTTATTTTTTTCAATTTTGAATTAGCTCGCGAAATGGGTTTGATTTCAAATCAACATCCAAACGAACTCAATGCAAAGCTTGAAAATATAATTCTCAATAGCTTTTGCCTTCAAATAATTAATGAATACGATCAGGAGCGGCAACGAAGTTTTGATGCTGTTCGACTCAAGCCAAATAAATATATGGCGACCCGCTATCTTCAGCTTCAACACAAAAATAAAAAGGGCGCGACCTCTGGCGACGGCCGAAGTATCTGGAATGGCAGCCTCACTCACAACGGAACCACGTGGGACATCAGCAGTCGCGGCACAGGTGTGACGGCCCTTGCTCCGGGCGCAGTCGAAGCAAATCGCCCCCTAAGAACCGGCGAAGAGGAGTTCGGCTATGGCTGCGGCCTAGCTGATCTTGATGAGCTCTACGGTTCTGCAATTATGTCTGAGATTTTTCACCGGCAAGAAATCTCAACCGAAAGAGTTCTTGCCATCATTGATATCGGGCGCGGCCTAGGCATTGGTGTGCGTGCCGCTCCCAATCTTATTCGTCCGGCCCACTTATTTTTGTATCTCAAACAAAATCGTTACGAATCACTCAAGCGTGCAACTGATTATTTCATCAACCGCCAAATTCAAAATGGCAGCTGGAGCCTAGTTAAAAAGTCTGGCCACTACTATGATTCTCTCTTGAGCCATTTGGCCCAAGAGTTTGCCCGCTTTTCAGCTCAGCTTGAAAGAAATTATATTTTTCTGTGGATTGATTGGGACGGCGACAATCTTCTCGCTCACCCGGGAATTATAGACTATGGCAGCGTTCGCCAATTCGGAATTCGACATGATCAATATCGTTATGATGATGTCGATCGCTTTTCAACCAATCTGAATGAACAAAAGGCCAAGGCTCGCTTCACCGTACAAATTTTTTGCCAATTGGTCGACTATCTAAAAACTAAAAATAAAAAGTCCCTTTCTCATTTTGCCAATTCTCAAGCTTTACGAAGCTTCGATGCTAGCTTTGAATCTGAGTTGCGACTGGTGTTTTTGAAACAAATCGGCTTGAGTGCCATTGATGCAAAAAAAATGTTGGTTCATCGTTCTCGCGAAGTTGAAAATCTTTATCAAGACTATTTGGTGCTTGAAAAAACCAAAACGCATTCTGCAGCTCAGAAGCTACCCGATGGCATAAATCATCCGGCAATTTTCAATATGCGCGCTTTTTTAAGAGAATACCCGCAGCTCCTAAAGCTTGCTGGGGATTTTACAACTTACGATAAAATAAGTCCTGATGAGGTTTTTCAACTTGTTCAAAGTCACTTTGCCACTCGTCGAGACAAGCGCTTTAGTCCGGCCCTGAGAAAGCGAATTTTGAAAATGCAAAAAACATATTCGAAGCTTCTTCTTTCGGCATGCGGAAATAAGAGCCGCCAAGAGTTTTTAAATGACCTCATCAATCGCTCACTTCAAATCAATTTTTCTGGTCGAATCACCGGAAATTCAATTGAGTATCTGGTCGCGGAGGTTTTAAAGGCGCAGAAAAAAAACTGCCGAATAGATGATATTCATGCTGCTCTTGAAGCCTTTTTCAAAAAGCAAGCGCCGCGATCGATCAAGCGTCATCTGGTAAACTTGAATTCTCCTACAGGGGAGCTCTATCAAAAGCTCTTAGCTCTTTGTTTGGAGTTCGAAGAAGAGGTTTGAAGTTGCGACAACAAACTCGGCAACCGTGAATTCTTTGATCTGTTCATTTTAGACTGCATCCACTTTCGAATGAAATCCGTTTCAATAAAGAGTTCAATTTCGTGATCCTTCATGAATTCTTTCCAAGTGATGGGTAACCCGATGGCTTGAAGCTTTTGTACTTGAGTTCGAGTATCCGTAATGGGCAATAAGTCGTCTTGAAGTCCGTGTGTCAATAGCCAAGGCGTTTGAAAGGCCGACGGGCGCAAAGCCCTTTTCCAGTCTTCGAAAAAATAAATGTATCCACTGATCGCGATGATGCCCGCAAAGGCTCGGGGCGCAAACATCGCAAGATCACAGCTCAAAAGTGCACCTTGTGAAAAACCGTAAAGAAATATCCGATCTGGAGTCCAGCCCAGCGTCGATAATTCAGAAAGCAACTGCAAAAGTTTTGCACGAGATTTTAATATTCCTGCCTTTTGATTTGGCTCAAAAGCATACCAAGTATAGCCATCATCATAGGCTCGCGGCGCGTTGACCAAGAGATAATTCATTTCAGGAATTTTAAGCTCCCCTTGAATGCTCATAAATGAATCTAGGGAGTCGCCACGACCATGCAAAACAATCGTCAGATATTGTTGATCCTGATGAACCGCTGAACTGGCCTTGAGCCAGCAATGCTTCAGCGCTTGAATTGCGGGGACGAGATTATTTTGCTTCATTTGATTCCTTTTTCTACCACAGAAAAGGCGATGAATCGAGGCGCAGTTTTCGTCACCGGAAATTTACCACCGCTGAGCTTGTCAGTTATTCGCGCTTAAGATAGGTTTGGGATATGATAATTGTAACCGGCGCAAACGGATTCATAGGAAGCGCTCTCGTTTGGGAGCTCAATCGTTCTGGCGAGTCGGATATTATTGCGGTCGATAGTATTTCTCTCAGCGAACGCTCTGAATTACTGAAAAATAAAAAAATAAAAAAATTTCTCTTGAAGGACGAAATTTGGCAATTTTTGCAAGAAACTCCTCCCCATCAAATTAAAGCCATATTTCATATGGGGGCCTGCTCGTCGACGACCGAAATGAATATTGCCTTTTTAAAAGAGAACAATACCGAATACACCCAGCGGCTTTGGGCCTGGTGTACGGATGCTAAGATCCCCTATGTTTTTGCTTCAAGCGGAGCGGTTTACGGCGATGGCAGTAAGGGCTTTTCGGATGAGACCGACCCCAATGAATTGAAGCCGCTCAATCCTTACGGCGCCTCAAAGCTAGAGGTTGACCAATGGGTGCTAAAGCAAAAGAGCACTCCACCAAAATGGTTTGGCCTGCGTTTTTTCAATGTGTATGGGCCCAATGAATATTTTAAAGCCGATATGGCAAGTGTGGTTTTCAAGGCGTCAAATCAAATTCGCAGTACTTCTGAACTCAAACTCTTTAAATCTCACAATCCAAAATATGCCGATGGCGAGCAGATGCGAGATTTTATTTATGTCAAAGACATTACCCATTGGCTCCTTGAACTTTTAAGTTGTGATATCAAAAGTGGAATTTACAATATGGGGTTTGGTGTCGCTCGAACTTGGCTTGAGCTTGCAGAGTGCACTTTTCGCGCAATGAAAACGCCGACCAAAATATCTTGGATCGACATTCCTGAGGACTTGCGGCCACGTTATCAATATTTTACAGAAGCGAAAATGCAAAAACTATTCAGTGCCGGTCTGTCTCGTCCCAAATGGCCGCTCGAAGCTGGCGTAAGGGATTACGTTGAAAATTATCTAACTAAGGCGAACTTATCTTTATGAAATACGCCTCTGATCTGCCTAAGCATTTGCAAAAATATATCGTGGAGCAAGACTATTCTCGCTACACGCCCCAAGATCATGCCGTATGGAGAAATATTCTCCGCCAGCTTCATAGTTTCATGACTCTCAATGCACATCCCGTTTACGCTGACGGCATTCGAAAGTCTGGCATTGAAATCGATCGTATTCCACGGATCGAAACAATCAGTGAACATTTACAAAAATTTGGCTGGCGGGCCCTTGCCGTAAGTGGCTTTATTCCGCCGGCAGCCTTTATGGAATTACAGTCTTTGGGCTTTTTGCCAATCGCCTGCGATATGCGAAGCCTCGATCACCTCACCTATACCCCGGCTCCCGACATCGTCCATGAGGCCGCAGGACACGCCCCGATTCTTATTGACCCTGAGTTTGCCAACTACCTCAAGCGCTATGCAAAGGTGGCAAAAAACGCCATTATCAGTTCTGAAGATTTGAAAATGTACTCGGCTATTCGAAAACTTTCTGATTTGAAAGAACATCCGGGATCAACGCCGAAGCAAATTGCGGCGGCAGAAGAGCAGTTGGCTTTAATTAGTAAAAACATAAGCCACATTTCAGAAGCGGCACTTTTAGGCCGAATGAATTGGTGGACAGCGGAATATGGTCTGTTTGGCGACCTCCATCAGCCTAAGATTTTTGGCGCGGGACTCCTCTCGAGTGTTGGCGAGTCACGAAACTGTTTGAGTCCGAAAGTTAAAAAAATCCCTCTAAGCCTCGACTGTATCAACTATTCTTATGATATCACAGAACCGCAACCGCAATTATTTGTAACTCCTGATTTCTCTTGCCTACTCAAAGTTTTAGACGAGCTCGCAGAAAGCATGGCCTACCGAACCGGCGGCACCCTTGGGCTTAACAAAGCTCTCCTTTCAAAAAGCGTCAATACGGTAGAGCTCGATAGCGGAATTCAAATTTCAGGAGAGCTTTCAAAGGTTATTTTAGGTCGCAAATTTGAGAAGGAGCATGAGGTCGCCTATTTGAATTTCAAGGGCCCGGTTCAGTTATCTCATATGGCATTCGAGTTGGATGGCCACTCAACCGCACGCCACCCGCAGGGCTTTGGTTCACCGCTTGGCCTGATAGCGGGCGCGCAGAAAAATCTCACCCGCATGAGCGACGCCGAGTTTGCCAATATCGGACTGAAAACCGGTGCCCCTTGCAATTTGAAGTTTAATTCAGGCGTAAGCTTGACCGGGGATGCGGTAAAAATTGCGCGCTCAAGTGAGGGCCGTGCACTGCTTGTTACTTTTAAAAACACATTAGTAAAATTTCAAAATGAAGTACTCTTTAAGCCCGAGTGGGGTGAATATGATATGGCCGTTGGCTCAAGTGTGGTCTCGGTTTTCGGCGGACCTGCCGATCGTGAGAACTATTCAGTTGAACAGGACTTTGAAGCTAAGCGCGTTCCTGAAAAATTCATGACTGAGGCTCTTCAAACGAAGAATTCACTTTATCAACTCCTAAGCGATATGCGCTCAATGAAGGTTGTTCCTGATTCAGCAAGTAAAGAACGAATTGAAACAAATTTAAAAAATATTTTTGATATCGTGCAATCTAACTTTAAAGAGGAGTGGTTGCTTGCTCTTGAAATTCATGAACTTTCACTTAAATTCAAACTTACCAATCTGTCGGCATTGACCTTGGGCGCACTCCAAGATTCAAGTTCGAATTCGCCAGAGCTTGCAAGTACCATTGATGATGGAATTAAGCTTGCCGCAAAAATCTGATTTGTCTCAAACCAGCCAACATAAAATTCAACTGAGCGTCGTTTTGGTGCGACCAATTTATCCGCGTAATATTGGCATGTGCGCGCGCGCCTTGGCCAATATGGGTGGGGGCGATTTTATTTGCGTGGCGCCCCAGTGCGAACTGAATGACCAAGCAAAAGAGGGGGCGGCCGGAGCGCAAGAAGCACTTCGCAAAGTTAAAATTTATAAAGGCTTAGAAGATCTGTTTATCCACGAACCAGAAGGAATACGCATTGGCCTAAGCGCTCGTGATTTGCGCTCAAAATCCACTGAGTTTCTTGATGAGCGTTTTCGTCTTCTCTCAGCTCGAGAAAGTCTTAATTTCTCACGGGTCTATTTGTTCTTTGGTCCCGAAGACGATGGTTTATCTCACGCCGACTTAGCTCTTTTTAATCACATTTGTCGCCTTCCAACCTTTGGTGAATTTACGAGTTTGAATCTCTCCCACGCGGTTCTGCTTTCTTCTTATCTTTTTGGAGCTTCTTTTGGTCGGGCCTCAAGTTTTGCTCCTAATGACAAAAGCCTCGCCACAACAGCTGATGAAAATCGGCGGCCACATTTTTTTCCTCAAAAAACCATACATGATTGGTTAGAGGTCTTGGGTTTTAAACTTGAAAATCGCTATGTGAACGCAGAGAAAACTTTGTCCCGCATATTACTTGAGAACGAGCCAACTTACGAAGAGCTCAAAGTTTTAGAATCTATTTTACAGCAAAACATTCGAAAACTACGAGAGAAAAAGCCTTGAGCTGATTGGGTGTCCAGCTCACCTAATCTTTCGTTGGCTTGAGACTCAAGTACAAATCTCTACCTACTTGAAGCGGCTTGGCCTCTCCGAACTCAAGTCGCTCTGCGAGTCTTTCTGAACCAAAACTTTCAGTCCACGCACGCCCATGGGCTCCGCCAATCAAATTCGGAGCCATAAAGAGATGCAGCCGCTGAAACAATTTCTTTTCTAAAAATCCTGAAAATGTCCCGGCGCCGCCTTCTACAAAAACCGATTTAATCTCATTTTGCCAGAGAAGCTCTAGGAGTTGCGCGAGATCTATTTTCCCGGCCGAATCCGCCTTCAGTTTAACAATTTGGGGCCCGCCCTCAATTGCATCGCCTACTTGAGTCGCAAGAAAAATTTTATTTAGATCTCGGTTTTTTGCCAAATTAGACTGAACTAATTTTGAAATACCTTCGCCCTTGGGATCAATCAAGACCACTTTGTTTTGATGTTTTTCAAATCCTGGCAGTCGAATGTTTAAACTCGGATCATCTTCTAAAAAAGTATTTTTACCAATTAGTACGGCATCATATTGTGCGCGCAATTCTTGGCCCATTTGGCGCGCTGGCTCTCCTGTGATCCATTTACTTTCGCCAGATTTAAGTCCCAGATAACCATCTAAAGAGGTTGCAACCTTCAAGGCGACGAAAGTTTTCTGTTGGCGCTGATTATATAAAAAAGCTTCGCAGAGCTCATTTAATTCGGCTTCAATTTCGCGAGAGTGCTCTCTTGAAAACTCTGACCAGCTCGAACATTTTATACCCGCGGCTCTAATTCTCTCGGCCCCTCGGCCCGAAACTTTTGGATTCGGATCTAAAAGGCCGTAGGTTACTTCTTTCAATGGTAGTTTTGCTAATGCCTCTGCGCAGGGTGGCGTTCGGCCAAAGTGCGCGCAGGGTTCAAGCGTTACAAAAAGATGCGCCCCTTTTAGGCGTGCTGGCTCTGAAATACTCTGAAGGGCCTCAACTTCTGCGTGCGGTCCGCCAATTTTTTTATGATAACCGGTACTTAAAAGCCGGCCTTGTCCATCTAATATAACACAGCCCACGACGGGATTTGGTGACACCCAACCATGTCCTTTTTTCGCTTCGGCGATGGCAAGCCTCATCGCCTCACTTGGAGAATAGGGCACTGAATTTATTTTTTCTGCCATGACTTCCAATAATCGGTCAGCTCAATTTTTTCGAGCGCAGGGTCGCGCATCAGTGGCCAGCGCGCATCTACCATAACAGCATACTCATCTGTATGTGTACGGGTAGCGGCCTTGCCAATCGCTTTTGGATGCGGCCCGTGAGGAAATCCTACCGGATGAAAGCTCATCATCCCCGCATGCAAATTGTCGCGACTGAAAAAGTCTCCTGCATGATAAAAAATCATTTCGTCGTAATCCATATTCTGATGATAAAAGGGCACCTTCAAGGCATCTGAATCTTCTTCAAGCGGCCGAGGGCAAAACGTGCAGATTACAAAATTATTGGCTACGAATGTCGAATGAACACTTGGGGGCAAATGGGCGCGATGACTCATCACAGGCATAAGGTGTTCGATATGCAGTGTATAGGGAAATAAATCTCCCTTCCATCCGGTGACATCAAAGATCGAGGCATCATAAGAAATCTTTGTCATTTCCTCGCCGTGTTTAATGTGAATCTCTCTAATATCTATTTTTTTCTCAAACAAAAATTGATTGAGCTCATCTAAGTTTGGCGTACCAAGAGCATTGATGTCCCAAGGAATATGGCGCCCTAAAATACCACGGTCAGGCTCGCGATAATGACTCGACCGGCTTTCAATTACCAAAAACTCAGAGCTCTCATTTAGAATAAAACTATGGGTTATACACTTTTGAATATTGATATAGGTTCCGGCATTGAACTTCAAAAGGCCATACTCGGTTAATACGACGCCGCTGCCTTTGTGACAAAAATACATCCAATCGCCATCGGCATTTCGCAAGGCCTTTGGCGTTTGTGACGGCTTCATCCAGGCATAAGATATAGTAACGTCATTATTAAAAAGGAGCCTCTTTCGACAATCATCTGCGCTTTCGTGAGGCAATTTGATCACATCAAACATTCGTGGCTTGAGATTGCCTTCAATGTTTGTCCAACGAGTGCTGGGCTTTTCTTTTATCAGATGAGAAACCGGACCAAAAAAGCCGCCCTGACCCTGCTCTTCTTCAAACTGTCCCTCAGGAATTCCTTTGTGGGCTTGTCGCGTCGGCGCCCCTTGTTTGAAGTGATACATTTTAGAGTACCCCTCTTTTTGCCTGATCGGCCTCCATGGCATCAAACAAAGCTTGAAAATTTCCGTCTCCAAAGCCATCGTGTCCGCGCCGCTGAATCAGTTCAATAAAGATCGGACCAAATTGATTTTTTGTGAATAGCTGTAAAAGATAGCCTTCTTTGTCTCCGTCGGCCAAAATCGCAAGCCTTCTCAGCTCAGATAAATTTTCTTTCATATTGGGTAGGCGCGCCGGAAGCATCTCGTAATAGGTATCGGTCGGACGATCTAGAAACTCAACTCCGACTTTGTTTAAGGCCTCAACTTCGCGACAAATATTTTCGGTTAAAAAGGCCACGTGCTGAATGCCCGAGCCTTTGTATTCGTCTAAATACTCTTGTATTTGCGACATACCTTCGGTGGGCTCGTTAATGGGAATCGAATACTTTTGACATGGTGACCGCATCACCTTCGACAACAGCCCGGTCTTTTTTCCTCGAATATCAAAAAACCTTTGCTCTTTAAATCCAAAAACCTTTTCATAAAAATCACACCACTTTTGCATCTCTCCTTTGGGAACATTGTTGGTGAGATGATCTATAACAATTAGATTCTTGCCCGAAGGATAATGCTGCTCGGAAGTGAATTCAAATTTTTGGTAAATGTCTCCGCGATCAAAGCTCGGCGTGCCTGTCGGCGAAGGCGTATATTGATCTACGAAGTAGACCAAGGAGTCTCCAATTCCGAAAATTGCTGGGAGATTCCAAGCAGAGGCATTTTCATTACCCGCAAATGGGCGGGCGCCACGCTTAACCGCAAGTTCAAATGCGAGCATCGCATTTTTCACTCGCATTCCCATTCCACAAATAGAGGGGCCATGCATTTTCTTAAACTCAGAAGCAAACGAATTCTCAGTTTGGTTGATCACCATATGAATATCATTTTGACGAAACAATTTAAGGGCTAAGCTTTTATGATGTGCGACTTCGGTCATTCCGAACTGCTGAAACTTTTTTATTAAATATTTTTCGTCGTGCGCGCAAAACTCTAAAAATTCAATGCCATCTAGTCCAAGTGGATTTTCCATTAATACCCCCAATAATCGCCAGTTTCGGTCTATTTATACTCTTTGCGTTTGGCCCTGACAAGGCTCAGCGCTGGGCGGTCATGCGGATTTGACAGCTTTTGGGTTTTTCACAGGAAAATATTGGCCAAAAACCATAAGGCAGATACCGACTACAATAGCAAAGTCAGCGAAATTGAAAATGCCAGTTCGCAACTCGCCGAGCCCCATATTCATAAAATCTACAACCCTCTGATAAAGAAGGCGGTCCCAGAGATTGCCGAGCCCGCCGCCCACAAGAAGTGCAAGCCCGAGCTGTTGAAAGCGGTCTGATTGCAGTCGAAAAAGTGTCGCAGCAGCGAACACCAAAAACAGGGCGACCAAAACAGTAAAAATCCAAAATCTCAGATCCGCACTCATGCCGCCGCCCAAACCTAAAAATGCCCCTGGGTTTTCAGCATATTCGAGACGAAACATTCCGTTTGCATACTCAATAGCATCGTGCGAACGAAGGCTCGCTTTCGCCCAATTTTTAGTTGCTTGATCAAGAATTAAAGTTGCGGCTAGAACGAAAAGAACCACCAGGCCATCGCGCAATCTCGAAAGCTTCTTGTTTTGGGCGGCCTTTTGATCATTTGCGTTTTCGCTTTTCATTGGTTTCAACTTATATTTACCTCGCAAGGCCTGTCAAATCACATAAGAATCATTAGACCTCTTGCATACCTAATCGTGCAAGGGGTCTATTATTATTGACCGAAAGCTTCACTTTTGGCTATGCTCTGCCCTATGTCGAAACAAAAGTTCAGTTTTCAAAATGCGAACTCAAATCCAGACTTTCAAGGCGTTCAAGACGTGACCGCGGAGGATCTTCTTGCTGCCTTGTCGAGTAAGACGGCGCCACTTTTTTTGATTGATGTGCGCCAGCCCGACGAATATACGGGTGAGCTCGGACATATTGACGGCGCGAAGCTTATTCCCTTGGGAACTCTTCCTCAGTCCATTTCTTCAATTTCTCAAGATCAGACGATTGTCTTTGTGTGCCGCAGCGGCGGAAGATCTGCAAAAGCAAGCGCTTTTGCGCTCGAATCTGGCTTGAGCGCAGTATATAATCTAAGGGGAGGAATGTTGCGCTGGAACCAATTGGGCTTTGAAACTAAAAAATAAGCATCTCCTGCCTGCACACTAATATATGTCACAAAAAGTTTTTGTTAATCGCACGCTCAATCTTCGGAAAATCAAATATATCGGACTCGATATGGATCACACTTTGGTTCGCTACAATAGCAAAGCTTTTGAAAGTCTTGCTCACCAAAGTATGGTTAAAAAACTGGTGGAGCAAAAAAACTATCCAGAATCTATCTTGAAACTGCCGTTCGATTTCGACCTTGCAATTCGCGGGCTGGTTATTGATCGCAAGCGTGGAAATTTATTAAAAGTAAGCCGTCACGGCGCCATTCGCGCTAGTTTTCATGGCACCAAGCCAATAGATTTTCACACTCAGCAGTCGGATTATAAATCGATTTATATTGACCTCTCGGAGTCGAATAAATACTCCGCAATTGATACTACCTTTTCAATTTCAATCGCAACTCTTTTTGCACAATTGGTAGATGAAAAGGATTTGCACAAAGATACGCTTCCGGATTACGACACCATTGCTGGTGATTTGATGTTTGTACTCGATCAATCCCATAGAGATGGTAGCCTCAAGGATGTGGTGGCAAAAAATCTTGAGAAATTTATAGTTAAAGATTCTGAGGTCGTGGCCGGCCTCGAACGCTTTAAAAAGCATGACAAGAAGATTTTCATTCTAACAAACTCTGATTATTCATACAGCAAAATGCTGCTTGATTTTGCGGTGAACCCTTTTTTGAAAGAGCACGACTCTTGGATGGATCTTTTTGAAATCGTCGTAACCAATGCTCAAAAGCCAAGATTCTTCTTTGATAATTTGCGGTTTTTAAAAATAAATCCCACTGATGGCAGCATGACGAACTATGAGGGCAAGTTAACAAAAGGCATTTATCAGGGCGGTGGCGCCGCTAAATTTACCGCCGATTTGGGTGTTGAGGGCGATGATATTTTGTATATTGGCGACCATATTTACGGCGACATTTTACGCTTGAAAAAAGATTGTAATTGGAGAACCGCTCTCGTCGTTGAGGAGCTCGAAACCGAAATCGAGAATGCCGAGAAAGCTCATCCCTATTTTGATAAAATCGCCGAACTTATGATAGCAAAAGAGCCCTTTGAGCAAGATTTGGTTGATGAAATTTCTAAAAAAATTGAGTTCGGGAAAACCAAAAAAGATAAAAGGCCACTCAATCCACACGAAGAAACTATTACGAGTCTTCAAAATAAATTGGCCGAACTCGATAAACAGATAAGTCCGCTCATTAAAAAACAACAGTCCATGTTCAATGCAAATTGGGGCGAAGTTTTTCGAGCTGGAAATGAAGAGAGTTATTTCGCGAGCCAGGTCGATCGTTTCGCTTGTATTTATATGGCCCGGCTATCTGATTTGTTAGAACTTTCTCCACGCACTTATTTTAGGGCCGCCCGTAGGCCTCTGGCCCATGAAATCGCACTTAAGCTTGTCTAATAAGACTCTTTCTATTTTTTATTGATAACCTTTAGAAAATTTCAGAGTCGGGCATCCCGGGTTCGGTTAACGGCAGCAGATTCAGAGTTAGGAACTGATAACCTTACCGCCGGTCACCGAGACTGCCAACCTGTATTCGGTTGCGGCTGCCTCTAAAGCTGATCCCGAAACCATTAGCAAAAAGAATCTTGGGCTTCTAATTAGTTACTTTTTTTGCTCTTCGACTAGCAATTTTCGGCAGGTTTTCGGCTTCGTTTTAGCAAGGGCTTTGCGCGCATTTGAAATCAAAAAGAGTCCGGAAAATGCCTATTTAACAGGGAAATCTGACTTTTCAGTGGCACCTGAATTGCTCTGTTGTTTCTCATGGATGAAATTGAATTCGATAAGAAATCGAGCCTCTTGAGCGCTGCTCAAATGGACCCTGGTAAAATCACAGGTCGTACTTTCAAGTGGAGTCAGCTTGTTTTATTTTTCATTCTTCTCGTGCTCGGCTTTTCTAGCTTTCAATTTATAAAGCCTGCCACCGCGATTCAAACTCTTGCCGCAATTTCTAAATTCAACTTTCAAACACCGGGCAATTCAGATGAAGAAATCTTAGACCGTTCAGAAGTCGACAACTCAACACCGACACTTTCAAGCTTACCCGCCCATGATGCCGAGCCAGACGCACAACTTACGGCCTCAAGTGCAGACACAATTTTAAATCAAGGCTTACCTCTTTTTGATCGCACTCGAATTTTAACTGATTACAAGGCGCGCGTTTCAAATGCATTTCATATCCCTTCTGGCCTCGAGTCTCGTGTGCAGTTTTGGTTTGATATTTATACCAAATACGGTCTGGATGAGCGTGTTTTGCATTCTCAAAAGTATCCGTGGTTGATATTAAAAGTCGTAGATGTTGCCCCTATATTATATGCTGAAACACCCAGTCTGCGCTGGCTTAGAAATCAAAAAGCCGAGCGCGTTGTCAAACACGAGCTGTCCGAGCTCAAGCTACGACTATTGAAAATTTCAAAGACTAAAAACCTTGAATCCTTGAAGGATGAAGAGCTTTCTCTTGTTTCTGCAATTCAGAGCCTGCCCGGAAAAGTTCAGAGGAATGCCGCGCTCGTTGCAAAAAGTCTTCGTATTCAGACTGGTCAAAAAGAAGTCTTTCAAGAAGGCCTGACAATCAGTCGAAAGTTTTTACCTCAGATGGACGCTATTTTCATTGAGCAAAAGCTTCCGACAGAGCTCACGCGCATTCCTCTTGTTGAGAGTAGTTTCAACCACCTCGCCACGAGTAAGGCTGGCGCAAGTGGGGTTTGGCAATTTATTGGCAATACGGGTAAAAAATTTCTGATGGTAAACAATAATATTGATGAAAGACGCTCGCCGATCAAATCAACCTATGCCGCCGCTCTTCTTTTGAAAGAAGATTTTATGCTTTTGAAGCATCAATGGCCTTTGGCTGTGACGGCATATAATCATGGTCCCGGCGGCGTAAGACATGCGGCAAAGGCCGCTGGCTCATATGAGCTTGCGAAAATTTTGACTCGCTATCAATCTCGTTCTTTTAGTTTTGCTTCTAGCAATTATTATAGTGAGTTCTTGGCGGCACTTTATGCTGAGCGCTACCAAGATGAAATCTTTGGCGCTTCGGCTCCTGACAGTTCCGGCGGCACCCAAGTGGTTCGTCTCTCCCGCAAAATGCACGCAAATGAATTGCTCATTAAGATTGATATGCCCGTTGAAGATTTCATTGATCTGAATCCCGAGCTTAAAAAAGCTGTCGAGAAAAACTCCTCTTTACCAAAGGGTTTTAAACTTCATATTCCGACCGACAAAAAAACTTTAGACTCTAAGATTTTTGCAAAAAATGACTAGGGCTCTTAGCGAAAGGCGTGGCTAAACACATTCACTACGCCGCGATCAACGTAAGAAGCTTGAGTTAAAATTTTATCAGAGTCCTGAGTTAAAACTGAGACCGTCAACAGTCCTTCTGGCGCATTGAAAATAATAAAGCCGCCGCCGGGAACACCCACTTCGCCTGGGACAATTTCGCCCTTTGAGTCAAAGTAAATAATTCGCGTGGTATCTGATACCCTCTCACCAAAGGCGGCGCGATAGGGCTTGCGAGACTGAATAAAGCCCATAATGCTTCCGGTATACGCAATGACATCTAAGCCCGCCTGCTTTCTGATTTCCTCAAACCATGCCTGAGAGACAACTGGTGCATAGATTGTGTTTTTATTTCGGCTCAAGGTTAGTCTCGTCAATTCATATTCCGGACCAGCATCGACGTCCAAAATCATGAGACCTGTTCCCTCCGAATAGTGTAGCTTCGCTTGGCCATTGATATCTGTTTCAAGCCCAGAGCTTTGCCCAAGTCGCAAAAGATTCGCCGGCAAACTTTTTGCGGTTTGAAATCCGTCGAAAACTAAAACCTCTGCAACTTTTGTTTTTGCCACATCAATATTGAGCTGAGAGACTTTGTTCGAATCGGCAGGAATTACCGATGGCTCAGACAGTCCGCCAGAATAGTTTACCTGAAGGGCCTGTACTCCCGGATTAACACCAACAAAAGCATAATATCCATTCGCTGAAGTCGCAGTCATACTGAGGTCAGGAATCATCATTTTATTAAAGTAAACTGGGCGCAAGTTTTGGTCCGCAGTTAGCATTTCAACCTGGCCTCCGGCAACTGCGTCACCATTTTTGGTAATACGCCCCCATACAATTGACATATTATTCATATCCACGGGGCCGGCTTGCTCGCCATCTGGATTATTGACCTTGTCCGCATTTTTTTGAAGACTCAGCAATTCCGCCACCATCTTATTAGAATACATCGGAATTAAGTTTTCGCTGCCCGCGCTCGCAATGCTAATTCCAGAAATATAGCCTGGCTTTTGTGACTTTAAGATCATAGTCGATTGATTAACCAGATTAGGATCCGAGAATTTTCCTCCAACTTCAGAGACAAACTCGTGCGGAATCATATCCACCTCTAGCTTGGCGCTTTTGAGTGGCTGCGGATCAAACTCATCGCTCGAGTTCGCCGCCACTACCCGACCGACAAGGCCCTGTGAAGTGGGCGCGATGCGAATCAAAATTTTATTTTGATCCATGGTCGCTCGTCCTGAGCCAAGTATTTCTCCGGCTTGAGTGCGTAGTTCTGCGACTAAAAGTCCTGAGCGACTGCCCACGCCGATTTCAAATCTTCCTTCTTTTGTCCATACCACTGCATTTTCTAAAGCCTGTCCTTTGTCCTCATGAAAAACCACAATTCGATCTTTCGGAGAGGTAAAGGCTAAACCCTGACTCATTTCAATCGCGCCGTTAATTTTAAACTGTTTGTTTGGATCAATGCTTGTTGAAAAACTTTGCTTAGATGTTTCTGCCGCAAAGGCCGGAAGAAATGCCGGCTCTCTTTTCTTTGAATGAGGCTCTATTAACTGATCGCCAGGCGCAAGATTATTTTGTGCAACCGGAAGTGATTTTAAGATTCGGTTTTGTCCGCCGCGATTGATGACTCCCGGGTCGTGATGTATCATCGGAATAAAGAGCGCGTCTAAAAGTTCTTCTCGTGTAACTCCTACAGCTCTCAAATCGATATTTTTGACCTGTGTGCCTGGCGTTTTGGGCGCAGGATAAGTTTGCATTTCGAAACTTGGAATAGCTTCTTGAGCCGCTACATTATAGTTGTCGTTGCGATTTTCCCGATTCTCTTGAACAATTTTTTCAGCAACCTCTTGAAATGAGTTCCGACCAGAAACCAGCTCGATCTTTTGGTAGGTTTTCACCTGAGGAATTTGGTCATCACCAAAGTCAGCCTCTAACAAGACATCTTCAAGCGCAGCCACCGGTGGCGCATTGTGATTAAGATGAATAGTCACGCCCTCAACAAATACTCTCGAATCAATACTTTCGGTTTTCTGAGGGCTCAGCGCCATCATCCCTGCATAGGCAATGCTCGCAAACGATAAAATCGCTATAAAAGATGAGCCTTGGCTTTTGGGTCGCGAATAGTGCTTATACATTTGTCTTCCATGACAAAGTGTTAGTAAAAAGTCTGCTTAACTTAATGTTACTTAAAAAGGTTTAAAGTCGTCAATCATGTTGCGATCATCTCGACGATTGGACAATCCAGTTTTGATTCGCTCTGCAATTTCTTTGGCGCGACTTGAGTCTCGTCCGTACCCGTCGTAGCCGCGATTGCTTTTTTTCTCGACGTAAGAATCGATGCTTACTGAATAAGGCCGTCCGGCACCCAAAATAGTAATATGGGCGGTTTCGCGAAAGACCTCAGCAGATGCATCCACGTCCAGTGGACCCTTCGGCGCGAAATATTTGGAGTCAAATTCCCGTCCATTTTCACTCGTCTTGCGAACGCCGCCGGGACAACTTTCTTTCACCGCGGCTCGCACAACTCCAAATGGGCGGTTGATATCATCGATTACCACTTGGGATTCGCAGCCCACAAGAAATACGAGAAGGCCCGCGTGGATAGCCGTGGATATCCAGCGCAAACTCATTAATCTTGGCCAACTATTGAGTAGCCAGCTGATCACTTCGGTACTTTTTCCCAATCCTTTAAGAATTGCTGAATGCCTGCGTCCGTGAGCGGGTGACTACAGAATTGTTTCATTACCTTAAGAGGGCACGTGACGATATCTGCGGCCATTAATGCACTTTCAAGTACGTGAATCGGATGGCGAACACTTGCCACTAAAATTTCAGTTTCAAATCCGTAATTATCGTAGATCGTGCGAATTTGTGAAATCAGCTCCATGCCATTGTTTGAAATATCATCTAAGCGACCCACAAAAGGAGAGCATAGGGTCGCGCCAGCCTTTGCAACTAAAAGCGCCTGAAGTGGAGAAAATACAAGGGTCACATTGGTCTTAATACCATCAGCAGCAAATTTACGAACGGCAACGAGTCCCTCTTCACACATCGGGACTTTTACCACGACATTATCGTGAATTTTCGCCAGCTGAAGACCTTCTGCATAAATTTTGTCTGCTTGAAGACTAATAACCTCTGCCGAAACTGGCCCTTTAACTTCAAGGCAAATTTCTTTAATTACTTCGTTCATTTTTTTGCCAGTTTTTGCAACTAACGTCGGGTTAGTAGTTACTCCGTCGACCCATCCACGCGCATTCGCCTCACGAATCTCGTTAATATCTGCCGAATCAATAAAGAATTTCATGCCATGCTCCTTCGAAAGTTTTGGGTCCGATGCAACAGATTTATGTGGCTACGAGGCAAAAATCAAGGGCAATTGCTTGATTCAATTTGCTTATTAAAATGAGCCTTCAGAAAACTACTTTCTCTGTGCTAAAAAGTCTCGCATCGTATAAAAGCCCGGCTTTTGGCTAAGCAGCCACGACGCCGCCTGTAGCGCGCCCTCGGCAAAGACACTTCTATTTAAGGCACTATGCTCAATGCAGATGCTTTCAGTAGACCTCATCGCCCAAATCTTGTGTATTCCAAAGATTTCGCCGCCCCTAATTGAAAGTGGCTCGGGAAGTTCCTTTTTTACGATTTTTTTTAATTCGGCCTGAAGACTCTTCGCCGTGCCGCTGGGTTTATCTTTTTTGTTTCGATGATGCAGTTCTTCTATTTGAAAATCATAGTCGTATTGTTCCGAAAATACCTTCAGCATTTCTGTCACTAGCGCAATGCCCATACTAAAATTCGAAGCCCAAAAGATCGGGATTTTCTTTGCTGCCAGCATGAGCTCTCGATTTTGCTTGTCGCTGAGGCCGGTCGTTCCACTCAAAAAGGGAACCCCATTTTTTACACTCCACCGCAAGGCTTCGCTCATGCCATCAGGAGAAGAAAAATCAATGACGATATCTACCGAGCTTACTTTGCCGGTAAAGGCTTCGCAAATTCCTGCCCTTCGTTTTTTGAGGGCGCCCAAAATTTCGCCGCCCATTTTTCCTTTTGCCCCGACTAGAGAAACCTTCATTTTTTTCACATCAGCCCACTTTCATGCAGACTGTTTTTCAGTTTCGGGATGAGTTGCTCAGACATTTCAACTAACGGCAATCGCATCTCTGGCGAAGCAATCTGGCCCATTAAAAAAAGTGCCATCTTAACCGGAATCGGATTGGCCTCTAAATAAAGGTTGTTGATCGTTTCAAGACAATTTTCAAAGTTTATGTCTGCACCTGGGCCACGACTTTGAAGCGCAACAAATTCTTTTGGCAAAATATGCGAGCCTACAGAAATTATGCCGTCACCGCCGGCGTTTATAAAGTGGCCGAAGCTCGCATCGTCGCCGCTTAAGAGACTAAACTCTGGCGATACTCCGGCTTTGATTTTAGAGGCAAAATGGATGTCCCCGGTCGCCTCTTTAATTCCAATAATGTTTTTTTCTTTCGCGAGACTCAATATGGTTTCTATTTCAAGGCGTGCAACTGTGCGCGAAGGAACATTATACAAAACCACCGGGAGCTCTGCGCTTTCCGATATTTTTTTAAAATGTAAAAAAAGTCCCTTCTGCGGAGGTTTGTTATAATATGGAACAACCACCAGGGCCGCAGTCGCTCCAAGTGCCGCGGCTTCTTGCGTTCGCGCGATGCTCTCCTCCGTCGAATTTGTACCGGTGCCCATTATAACAGGAATTTGTCCGGCAACTTCGCCTTTAACAAGGCCAAATATTTTTTGGCGCTCTTCCGCGCTTAAACATGGACTCTCGGCAGTTGTACCATTTACCACAAAGCCCTGAATGCCGGCATCAAGCTGAAATCTCAAGAGCTTTTTTAAAGACGCATAATCGACTTCGCCTCGGTGAAATGGCGTAATAAGCGCTGTCAATACGCCGGTCAGTTTTTTCACAATCTCTCCTTTTTACTCTGTGCCTAATCTAGTTTGATGGCCGCTTTCATATATTGACCTTCACAAATAAAATCTGCCGGTCCAATTAGGTTTGCCTTCGTTACAACTTCATTTGCTGCCTGCACAATTTCAACTCGAAGTTCTCCGCCTGGCGTGTGTAGATGCACTTCGGCCGCGCGTTTTGTTTTCCAGATACAAATGGCGGCCGCAATTACGCCCGTTCCACAAGAAAGCGTGAAGTCTTCAACTCCACGCTCAAAGGTCTCGGTTTCGCCGCCAAATAAAAAACTCACATTTGCCCCCGCGAGGCCTGCAGACGCATGAAATCGAAAGGCTCCCACCAACTCATTTTTTTCAACTTGCGTAAGCTTTGCTTTCGACATGCAAACAAAGTGCGGCACGCCGGAGTTGATAAAATAAACTTTGATCATCTTGTGTAAAACGTCTTTGTACGCCAAGAGCTCTTTTGCTTTCAAGTCTACTTCTTTGGGCTCGGCGTTTAAATTGTGGAGCTGAACTACAAATTGCTCTCTATCGCTTTGTTTGCGAAGAGAAACTTTGATTTCGCCAATAGCGCTTTCAAAAAGTAAATCAATGCGTTTCAGATTGCGATAGGTCCATCGGCCAAAGCAGCGAGCAGCATTTCCGCAAAACTCTGCTTGTGAACCGTCGCGATTGTAAAAGTCCCATTTGAGCATTTCAGAATCATGATTCTTTTCGACAAAGATAAGCCCATCTGCCCCAACGCCAAGGTGTCGGTCACAAATTTTTTGCGCCAAATGACTTCGCTCTTGCTGGCTTATGCCCGCGGCGGCGTCGCTCATCAAATCAATGAAAATAAAATCGTTTCCGGTTCCTACCAGTTTTGAAAAGTGAATCATCTTATTCTTGCTCGGTGCTTTCGTCCGTCTTGGTGCGAGGCGCCCCTTCGGAGTCTGCGCCCGGGGCAGTAATTAGCGTTTTGTTGGCACGCTTAAATGAGGGTTGTCCGTGACCGAGGGCGGCGGGAGTAAGCGGCGGCTTAGGATCGCCTTTTACTCCACAACCCGTTATCGCGAGGGCAAAAATCATCATAAAAATATAAAGCATCTTGAAAATCCCTTCTTAGCGGAGATCAGCCTTTATTGAGCCAGTTTTAATTTTGCCTCGACCTCATCTATACCCTTACACAAATCCACATCCAAATTAAAAAGCTTTCGTTTTCGCGCCGAAAGTCCTTTGCAGAGCTGCAAATATTTTTGGGCGCTTTGACGATCCGGAGTTCCTAGGGCGGCTGAGGTTTGCCACTTCCAAAAGTAAACCTCGGGATATTCCGGCGACTGGGCTTCCCAGTTAGAAATAAGTTGTTTGGCCTTTTTATAATCTTTTTTAAAATAACTCTGTTCAATTGAAAAGACCTTTAGATATTTTTCGACTCCCTCGAGATCAATTTCTTTTGACTCAAGGGCGTCCTTGATTGAGTTCTCATCTTTGCGACATTGAAAGTTTTGAATTTTTAAAAGTTGAAATTCCGCAGTGATCGAATCAAAGTTCTCGGCACTCTTTAGCGTTGTCTCGGCTCCACGACAATCATCAATTCGCAATTGTGCTCGCGCCAGGGACTTTAAAATAGCAATATTACCCTCTTCTAGTTTGAGTGCTTCCTGAAACTTCTCGATGGCTTCTTTGGTTTTGTTTTCTGAGAGGGCTTCTCCTTGAGCAAAAATTGCCTGGGCCTGATCCGTATAAAATACCGTGCTCAGTGACACTAAGCTCTCTTTCAGCTCTTTATAGCCCACGGTATTTCGCGGCTCTTTTTGAAGCGCCCGCTGCAATATTTGACAAGCTTGAAGGCGATCGTGTTGCAAGGATAGGTTTTGCGACTTTAAAATAAGCTCCTTGAAGCTTTCTTTCTGGTTTGCCCCTGCGGTCTGCCATAAAAAAAGGCCAACGAGGAGGCCCGGCGCAATTTTAAAAATATTCCGAATGCTCATCAGGTATCTTTATATGATGTGACCAAGACTTGTCTAGGTTTGCTGCCGTTTGCCGGGCCCACGACACCCTCCGCCTCGAAGCTTTCAATAATTCTTGCCGCCCGCGGATATCCCAATTTAAATTTTCTTTGCAAAAGTGAGGCGCTCACTTCTTTCTGTTCGCTCACCCATGAAAGAAGCTGATCATATATTTCGTCATGCTCTTGTCCCGCGCTTCCGTCAGATAAAATGTCGCCCTCTTCCCCACCGGTGCCAAAGTCAAATCCGCCGCCATTCCCCTCAAGTGCTTTTATCGCCAAAGGATCAAATTGCGGCGCGCCTTGATCAGACCAAAACTTCATTACGGAAGTAATTTCTGCGTCGGTTAACCACGGGCCATGATGCCGCAATGGTTTTGAAACTCCGGGCGCCAAAAACAACATATCCCCTTGGGCCAAGAGCCGCTCGGCCCCTGAGTCATCTAGAATAATTCGTGAATCCATCTTGCTGGCTACTTTGAAACTAATGCGCCCCGGAATATTGGTTTTAATTAAACCCGTCACAACATCCTTGCGTGGCGATTGCATCGCTAAAATAAGATGAATTCCGCAGGCCCTTGCCATTTGTGCCAGTCGCACCACCGCCTGCTCTACATTGACCTTGTCTACGGCCATAAGGTCCCCGAACTCTTCAACAACAATGATGATATAGGGTTGGGGGGAAAAATAATATTGTTCTTGGCGCTTGTTTGCGAGATCCAAATCCGAGTTTATTTTTTCATGCTCTTCAACCTGACTCTTTGAGAGCTTCTCAATGCTTTCATTAAAAGACTCGAGCCCGCGACAACCAAAGCGCGACATCGAGCGATAGCGCTTCTCCATTTCACGAATCGCCCACTTAAGCGCCGTTACCGCCTTCTTCGGCTCACGAATAGGTGGCATCAATAAGTGTGGCACCTCCGAAAAGGCGGCCAAATCGACCTGCTTCGGATCAATCAGAATAAGTCGCAGACTCTTTGGAGAGTGACGAAAGAGAAGGCCCGTAACTAAGCTTACGACAAAAACCGATTTACCGGAGCCGGTCGTGCCGGCAACCAAAAGGTGTGGCATCTTTCTCAGATCGACAACCTTGGCGTCGCCGTCAGCTTGACGGCCAAGTGCAAGGGGAAGCTTGGTTTTCTCGTTCCAGAAGTCATCGCTCGCAAGAATATCTTTGAGGTAAACGGTTTCGCGTTGCGAGTTTGAGGTTTCAATTCCCACCACGTCTCGACCCGGAATCGGCGCAATGATTCGAACCGATTCACTCGACAGCGCTAAAGAGAGGTCGTCGGCAAGCTCTGTAATTTTAGAAATTTTAACATCCGCACTTGGCTTGAACTCGTACATCGTGACTGCGGGACCAGGCTTGGCGCCTTTTACTTCGCCGGTAACCGAAAACTGTGCAAGCTTGTCTGTAAGAATCATCGCTTTTCGATCAATTTCTTTTGTCTCGATTCGCACGCGCGAGGCCGGTGGGTCCTCAAGCATCGCAAGTTCTGGCAGCTTCCAATTTTCGATGCGTCTTTCAACCTTAGTCGTAAGCTGTACCTTGCGGCGCTCAAGCTTTGCTGGCTCTTCGTTTAAAGTTTTTTCTAAGCGCTCTTCAAGTGGCGTGTGAAGACTTAGTGGTGGGCTCTCTACCTCTTTGCGATCCATAAAGTTCATTTTAAAACGAAAGAGCTTCTCGGTTGCTCGATCCGCCTCTAGCTTTCCTTCGGTCTTCGCACTTGGTCTCTCCTGGGCCTTTTCGATTTTCATTTGTGGCTGAACTTTTGCCAAAAGCCCTGATATCCAGCCCCCTAGCTTTGCGCTTGCCGGCAGAATTAAGCCTAAGGGTTTTATGCTGGCCTTTAAAAACTCAAGCAGGCTCTTTTCAGTATAAAAAATGGCAAGGACTGCAAAAATGGTCCACAAGATAACAGATACGCCGACAAAATTAAACGCACGGATCAGGCCCTGGGTAATAATGGCTCCGACTAAGCCTCCGGCTCCAATTTGCTTTGAAAAAAACATTTGTTTGGGCAAATACAGCGCGAGTAGGCTGGACGCATTTATAAGTAAAAAGCCCCCCCAAAAGAACTTGCCGGCCACTGAGCGCGACTGTTTATCGCGTAAGGTTTTGATACTCATGATGAGTAGTGCCGCCACCAGGCCCCAAGCGCCGAGTCCAAAACCTTGATATAGTATGTCGGCCAAAAAACTACCGATGTAGCCACAGAAGTTTGAAACTTTATAAGTATTTCCTATTGAATTAAAAGACGGATCCGTCGGCTGAAAACTATACAGCGAAAGGGCTACAAATATTCCCGAAGAAAGAAATAAAATGACCGCGATATCTTGTCTGAATTTTGTAAAAAATTTTGTCATGCTCCAATTCTATTAGAAATACATTCTCGGGAGTAGTCTGGTTCTAGAGGTTGGTCGAGCCAATCCAAGCTTTTGTTTTAGAGCGCCTCTAATAATCTCGCGCCCTTGGCGACTCGCCCTTGACCAAGGTAATATCCGCGTGCGACTTGTGGTTTCAGCGAACTTGCTGACGCCACGAAGATCAAGTTTGCCGAAGTCAACTTAGAATTTAAATTTGTGATGTGTTCCGAAAAATAATTTAACTCTCGCGAAATTTTTATCTAAGTTTGGCCCGTTGTGGATAAAATTGTGGGTTTATACAGTCCATCAAGCCGCGAAATAAGTGAAAAATACCTTGGTGAAAAAATTCTTTCAAAAAAGTCATTTGCGCGCTTGCATCTGTCGCCACATAAGTATATTTGTCCTCCTCTAGTTCGAGGGGTATAACAATTACGCCACTGAGATCAATCGATCGAAGGGCTATTCATAATCAGTGAGGAAACATGACACCAAGTCTGAACAGTTCAGATAATCTTTTTGTTGCCAATCTTCAGTCCGTAAGTTTGGAAAAACTTGTCAAGAGCAAGCTTGAAGTTCTTTTTCAACAACAGAAAGAAACGCAAGTAGAATTAAATGGCCTTTACAATATCGTTATCGAACAGGTCGAAAAGCCGCTAATTGAGTTGGCTTTAGAGAACTACAAAGGAAACCAAGTTAAAACGGCACAACTCCTCGGAATCAACCGTAATACTTTGAAAAAGAAAATTGACGCTTATAAAATTAGAGTTAGCAGGTCCGCAGCGGCCATTGCTGCAAACGCAATAGTTTAGTATCATCAGCGGGTCATAAGTCTCGATCTTCCTGAAGGGGCCCGCAAACTTTTTAAATCGAAATCTTTACCGATGCCGATAAACAATTTGGCGCAGACCTTTGTGTCTTGCCTTTTGTTTTTTCTTTTTGGAAGCTGATCTAAGACGCCATTTTGTTGGGAAATTGGCCGTTGTTGCTTTCATGCTAGTATCGCGGCCATGACGGTCGCGTAAGAGTTGGGGGGCTATTGTGACTATTTGTTTTAGACTTCTCAAAAATTTATTCTCTGTGGTGATCCACCTATGATGCGTGTTCCTCCCCACAATCTTGAGGCCGAGCAGGCTATTCTTGGCGGCCTGATGGTAGACCCCTATTGCTGGGATCAAATCGTAAATGTCGTGCTTGAAAGTGATTTTTATAAGATTGCGCATCAAAAGATTTTTGGCGCCATTCAAGAGCTTTATTTTAAAGGCTCGCCTGTCGACATAATCACCGTATCAAATTTGCTTTCGGATCAAAAAGCACTCGAGCTAATCGGTGGCGCCTCTTATCTGGCCGAGGTCATGAATCAAACACCAACGTCCGCCCATATAGCCGTCTATGCCAAAATCGTACACGAACGGGCTCTTTTAAGAAAATTGATTCATGTCAGCGGCGAAATTATCGAAAAGTCCTACGGAGATTCTTATTCTTCGGTTGAGAGCTTTCTTGATGAGGTCGAATCTGAGATCTTTAACATTGCCGAAAAGAAGCAAACGGGATTAGCGAGTGCTGCCGAACTCATTAAGATTTCAATTGATCGCCTGACGGAACTTTCTTCTAAAAAAGAAAGCTGCACTGGAGTTTCAAGCGGTTTCGATCAGCTAGACAAATTGACGGCAGGTTTTCAGCCCGGTGAATTGACGATTATTGCTGCGCGACCATCAATGGGAAAAACGGCGATAAGTTTAAATATAGCTCAACATGCGGCGATTCGAGGAAAAAAGAGTGTCGCTTATTTTTCGGTCGAGATGGCAAAAGAGCAGATGATGATGCGTATGATTGCCAGCGAGGCGCGAGTCAACCTTTCAGATCTTCGCGTGGGAAGTGTAAATGACAATGCTTGGCCACGCCTTATTGAAAAAGCCTCAAAGATGGCAGAGGCCCCGCTCTTTATTGATGATACCTCAGGGATTAGCCCTTATGAAATTCGAGCCAAAGCGCGCCGAATGAAGGCTCAGCACGGACTCGATCTGATTATGGTAGATTATTTGCAGCTCATGCAGCTCAAGCAACGGGTTGAAAGCCGCGAGCGTGAAGTTTCTGAGATTTCTCGTACTCTCAAGTCGATCGCGAAGGAGCTCCAAATTCCCGTCATTGCGCTAGCACAGCTCAACCGAGGAGTAGAAGGTCGCTCTGGCCATAAACCAATGCTCTCTGATTTACGCGAATCGGGATCGATCGAACAAGATGCGGACGTGATCATGATGCTCTACCGCGAAGAGTACTATGAGCGCGACAATCCGGATGTTAGAGGAAAGGCCGAGGTCATCGTTGGCAAGAATCGTAACGGACCTGTCGGAAACGTTCATCTAAAGTGGGAATCACATATTGGTCGCTTTTCGAATCTCGAAGAGAGCTCTGGACAAAATCCTTTGCCGCCACCCCCTCCAAGTATGATTCGAAACAAACCTCGAAATATGGCCCCGAATGCGGAGCCACAGCCTTAAGGGATGTTTTTACTTCTCTGCGCTCACCCAGTCCGAATAGGCCAATTTGTATTCGGGAGCTTGTTCCTTTGCATATGCATATATTTTTTCAAGCTTGGCATTTGTCAATACGGCGGCCAATTTGGCCTGTGAGCCAAGAACATTCTGTCTATTTAGAATTTCTTCGAGGCTCGTGCTCGGAGCATTTTTCAAGACATCCGCAACGACGAGAGTTTGACTCAGGTTCCCCGCGCCCTCTTCATTATGAAAGTGCAGCCACTCGCCTTTTTTCATTTTTTTCATAACTCGTACGAGCTGTTCAATTTGTTTGTTTTCAAGATTTGAAATGTCTTTGGCTGCAATCGGAATCCGCGTATAGCTCATTTTCTTTTCTTTTAAGTACTGCTGTTCGGTTTCAACTCCATCTGCTTGAACTTGAATTTTTTGCCCACCCTTTTTTAACACTTCACTTAGGTTTAAATTAAAGTCCTCAACGCCGTCTGGAAGCGTATAAAGTGTTACTTTTTTTTCTTTCTTTAATCCTGCTAATAGATTTTTTTCTTGATCTAAAAAAACTGGTTCATCAGAGCCAAACTGAATGTTTTGATCGAGCCAAACCACCTGCATATTGTTAACAAAGCCATGCGCATGTGAACTTGTGTCAATAATGTGAATTTGTTTTGCTTCGCCCAGAGTCCCGGGCGCAGAGTCTGAATTCAGTTTCGACACCAAAAACTCAAATTGCCCTTTAGACAAAACGGCACTTGCTGAAGCGTGAAGACCTTCTGCGGTTCCGGCCGACATCATTCTGAAGTTTTTGGGGGCTTCTTTTGGGTCTGGCGAGTTGATTAATATAGTAAAAAAGTTTTTGCCATAAAGATTGGGGGCGGTTAACAATATTGACGCTGGCTTTTGAGCTGCCGCATGCGCTGTGAACCCGATCGCCAGAAAAAACAATAATCCAAAAACCCAAAACAACTTAATTAAGTCGTATCGCTTTTCTTTAATGCTCCATGTTTTCTGCATTCAATTCCCCTTTTTTATACTCAATTTATTATTTATTGAATCCCTGGATCTCAGTCCTGTCATCCATTTCAAGGTCTAGTTTAAGTTTCGTTCGGAGCTTTCTGTTTGCTTCAAGTTTAACCGATTGATCAACTAGCCTTGTCCTAAGTTTAAGTCCATGGAGGGATTATGAGCGCTGATTCTCAAGATCAAAACGGCCCAAACATAATCAAAAAGTTAATTTCGGCAACTGGAATTTCTGAAGAGCTCATTTCAACAGAGCTTGCAAATTTAAGCTCTCGCGCTGGGATTCACCCTGAGGACTTAACGATTGAAGACTTACGACAAATACTTGCGGAATACGTTCAAGAAGTATTGCTCTCTGCCAAAGAGCAATTCGATGAAAAAGCGGCTCTAGAAAAGGGCCTGACACCGCTGTTTCCGATAGATGCGAACTGATCTCTATTGACGTTCTACTGAAATTTTGAGGTCCGCCTCTAAGCCATCACCCAACTTAACCGTCGCCTTGTGTTGGCCCAACATTTTAATTGGCTCTTCAATGTGAATGTCTCTGCGATCAATTGAATAGCCTTGCTTTTCAAGCTCGTTTGAAATGTCGACGTTGGTGATCGAACCAAATAATTTGTCGGTATCGCCTGCGCCCGATTTAAAAATGAGGCTAACGCCAGTCAATTTTTTCACAACTTCTGCGCGCTCTGCCACGGCTTTTTTCTTTTTAATTTCTGCAACTTTTTTCAAATGTTCAAATTCGTGAACACGTTTTTCAGTTGCTTCTGAAGCAAGCTTTCTTGGAAACAAAAAGTTTCTGGCGTAACCCACGGCCACATTAACGAGGTCGCCAACTTTTCCGAGGTTTTTAACGTCTTTTTGTAAAATTACTTTCATAATGACCTTCTTTCAAAAGTTTCTAAATTAATTTTCTGATTTAAAAGGCGATTCGCTCTGCCTTTGTTTGTTGAATCTTGTACGATAATTGACCCAATAGTCGGTAAAACCCAAGAGACTCGCCAGGGGAAAAAGCTGCAACAACATAAAGAAAAACCCTACGCTCTGCCAAATTCGCGAAACCCGATAGAGTGTGAAAAAATGCTTTGAGATCGCTAAACCCTGAAAGAAGTATACGAGCGCCAAAACATTCACTAAATTCATGCTGACGTTTTGCACGGCCATATATTTTTGCTGTCCGAAAGCCCCTGCAATTGCGGCCAAACTAATCCAAATCAAAAGATCCGGAGTTTTAAACCCCAAAAGGCTACGCGCCGAACTTTCCCAGTTTCCTAGACCCAGCAGTTTTCCCAAGCGTTTATCCCAAATTACGGACACTGCTAACGAGGCCAATAAAAAAATGACGAATGCCGATGGTACCTGGTAAACCAAGCTTTCGGTTGTCCAATTTATTTGGGGGTTTATGGCTTTAACTTGTGCCAATACCTGCTCTACGTTTGCATGAGCCACTTGAATCAAATCAACCTTTTTCTTAGTTGCCCAAAATGCTGCCGCTACCAGCGAAAAGCTTGATGTGGTTAGGCTTGCAAAAAATCCGGAAGCAAAAAATCCCGAACCAGCCTCTTCGGCATCTGTATAGAGACCAACAAGACTTGCAAGTATCGCAAGTGCCGCGGCAATTGGGTGGCTAATAAATGCAAAGCTCAAAACAACGGCCGAAGACAAACCAAGCCAATAAGCTTTTCTGCTGTAGCTTTTGCGAATGACTCGCATCGGAATCGCTCCCAATATCAAGGTGACGCCAGTCAGCGCCACGCTTAACGCCAGCAATAAAAAGTACATTGGCACTTGCTGTTGTTTAAATTTCAACATTGTTTTAGCTATTAAGTTCATGTTCTAAACGTCGTCTTCGCCTTCAAAATCTCCACCCTTGCCGCCGAAGTCTCTACGACCGCCGCCACCATCACGACCGCCGCCGCCATCACGACCGCCGCGATTTGCAGCTTTGCGTGCTTGGAATTTAGCTTCGCGCTCACGCTCACGAGCCGCGCTGTCTGCAAGTGATTGTTTAAAGTTCTCCATGAATTTTACCAAATTTGTTTTGTCTGGAAGGCGAGTGTGCATAAAACGCAAAACCTTATCGTTAATGCGCATGGTACGCTCAAGCTCTGCAATAACAGCCGGCTCTGCCTCAAAACTTGTGTGAAAGTAGTATGCCTTTTTGCTTTTATTAATGGCATTGGCTAGGGTTCTCTTGCCCCACAAATCAAGGTGGTTGACGCTTCCTTTGAAGGACTCAACGATTCCTTTGTTTCTTTTAAAGAGGTTTTTTTGATCTTCTTCTGTCGCGTCTGGGTGAACCATTACAACAGCTTCGTACGGGATGAGATTGGTGCGCTTTTCGAGCTCCATTTTTTCCTTTCGGGTTAAGCCCCTTCATTTTGAGGAGCAAGGATATTCTTTTAAATTTTAATCTAGATTCAATCCAACCGTGATCCTCACATTGAGGGTTTTTGTTGCAAAATACCTAAATTCGTCTGGCTGATGTACCACGACATGTCGACCTAGACAAGCCAAGCTTTTCAAAGTCATACTTGTGAAATGGATATTTTTATTGAAATCATCTCGGGCGAACCACTGGGAAAGAGGTTTAAGCTCGGCGGGGGCCTAAAGATTGGCCGCAAAAATTGTGATATCACAATTTCAGACCCCAAGGTTTCTTCCTATCACGCCACCGTTCTTTCGCGCGGTTCTGGCTCTGATCTCAAGTTTTATTTGAAAGACAATAACTCTTCAAATGGCATTAAGTTCAACGATCTGAAGGTTCCAGAGCTGTTTTTGGCGCCTGGCGTCGAGTTCCGACTTGGCAATACTCTCTTTAAGGTCATTGCTCCTGGGGCGCCAGTGGTTTCGGTAATGCCCAAATTCGAGGCGTCTCCCAAGATGAAAAGAGCGAGCGCTGATCCGCCGCCGCTTGAAAGTCCTAAATCTGAAAAGCAAAGGCCAGAGAAAATAAAACCAGAAAAACCATTTGAGGTCGCCACTGCGCCGGAGAGACCCGAAGGGCCAACGCCGCCGGTGAGTACGCCCGCGCAAAAGCCATTGCCCCCGGTCCCAACTCCCCCGCCCCAAGTTGTGGCGGCGCCGAGTTGGCGGGAAATTCTTAGTAAACTTCTTCAGAGCGCAAGCTTGCGCTCTGGAGACGTAATTGTAGATCATCTTGCGGCCTTTAACCCTCCGCTTAAGCTGCGCTGTGCTCGGGGGCGCCAATTCGGCAAAAGTTGGGTTCTGGGTTATGGTCCTAGACAAATTGGTCCAAAATCAATGGATCTTGTCTTGAATGAATCCTCTGCACCGCCGATATGTTTTCAGGTAATTCCAACGGCCGTGGGCGTAGAGTTTAAAACTCAGTATCCCGATGTCGTTCGAGTGAATGGCCAAAAATTAAGTAAGTTGAATTTGCAAGCCGGCGATATAATCGAAATTTTAAACTCGCAACTCGTGGTGGATTTTGAAAATGCATGAAATTGAGAAAACAACAGGTCACTTTGAAAGTTTCGATGGAACTAAAGTTTATTATGAGGTGCGCGGTCGTGGTAAACCCATCGTTTTTGTTTATGGCATTGCCTGCCTCATCAATCATTGGCACCCCCAAATCGCATATTTTTCGAAAAACTACCAGACCATCTGCTTTGATTTTCGCGGCCATCAAAAGTCAGATGTTCCGGTCGACAATGAGCTCGTCAGCATTGATGCTTTGGCACGAGATACAAATGCGCTTCTGAAACACCTCAAAATTAAATCTGCCAGCTTTTTTGGACATAGTTTTGGGGGGCAGGTTTTATTGCGAGCCTATGATTTGTTTCCGGAGCAATTCGAAAACTTAGTTCTCATAAACGCCTTCGTAAAGGATCCGATCAGCGATATGTTTGGTGTCGATATCGTGCCAAAAGTTTTTGAATTCATAAAAGAGGGTCATGCCGCCCATCCAGAAATTCTTGGTCTGCTCTGGCGAGCCTCGGTACTCAATCCGCTTGCAGCACCTCTTTCTGCTTTGGCGGGCGGCTTCAATTTGCGCCTGACATCATCTCGAGACATAGAGGTTTACACCCGCGGTCTCGCCAGTTTAGATCTCGGGGTTTTTATCAAGCTCTTTCAAGATATGATGGACTACGATGCCTCCGCGGTTTTGCCAAAGCTCAATATACCATGTTTAATCATAAGTGGTGATGGCGATGGCGTGACTCCTCCCTCCCATCAAATTCTACTGCATGATCGAGTCGCAGGAAGCGAGCTTCAACGCGTTCCCTATGGCTCACACTGCACACAATTGGATTTACCTGAGTTTGTAAATTTGCGAATTGAAAAGTTTTTTCATACCCACAAATTCGATACGATCAAGCGCAAGAGCCTGTAGCTGGCTTCTCACGCTTGTCTTCGGGGTAGACAAATCTTATTGATAAAATACTTCGTCAATATCAAAGCCGTATGCGTTTACGCTTTTGTCTGAGGTAAAATGCAGCGTGAGCGTATCCCCATCAATTATTTCGGAGTATTCGTCGCTATGATAGCCGCTCATTTTATCTACGACGTTGCCACTTGCATCTAAAATTTCAACGAAATCAAAGTTGGGTTCGGTCTCAAATCTTGAAAAGTGAATGGCTATTTTCTTTGCTCCAGGAACATTAAGCTTAAAGCTCTGATCTCCGGCGTTTGTGTACGGATGTGCCGTCGATACCTGGCTCGCTTGTCGAAAGCCTAAAAGCGCCGGATCGCTTAAATCCGGACCTGGCTTTATGTTACTGAGTGCTGCAAATGCGTCGATCATTCCGCCGCTAGCAATTTTATTATTGAGTCTAAAAAGGGGTCTCACATTAGAAAGGATTCTGTCCTTAATTTCGCGAAAATTGAGCGCAGGCTCGTTAGCCAAAAGCAAGGCTGCGACCCCAGAAACATGTGGCGCCGCCATTGATGTCCCCGACATGCTTTCAAAACCCTGAGGTGTCGTGCTTAAAATATTTTCGCCAGGGGCTGCCAAGTGAACCTTTGCCAGCCCAAAATTTGAAAAGCTTGCTCGGCGCGCGCGATTATTTATTGCAGCCACCGAAATGATGTTTTCTAAATCGTAGCTTGCCGGATAAAATCCTACCTTGTCATTGTCGGCACCATTGTTACCTGCTGCGGCTACAAATAATATGCCCGCATCGCGAGCGTCGCTAATAGCTTGTTTTAGAATCGCGCTCTCCGCGGT
Source organism: Bdellovibrionales bacterium (assembly GCA_043739185.1). GTDB lineage: Bacteria > Bdellovibrionota > Bdellovibrionia > Bdellovibrionales > JAMPXM01 > JAYTQQ01. The sequence goes on from JAYUEN010000107.1 coordinate 104,252, forward strand.
TCCGCCCCATGAATTACTCATAATATTTGCGCCATTTTTCCTGGCATAATCAATGGCTTTTACTGCGTTTTCTAATGTGCCTGTACCATCGCTAGAAATGAATTTGACTGCCATTAGGCTCACGTCCCAATTCACTCCAACAATACCGTTTTGATCATTGCCTTTGGCGCCAATGGTGCCCGAGCAATGTGAGCCGTGACCATTATCATCCGTAGCGTTTCCGTTGTTGGCGACAAAGTTGAATCCGTTGATGTCGTCAACAAATCCGTTTTTATCATCATCTACTTGAGCGACTCCGTTTGCTTCGGCCAAATTGATCCACGCATTATCTTTTAAGTCCGGAATTTTGAAGTCGATTCCTGTATCGACAACTGCGACCACTACTTTTTTAGAACCTGTCGTTATGTCCCATGCCTTTTCAATGTCTAGATCAACGCCCGCCGTGCCCTTTACGCTTGAACTGTCCGCTTGGCCCCTATTGGCAAGGCCCCAAAGTGCAGAATACATGGGGTCGTTTGGCGACTTTACGATTTGAAAAATATAGTTGGGTTCTATTTTCTCAACGCCTTCAATCTTCGAAAGATTCGCCATGCTCGCGGCTCTCACCAGAAAAGTTTTTTCATTAATCGCTCGAAATTTAAACTTCTGTTGTTTGGCGAAATTTCTAAATTGTACTTTTTTATTTGACCGAATCTGAACGACCCATTCTCCGGGCACAGCCATTTGAGCTTTTGCGGGGATGTCGATGAAAAGCATTGCGGCCAGAAAACTCAAGCTGATAAATTTATTCGTTCGCATAGATACTTTGCGGACGATCTTGCTTTTGGCTAAAGTGCCGGCCCCTGGTTCTGGTTGTTTGTAGGTACTGAGCGTCTCAGTTTGAAACGCCTTTATTAGCCTCAGGTCTAATTTGCTTTTTTGAGGGAGTCTTCAAAATCAAAGCTCAGTTGTTCTAGCTTTTTATTTAGATCAAGTGCCTTGAGTTTGGTTGCTGGCGCGGCGGCAAGGGGCTTTTGTTTTGGGCCGTTTAACTCAACTCCATAAGCCGCTTTTACGAGGTTTTTTATAAATGCAATTTTAACTTCATCGCTGCCGTTTTGGTTGAATCCGAGTTCTTGAAAAAGGTCTCCGACTTTCTTCATTTTGTCTCCCAAACATGGTGCACAGATAATCCTGTGACCCTCGCCTTATCGGCATATGCAAAAAGCGCTTCACTTTTTTTAGTCCTGGAGTTTGTCGTTGTTGTGGTCAGTCAAGATGGTGTCGCGTTGTGTTTGTCGCTAAGTTTTAAATGAGCGCCGGCTTTGCGCGCCTGGGGCCATTTGCGGAGCCCCATAGTCTTTTGACCCCAGCTGCGGTGAGTAGTGGTTAATTCTAATGATCAAAAATATTTTTTAAGTCTATTTTGAATTGGACGCGCTGCTAAGACGAAAACTAAGCATGGAAGCCCTATCCAGAGCGTTTCGTTTAAAAGGATTTTCTCAGGATGGGAAAAAAATCTAGAGATTGAAATTGGCGAGACTTCAATTGGCCTAAATGAAAAAAAATAGCGTTCGTTTAAAAAGGGAATGAAAAAGCCCACTCCGAGGCCGCCATTTGTCATGGCATCAATCAAACCATGTGAAAGCGTTGCAAAAAATAAAAGTATACCTGTTTTCGCTCTACTTCCTTGTTTTCGAAAAATCGTAGCAACTAAAACGACTGACCAAACTAGAGCAAAAAAAATGGAGTGCGAAATGCCCCTGTGGCCAAAAATTGATTGGTAGGGAACTCCAAGTCTGAAACCAACGAAATCTAAGTCCGGGATAATACTACTTACTATTGCCGCCAGCCAAAGTTTTTTTGCGTTCGGCCGGAGGGATCCGACTTTCACTATGGCGAGTCCGACGACCGCATGCCCAAGCGCCGATGCCATCTTACGACATATCGCCGGTTGAGCTTTCTGGGGGGCGTTCGCAAATGCTGGCCGCTAAATATTGGCGATTCATTCTCACAATGTTTTCAAAGCTTATTTCTTTCGGACAAGCAAGTGAGCAGGCCCCGGTATTACTACAGTTGCCAAAACCAAGCTCTTGCATCGTGTTTACCATATTCAAAACGCGCTTATCTGCCTCGACTTCTCCTTGCGGCAAGAGTGACAAATGGGCCGCCTTGGCGCTTACAAAAAGCATGGCCGAGCTGTTTGCACAGGTCGCAACGCAGGCACCACAACCAATGCAGGCCGCAGCACTAAATGCGCGATCGGAATCTTCTTTAGGAACCAAGATCGAGTTTGCATCTGGTGAATTGCCGGTATTAACCGAAACAAATCCTCCGGACATAATGATTTTATCAAGTGAGCTTCGATCAACGGACAAATCTTTTAAAATCGGAAAGGCTTCGGCGCGAAAAGGCTCTACAATCACGGTTTGATTGTTTTCAAACTTTCTCATATGTAGCTGACAGACGGTTGTGCCTTTTTGCGGACCATGCGCATTTCCGTTGATGGTCATTGCACAAGAGCCACAAATACCCTCGCGACAGTCATGATCAAAGGCAATTGGATCTTTGTTCTCTTTGATAAGCTTCTGATTGACAAGGTCGATCATTTCAAGAAAAGACATATCCGTCGAAATATCTTTGGCTTCGTAATCCTCAAAGCCGCCCTTGTCTTTTGCGCTCTTTTGCCGCCAAACCTTTAACTTCAAATTTAAATTTTTTTCTTTGCTCATATTGATCTTTCTATTTGTAGCTTCGGGTGCTGAGGTGGACGGTCTCAAACTCTAAGTTCTCTTTGTGCAATTCGGGCGTTTTGCCATTTTTCCACTCCCATGCGGCTACATAGCAAAAGTTTTGGTCGTCGCGCTTTGCTTCATTGTCTGGTGTTTGGCTTTCTTCTCTGAAGTGTCCTCCGCAAGACTCTTTTCTTTGAAGCGCGTCGTATGCCATGAGTTCTCCGAGCTCTAAAAAGTCTGCAACTCGAGCGGCTTTTTCGAGCTCTTCATTTAGATACTTTGCATCCCCTGAAACTTTTAGGTTTTGCCAGAACTCGTCCTTAATTTTTGGAATCTCTAAGAGGGCTTTGCTTAAGCCCTTTTCGTTTCGGCTCATGCCAACGTACTCCCACATGACATGACCCAATTCGCGATGAAAGTCGTCAACCGTTTTATTGCCCTTTAGATTCATCAGCTTATCAATTCTTGCCTGGGCGCTGGCTTTAGCCTCGCGAAAGGCGTCGTGATTCGTATCTATTTTTGGCAGTGTTGTACTTGCGATGAAGTTTCCGATTGTATACGGAATGACGAAATAACCATCTGCTAAGCCTTGCATAAGTGCTGAAGCACCAAGGCGGTTGGCGCCGTGGTCTGAGAAGTTCGCTTCTCCCAAAACGTGAAGCCCCGGGATATTGCTCATCAAATTATAGTCTACCCAGAGACCACCCATGGTGTAGTGAACCGCCGGATAAATCCGCATCGGCTGTTTATAGGGGTTTTCACCGGTGATTTTTTCGTACATCTGAAAGAGGTTTCCGTATTTTTCTGAAATCGCCTTTTCACCTAGGCGCGCGATGGCATCGCGAAAATCAAGATAAACAGCTTTTCCGGTTTCGCCTACTCCGCGCCCCTCATCCACTCTGAATTTGGCCTGACGAGAAGAGACATCTCGTGGCGCTAAGTTTCCAAAACTTGGATAAATCCGCTCTAAATAATAATCTCTTTCGGCATCCGGAATGGCGTTTGGCGCACGTTGATCGCCTTTTTTAAGCGGCACCCAAACTCTGCCATCATTGCGCAAGCTTTCAGACATTAGTGTTAGTTTAGATTGATGCTCCCCCGATACCGGGATGCACGTCGGATGAATTTGTGTAAAACAGGGGTTCGCGAAAAGTGCTCCGCGTTTGTGAGCCCGCCAACTGGCTGTAACATTCGACTGTTTCGCATTGGTTGAAAGATAAAAAACATTTCCGTAGCCACCTGTCGCCAAAATGACGGCGTCTGCAGCATAAGATTCAAGTTCTCCTGTTAAAATATTACGGACAACAATTCCGCGAGCAACGCCATCAACGATCACGAGGTCTTGCATATCTCGGCGATAAAAAAGCTCAACTTGTTTGAGCGCCACCTGTCTCATCATGGCCTGATATGCGCCGATCAAAAGTTGCTGGCCGGTTTGTCCCCGGGCATAAAAAGTTCTTGATACTTGGGCGCCGCCAAAAGATCGATTGGCTAGGGTCCCACCGTACTCCCGAGCAAAAGGAACTCCTTGCGCAACACACTGATCAATAATGAGTGGTGAAATTTCGGCGAGCCGATAAACATTTGCCTCGCGAGATCTAAAGTCTCCGCCCTTAATAGTGTCGTAAAAAAGACGGTAAATTGAGTCTCCATCGTTTTGATAGTTTTTTGCTGCGTTGATCCCGCCTTGGGCGGCAATAGAGTGCGCTCTTCTTGGAGATTCGTGAATACAAAAGCTTTGAACTTTATATCCGAGCTCGGCAAGTGAGGCCGATGCTGCTGCGCCAGCCAAGCCCGTGCCGACCACAATGATCTTGTGCTTTCGTTTGTTGGCCGGATTTACAAGCTTCATATTGAATTTATGGCTGGTCCATTTTTCTGCAATTGGTCCTGGAGGTGTTTTTGCGTCTAGCTTTATCATTTGCTGATTCCTTTTAGTGTGCACTTAAATAAGCATATAGCGGCTGTGAAATGAATCCGACACTTACGCCTACTGCGTAAATATAGCCGAATACCGAAATCGCTCTAGAAATTTTCGGACTGTAAATTCCGGCCGAGGCGAGCGAAGAAAAAAATCCGTGGCTCAAATGCAAGCCAAGCGAAACCATGGCAACAAAATACCAACCTACATAAATTGGATTCTGAAAAACCTCGAGAACCAATTTGTGAAGATCGCGCATTTCAACGCCGCGAACATTGGTGACATAATGCTGACCATATTTGAATGTAATCAAGTGCAAAACAATAAAGACAAGAATTATGCTGCCGTGAAAGATCATGAATCGCGACTGAAAACGGGCCGCTTTTTCGCCATTAGATGGCATCGCGTATTTCTGCGCGCGTGCGGATTTGTTTTCAATTGTTAGCTTTGCTCCGGTGAAAATATGCGTGAGCAGGGTTAAAACCAGGGCGCCCTCTGCCAGTGGCAAGAGCGGATTTGAAATGAGCGCGTGACTGTAAGAATTGTAAGTGTCGGCTCCTGCGAATATAAGTAAGTTTCCGAGCATATGGGTGAGGACAAAGCCGAGCCATAAAATTCCGGTTATGGACATCAGTTGTTTTCGACCAATACTCGAGCAGAAATATCTCACGGCGATCCCCTTAGATGTAAAGTTCCCTTGTGTTTGCTTGGCTCTATTTAACTCTATTTTCGCCAGACTTGTCCAGTCATCGCAAAGGCATTGAAAATAAATCGCCGCACTGCACGTCTTAGCAACATTTTCGCCTTGGTCGTTTAAGTTTTTAATAATTGCTTTTGCTAACAGCGCCCAAATCTGATTAAAGTCATGCAGATGAGTCTATAGCCTATTCATTTTGCCAGGGGATATATGAAAGTCTTTGTTTGCATCAAACAAGTTCCAGACACTGAGACAAAAATTAAACTTCGCGCCGATCTGGCCGCGATTGATAGTGCGGGCGTCAAATGGGTGATGAACCCTTATGATGAATATGCCGTTGAAGAAGCGCTTAAAATGCGTGAGGCGGGTAAGTGCACCAGCGTAATTGTTGTAAGCCTAGGACCTAAGTCGCGGGTTACTGAATGCTTGAGAACCGCTCTAGCAATGGGGGCCGACGAGGCGATCGTCATTGATGGGCCAGAAGAAGTTGATGCAAGCACCACGGCCAAGGCTTTGGCGGCCGCGATCAAAGCAGAGGGCGATCTTGGATATGTCCTTACCGGTAAATTGGCTATCGACGATAATAATTCGGCCGTAAGCCAAATGCTCGCCGAATATCTTGACCTGCCACATGCGAGCGTTGTTTCTAAAATAACTTCAGGTGATGCAAGTGTACTGTGTGAGCGCGAAATCGAGGGCGGAACACGAGAGCTTATTGAATTGAAGGGTCCGGCCCTGATTGCAGCCAACAAAGGCCTCAATACGCCTCGCTATGCGAGCCTTCCCGGAATTATGAAGGCAAAGAAAAAGCTCATAAAAGAAGTCGCACTTGCCAGCCTTGATGTTGGCCCTAACGACACTCATTATAAATTTGTTCAATTTCTGCTGCCTCCCGAAAAGCCGAAAGTTAAAATGCTTGCTGGAGATCTCAAGCAACAGGCCGCGCAACTTGCCGACCTACTTAGAAATGAAGCCAAAGTAATTTAAATTTTTTAGAAAAGGCGATTTATGGCATCCGTTATGATTTTTGCAGAGTCTTCTGGTTCACAACTAAAAAAAGGTACGCTTGAGCTTTTGACTGCGGCTCGAAAATCCAATCTAAAAATTCAGGCCGTTCTTTTTGGACCAAAATCTAAAGAGCTGGTAACTGCTCTGGGTCAAAATGGGGCTGAACAAGTTTTTCTTTCTGCAGCACCAGAGTTTTCAAACTATAACTCTGAGGTCTTCAGTGCCGCACTTTCTGAATTGATAAAGTCACAAGCTCCACAATATGTTTTGGCCTCGTCTACCATGATGGCACGAGACCTCTTTCCTCGTATTGCGGCTAAAATTAACTCTGGCGTTGTGAGCGACTGTACTGAACTTTCCTTTACTGACGGAAAAGCCGTGGTTCGAAAACCTCTTTACTCGGGGAAGTGTACTGCCGAAGTGGCTTTTCAAAAGTCCTCAACTCAGATTATTTTAATGCGGGCAAACCAATTGCCGGTTGAAGCGAGCAACAAGTCTTTCACTCCAAGTATTTCTGAAATCGCAACTCCAAAAACAGATCTTAAAACGCTAGTTAAGGAGATTGTTTCGGGTACCTCTAATAAGCTCGATTTAACCGAAGCAAGCATCATTGTTTCTGGTGGACGAGGAATGAAAGACGCCGAGAGCTTTAAATTATTAAACGAGCTGGCAGAAACCTTGGGCGCTACCGTCGGTGCTTCGCGTGCGGTTGTGGATGCTGGCTGGGTTCCGCACTCTATGCAGGTTGGCCAAACCGGCAAAACTGTCGCTCCTGTTTTATATATCGCCTGCGGAATTTCGGGCGCCATTCAACATCTTGCCGGAATGAGCGGAAGTAAGGTTATCGTTGCCATCAATAAAGATGCAAATGCGCCGATTTTTCAAAAGGCAACTTATGGAATCGTTGGCGATGTATTCGAGGTCCTGCCGCTATTGAATGCCGAGTTTAAAACTCTCTTAAAGCACTAATCGAAGGCGCTTTTTTATAAGGATGACCTGATGTTTCGCTCGCGCATTTTGCCCATTCTTATTTGGCTCATTTATATGCCGCTCAAATTAACTTGGCGGATTCATATTCACGAGCCGCCGGAAATGCAATCAGACCTTAAAAACAATCGCCTTGCGGTCTTTGCTCATTGGCATGGCGATGAAATGGGTCTGGTTTTTTTACTCAAACGCTACCATTGCTCAGCAATGACTTCGACAAGCAAGGATGGCGAAATCATGACCGGCTTCATTCGCCTGCTTGGTGTTAAGGCTGCGCGCGGATCTTCTACTCGCGGTGCGGTTTCTGCCTTGAAAGGAATCTTGCGTTTGGCAAAAGACGGTTTTCGTCCTACCTTTGCCGTCGACGGCCCAAAGGGACCTTATCACAAAGTAAAGCCCGGCGCCCTTGAGGTTGCAAAGCTCTTAAGCTGCCCTATATACCCCGGTGGCGTCGCTTGCTCGAGTGCTTTTGTTTTTAAAAAGTCGTGGAATAAAAGTTATTTGCCGCTCCCTTTTTCAAAACTTGTTATTTATTGGGGCCCGCCGATTTCAAATATTTCGCGCGCTACTGATTTGCGTAACTCTGATCATGCTACCGAGCTCGAAATAGCACTTCTTGATGCTGGGCAAAAAGCACGTAATCTCATTGCAGCAACATAGGCAAACTGCTAGCCTTTTTATAAGAACTCACCCCCGAGGAACCATACTATGATGCACAACATCTTTACGCGACCAATAAGCCGCTTTGCAATTCTTGCTATTTTTACTGCTTCTTTTACTTGCTTAGCAAATGCTGCCGACGCTCCCAAGCTGGACGATGTGGTCGCGACCATCGGACTTAAAAAAATTACTCTTAAAGAGTTTAACCAAAGATACAATGAGGTTCTTGGTAAGACAATCAATCCTCCCACCAAAGAACTCTTTTTAGAAGATCTCATTCGCTATGAAGTTGGCGTGCAAGAGGCCGAAAAGAGACATCTAGAGTCCGATCCACAAGTAAAAGAAATGTTACGACAGGATACATACAAGGGACTGCTTGAGAAAGATTTGGGCGAAAAAGTTTCTAAAATTAAAGTAACTGAAGAGGAAATGAAGTCCTATTATCAAAAGTTTCCTGAGATCCGTACCAGTCACATTTTGATTGAGTTTCGATTAGACGCCACAGACGACCAAAAGAAAGAGGCTCGTAAGCGCGCCGAAGAAATCTTAAAGGAAGTTCACTCCAGCAAGAGGAACTTTGAGGATCTTGTTAGTATTTATACAGATGACGTCCAGACAAAACGCAATGGTGGAGATGTCGGTTGGCAAAGCAATGTCACTCTTGTGCCGCCATATTATGATGCCGCTCTTGCAATGAAAGTTGGCGAAGTTAGGGGCCTGGTGACTACGCAGTATGGTTATCATATTTTAAAACTTACTGGTCGCCATGGTTATGCGGATGCGAACAAGCGCCAAATTCAAGCTGCGGTTTTTGATCAGAAGCGTAAGGTGATTTTTGATGAGTATTTTACGAAACTTAAGAAGTCTTATTCAATCAAAGAAAATAAAACCGTTATTAAGTGATTTTCGGATTTGCACAGATATATTTAAAGATTTTTGTTTTTGGCTGCATTTCCGTTCTTGCGCTTTCTTGCACCAATAGCTCGACAATCAAACTGAAGGCCGTGGTAACGGTCAATTCTGTCAGTCTTTCAACCGAAGAATTCGCTACTCGCCTGGCGCGCAAGCTCAAAGATTATGATGCTCTGTTTGCAAAGGACCAACAAAATCTAAAGCGCGCGAAAGAACAAACTGTTCAGGAGTTTGTACTAGAGGTTTTAACCCGCCAATATGCTAAGGACCAGAATCTTGTGGTGTCCCAAGCGCAGCTCGAAGAGGCGGCCACAAGAGTTCGAAGTAAGTACCCCGACGATATCGCGTTTCGAAGGGCCCTCTCCCAAGAAAACATTTCTTATGATCAATGGCTTCGAGATTTAGAATATAGTCTTTTGCAACATCAGGTTCACTCTCAAATTTCGAAGGACGTCGTCGCGCCAAAAGAAGACGAAGTTAAGGAATACTACAACCTCAATCGCACGCTTTTTAATCGCGCGGCTCGCATTAAAATTCGCCAGATCGTAGTTGAAAAAGAGGACGTGGCAAAACGCCTCTACAAAGAAATCGTAGACGGATCAGACCTTGGAAGCTTGGCAAAAGAGTATTCTGTTGCCCCAGAGTCTGCGAATAATGGGGTCACGGACTGGATCGACAAGGGCAGCCTTGAGGTTTTTGACCAAGCTTTTCGCTTGAACGCTGGGCAACGCAGCAAAATTGTAAAGAGTCCTTATGGATATCATATTTACGAAGTAATTAAGAAAGAGCCCGAAGTCCATTTGAGTTTACAAGAGGCTCGCGCTACAGTGGAGCGCCAGTTGAAAGAAAAGAAGGAACAAGTCCTATTTTCTTCTTGGCTTGACCAGGCCCTTAGAAAGTCCCAAGTTTCACGAAACGAGGAGCTTATTCAGGCGGTCAAAGTATCAACGAAAGTTCAGTAAAAAACTTTCCTGAAACAAAGGGTGCGAATATGAAAAGGTCCGTCACGTTGGTATTGTTTTTTTCGTTGCTCGCATTCTCTCAATTTAGTTTTGCAGAAATCATTGAAAAAATCGTTTCGATTATCAATGACGAAATCATTACATCTTCGGATATGGATAAGTATTTTGAAAAACTCAAGGCCGGTGGTTTAACCGACGATTTGCTCGTGCCAAATGAAGCCGCAAAACAAGAGCTCCTCAAAGATAAGAAAAAGCTATTGCAAACCATGATCGATGAAAAAATTATCGACTCCGAAGTGAAGCATCAAAAACTTGAAGTCCCGATTGAAAGAGTCGAGCAGGAGGTTCGCTCCATTGCCAAGCGAAATGATATCAGTCGCGACGATTTGAAACGTGCCGTTGAAGAAAAAGGAATTCGTTTTTCACAGTATCAAGACTTTATTAAAACCGGACTTGAACGGCATTCCCTCATTGACCGAGCTATTTTGTCCAAAATAAAAATTTCTGAAGATGACGTTCTTGCTGAATACGCACGGCTACACGGTGATTCCGCCGATCAAAATTTCGAATTTACGGTTTCACATGTTTTGTTTTTAATCGATAAGGGTGGTCTAAAGATGGCCCAAGAGCGGGCGACCGCGGTGCTTGCAAAGTTAAAGGCCGGAGAAGATTTTGATCGTATGGCTAGTGAATATAGCGAAGATCCCAATTTTTCGTCAGGTGGCTTGCTGGGAAGCTTTAAGTCCGGTGAGTTTTCAAAGGAGCTCGAAGCTGTGGTTCAAAAAATGAACGTGGGCGACACCAGCCGTATTGTTCAAACAAAAGCCGGACTTCACATATTGAAGCTTACCAAAAAGAAATTAATTCCTGATCCAAAAATTGAGAAGGTTAAAGATGAGCTTCGCGGTCAACTTTATGATCGGGCTTATAAAAAACAGTTTCAGGCCTGGCTCGAACAAGTGCGCAACGAAGCCTTCATTCGTAATAATTAAGTTTCTTTCTAGCTTTTCACCTAATTTAACATGGGCAAAGAATTTTCATGGCCAAAAAAATTCGAAGAATCGCAGTAACGACCGGAGATATTGACGGAATTGGAACCGAAATTGCTGCTAAAGCATTGGCAAAGCTCGGACCGACTTCTGGCACTTCTTTTTATTTGTGGCGCTCACCAAAGTGTCCGCGCGCCCACCTTGCTTTGATCGATCGTAAATTTAAGCGGGTCAGCGTTTCGAGCTGGCCAGAGGCCCTTAGCGTAACTCTCACTTCTGCTAAGCAAATTATTGATATTTGCTCCAACCTTCCGCCTCCAGTTTGGGTCGAAACCTCTGCGCAATCGAGTTACTTTGGTCATATCGATGGGATGGTAACAGCTCCACTCAGCAAAACCGCCATTGCCGCAGCAGGAATGAAAGACATCGGTCACACTGACATTTTGGCTCGTGTCTGTAAGGAAAAGCATCTTTATCAAGCCTTTGTCGGGAATAAGTTTAATGTCCTGCTCTTGAGCGCGCATTTGCCAATCGAAAACATTTTGAAAGATATCAAGTCTGAAAATCTAGAGCGAGCCGTTGCCTCTGCGGACTTACTACGAAAGTGGCTTCCGAAAAAGGCCCAGCGCCGCCCCATTGCACTTCTTGGGCTTAATCCGCACGCGGGAGAAGATGGCCTCATTGGAACACAAGAGCAAAGTATTCATAAACCCTTGGTTAAAAAACTCTTGGCCGCAGGAACAAATGTGGTTGGTCCCCTTGTGCCCGATGCTGCCTTTTTTAAAGAAAATTGGGAAAAGTATTCGGTTTTTGTTGCAAACTATCACGATCAGGGATTGATTCCTTTTAAAATGATTCACGGTCAAGATTCAGGGCTGCATATCACCATGGGTCTTCCCTTCGTCAGAACGAGCGTGGATCATGGAACTGCAAAAAATATTTTTGGCCGCAACAAAGCAAATCCCGCGTCTATGTTGCTTGCACTTGAGTGGGCCATTCAATTGAGTCGAGGAGAGTAGAATGAAGCGTCCTTATACAAAAGACATTTTTAGAGAATATGATATTCGCGGCGTCGTCGGTACAGATTTTGACGAAGAGTTCGCTGAGCTTTTGGGGCAAGCCTTTATTACTTATTTATTAAAAAATGGCGCTCCAAAAAATCCTCGAGTTACGCTCGGGCAAGATGCTCGTTTATCAAGCCCCGCAATTTCTGAAGCTCTTTGTAAGGGTATGCTCGCGGCTGGCGCCAATGTCACCCTGCTCGGCCTGGTGACAACTCCTATTTCTTATTATTCTATGTTTGCCCTCGACAATATGTCTGGCGGCATTATGGTAACCGGAAGCCATAATCCTCCCGACTACAACGGTTTTAAAATTTCAGTTGGGAAAAGCACGATATTTGGAGAAGAAATTCTCAAGCTATACGATATCATCGTCTCAGGTAATTTTGCGAGTGGCACAGGCTCGAAGAAAACTCACGACATCTTTCCGCAGTATTTGGCGCGCTACAAAGAAGAATTCAATAATATTAAATCTATCCCCGTTGTCGTAGATTGTGGCAATGGCGCTGCTGGTTGCATTGTTCGAAAAATGTATGAGCAAGTTGGCTTAAAGCCTACTTTTTTATTTGAAGAGCCAGACGGAAGATTTCCAAATCACCATCCTGATCCAACGGTAGAGAAAAATATGTTGGCCGCAAAAAAAGCGGTTATTGAAACCAACTCGCAACTTGCCATTGGCTTTGATGGTGATGCTGATCGCATTGGCCTTTTAGATCATACCGGGCGCTTTATAATGGGCGATGAAATGATGATGCTTATCAGCCGCGCCATCTTAGCAAAAAACCCAGGCTCAAAAATTATTGGTGATGTGAAGTGTTCGGATCGACTTTACGAAGATATTCGCAAACACGGCGGCAGTCCCATTATGTGGAAAACGGGCCACAGCTTGATTAAAACAAAAATCAAAGAAGAGCACGCTCCTTTCGGTGGAGAGCTCAGTGGACACATTTTCTTTGCTGATCGAAATTACGGTTACGATGATGCTCCCTATGCTGGCCTACGCCTTATTGAAATTTTAGGCGAGGCGGGAAAAACCATTCCGCAGCTTTTAGAAGGAATCGGCTCGTCTCACAATACCCCTGAAATCCGCATCGATACGACCGAAGAGAAAAAGTGGTCGATCGTGAATACACTAAAAAACAAATTTTCTAAAAACACCGACGAATACAAGGTTAATTTTATTGATGGTGTTCGCATCAGCTTTAAAAATGGCTGGGCTTTGGCGCGTGCTTCGAATACTCAGCCCGTTTTGGTTTTACGTTTTGAGGCTGATTCTGCCAAGGCGCTAACTGAAATCCGCGGACAGGTTGAATCTATCGTTGATCCGCTCCTATAAGGAGTTTTTAATGGCGCAAGATTTTGACGGCATTATTGTAAAGGGCGCGCGCGAGCACAATCTAAAAAATATTTCTTTGAGTATTCCTCGAAATCAAATCACTGTTATTACGGGTCTCAGTGGTAGCGGCAAATCTTCAATGGCCTTTGATACGATATATGCGGAGGGGCAGCGTCGCTATGTTGATTCGCTTTCGACTTATGCTCGAAATTTCTTAGATAAATTAAAGAAGCCCGACGTTGACTCCATTTCGGGCCTATCTCCTGCAATTGCGATTGACCAAAAATCAGTTGGACTCAGTCCGCGCTCTACAGTCGGAACCGTAACCGAAATCTATGACTACTTAAGACTACTTTATGCCAAAGTCGGCGTTCCCCATTGTCCTACACACCAAATTCCTGTTGCTGGCCAAACTCCGGACCAAATCATTTTGGATATCCAAAAAATTAAACCCGGCACCAAATATTATTTGTTATCTCCCGTTGTGCAAGATCGCAAGGGTGAGTTCGGTGCCGAATTTCAAAAGTGGCTTAAGCGGGGTTTTGTTTCGGCAAAAATTGATGGTGCTTTTGTAGAGCTTGATGGCGCGAAAAAACTGCAAAAGACAAAGTCTCACAATATTGATTTGGTTATTGATAAGTTGATTGCAAAACCCGATATGAGGGCGCGCTTGGCCGAAAGTGTGCACCAAAGTATTTTGCTCAGCTCGGGTCGAGTCGTCGTCGAAACTTTTGATGGCAATCGACAAAATTATTCAATTCATTCGGCCTGTCCCATCTGCCAATTTGGTTTTCCGGATATTGAACCGCGTTTTTTTTCTTTCAATAATCCGCGCGGCGCCTGCATTACTTGTCATGGCTTAGGCACTGTCGATATTGAAGAGTTTGAAGAATACACCTGGGAAAGCGGTGAGCAATCTCGTAGCGTATACAATTTAAAATACCGCGTTTCTGATAAAATTAAGGCCTCCTCAGAGTCGGATGAAGAGGGCGAGATTGATCAGTTGGCGATTTCGGTATGTCCTGATTGCAAGGGTTCTCGCCTGCGGCTTGAGCCGCGCAATGTTTTAATTGGCGGTAAAAACATCACCGAGCTTGCTCATTTGTCCGCCGGCGCTTTGCAAAATTTATTGAAGCACGCTGACTTCAATCCTCGCACCAATTTAATTGCAGAAAAAATTCTTAAGCAAATTGACTCTCGTCTCAACTATTTAATTCGTGTTGGTACGTCTTACTTGAGTCTCGATCGGCCGACGCGCACTCTCTCTGGAGGAGAGTCTCAACGAATTCGCTTGGCCACACAAGTAGGCTCCGCACTCATTGGTATTTTGTATGTGCTCGATGAGCCGAGTATTGGTTTACATCCAAGAGACCATCATCGCTTACTTGATATTTTGAAAGATATCCGAGAGCTCGGAAATACCATCCTTATGGTGGAGCACGATGAAGACACGATTCGGTCCGCAGATCATGTAATTGATCTCGGGCCACGGGCCGGAATTCTCGGTGGCGCGCTAATGGCCGAGGGAACTCCTGAGGATATTTCTCGGTCTGTTGAAAGCATTACGGGACAGTATCTTTCTGGCCGAAAAAAAATACCAATGCCATTAGTGAGGCGCCCCGGGAGCGGTAAGTTTTTAGAGCTTTCTGGCGCCACCGGAAATAATCTAAAGAATGTCAGTTTAAAAATTCCACTTGGTACTTTTGTTTCGGTTACCGGCGTTTCAGGTAGCGGCAAAAGCACTCTCATAATGGATACTCTTTATCGAATCCTGGCGAATCATTTTTATGCTTCAAGTTGGCAAATCGCGCCCTATAAGAAAATCTCAGGGCTCGATTGTCTCGATAAAGTAATCGACATTAATCAAAATCCCATTGGTCGAACGCCGAGATCAACGCCTGCAACTTATGTAGGTTTATTTCCGCTTATCCGAGATCTTTTTGCAAATTTGCCCGACAGTAAATTGCGAGGATATGCGCCCGGGCGCTTTAGTTTCAACGTAAAGGGTGGTCGCTGCGAGGCCTGTCAAGGCGGCGGCCAAATCAAAGTTGAAATGCATTTTATGTCCGATGTCTTTGTTCACTGTGATACCTGCAATGGGCACCGCTATAATAAAGAAACTTTGAATGTAAAATATCGAGATAAGAATATCTCAGACGTTCTCAAAATGGATGTCGCAGAAGCTTTGGTTTTCTTTCAAAATCACTCAAACATTCGTCGCAAACTTGAGACTCTTCACAAAGTTGGTTTGGACTATATGGGGCTGGGCCAAAGCTCGACGACTTTATCTGGCGGCGAAGCTCAGCGGGTAAAGCTTAGCAAAGAGCTTTCAAAGCGCTCTACAGGTAAAACATTATACATTTTAGACGAACCCACAACCGGATTGCATTTCGCTGATATCGCTAAGCTCATCGAGTTATTGCAAGAGTTGGTTGAGCAGGGAAATACCGTTTTAGTTATTGAACACAATCTCGATATGGTGAAATCTACTGACTACGTTGTGGACCTGGGCCCCGATGGTGGCGATAGCGGTGGCGAAATCATTGGGATCGGCACCCCAGAGCAAATTGCAAAAATCTCAGACTCAGAAACTGGCAAATACCTAAGAGAACTTTTCGCGCGGTCCAATTGACAAAAAACCCACGCCAATATTTGGGCGTGGGTTTGAAATTCTAAACTAAAACTTTCCTAATAATTGGAAAGAAATAACCAGAGCATAAATCGTTAAAGACTCGATAAATGCCAAGCTCAAGATCAATGGTAACAAAAGTTTACCTGAAGCCGCTGGATTTCGGGCCACACCCTCAAGTGCTGCTGCTGCTGCTTTGCCTTGTCCAAGTGATCCGCCAAGCGCTGCAATACCCAAACCTAGGCCTGCGGCGATAGCAATCATGCCTGCGCCACTGTGTCCGCCTTCAGCTGCTTTTGCTGCCTCTTCTGCAAACGCAGGTGTTGCCAATAGTCCTGTGGCCAAAGTTGCCAAAATTTTCTTAGTCATGAACTTCTCCTTTTTAAAGTGTTCATTGTTGTGAGAATTCTCGACCTGCGCCTTCACTCCAATGTTTTTTTGCTGTTTTTTCAGCAACGCATAGTCTCTCGAAGGGTCACTCTATACGTCAAAAAACTTAGACAGGGCAACAATACGATAGGGTCTCGTTTGTAAAAGCATTTTTGCTTTCAATAAGACGTGGTCAGCCCTGGCCACCTCTTCTTAAAAACATCTTTGCTTGAAGTTTAAATGGGTCAGATGCGAGGCGGGCCGGATAAAAATTTTGCAGGCGTAGTTCCTCTACGTCGAAAAATTTTTAGGCGAGCCCAACGAAGCAGATGGCCGATTTAAACTTCAAGCCTAGTGGTCGTGGGCGGTGGCCATCATCACGTATATCATCGACAAAAGCGTAAATACGAGTGATTGCACCAAACACACAAACAAACCCAAACCATAAAAAATTACCGGAATTCCTAAGGGCACGAGCTCAAGAAAAATACTCAGTACTGCGTGATCACCAGTTAAGTTTCCGGCTAAGCGTAGGCCTAGGCTCATCGGTCGAACCATGTGAGAAATTAGCTCAATCGGAATCATAAGAAAAAACAGCCACCATACGGGCCCTACAAAATGTTTTAAATAGCCAAAGCCGTTTTCCTTAAATCCGAAAAAATTATAAATGACAAAGCTAAAAAGCCCAATTGCAAGAGAGGTATTAATATTAGATGTGGCGGCCGTGATTCCTGGCAAAAGACCGGATAAATTATTGATCATTATATAAAAAAACATGGCGCCAAAAAGCGGAACCCATTTTTCACTATGGTCGCCAAGTACCATTTTAACTAAGCCAAGAATCAGTTCAATAAAAGCTTCGAAAAAGCCTTTAATCGACAGACTGCCCGCGGGCTGAATTGCCGCTTCACCAGAGCCAAGGGCAATTCTTCCGGCGATGCTCAACAAAACGATAAAGCTGGTAACCACGAGGGCAGCGACTACAAAAATATTGTGATGGTCAACGCCAGGAATCCAATTATAAAAACTAAAGTGTTTCACTTGATCTCACTCGCTAAAAATTTAAGCTCAGTCCTCTATTTTAAGACTTATCTCTTTTTGTTTTTTCGGCATCATCCAAAAAAACAAACTCACTAATACGGCTGGTAAAAAACTGCCCATGCCGACCATAAACCAACCCAAACTAATTTGTTTAAGATGGACTACTTCATAGAGAATAAATCCTAAAAGTGGATACTTAAATACAATGACACCTACAGACAAGACAAGGTTTTTTTTCTCAAGAATCTTTTTCCAAGAAAAATACAGCGCTGCCACATTTAGGACCGCAAGGCCAGCACCTGCGAAAAACGACGGCGCTTTCGCTTCCAAATGAAGAACATAAAGCGCTACTGCACTTAATATCAATACGATGGCAAAAGATAACGCCAAAACGCGCATTTTCATTTGGTCTCCTTCGGATCGTCTTTCTCCTGTTGTTTTATGACAATCAGGAGGTGAACAACCCAAATGATGAGGCCGGCGAGGGCTCCTCCGGCGATGGCCATTCCTTTAAGGCTAAACCGATCATCAAGATATTTGCCCAAAAATATAAACGCGAGAATGAGGCCTGGGAGCTCGAGTCCAAGACCTATATAAACGAGTGTCTTTTTATCCATGCCTGAACGTAGATTTGAGCACCGAACGAAGGCAAGTTATTTTTTAAGGCCATGTGCCCCTGGAAGCAAAGACTGGCGCTCTTTTAAGGCGCGAATGCGCTTGTCTATAAAGGCCTTGTTTGGATAGTTGGCTCGCAGTTGTTCAAGTGTCGCAATCGCTTCAATAAAATTATTCTGTTCTTCGTAACAAACCGCCAGCATCAAAGGAACCGTCTCAAGCTTACTCTTTTCGGGATACTTTGATAGAATCTCTTTTACTACTGTTACCGCCTCTTCAAGTCGCTTGGCCCCTAAGAAAATATTGGCTTTTAAAAGCATTCCTTCAAAGCTGACGTTTTCGTCATGACTTTCCTTCAAAAGAACATCAATCTCGACCAAGGCTTGAAATATATTGGCTTGATAATAGTAAGCCCTGGCTAAATTCATTCGATACAACAGCGTCTCTTTCGGTGAATGCGGAAGCTCTAAAAGACGACTGTATTCGGTAATCGACTGTTTGTAGTCGGCGAGTTGATTAAAATATAAATTGGCCATTTTTTTCTGCGCATCGACGCGTTCATAATCAAGACTTGAGTTTACAATTATAAATTTATAGGTAGAGAGGGCTTTTTGATAGTCATGTGTATTCATTTCTGAAATCTCTGCGATTTTTTGGGCCGCGATTAAAGACAGTTCCGCTTTCGAGCCCTTTTGAATCACTTTATCAAAGTGTTCTATGGCAGATTTATAGTTTTTATTTTTGAACGCCACCTGGCCAGCTTCAAGCTCAACACTTTGTGAACTCGGTGTACACGAGCTTAAGGCAAGGCTGGCGCCGATATTCACCGCGCCAGCAAAAAGTCTTCGCAATCTAATTTTAATGTGGTG
Source organism: Bdellovibrionales bacterium (assembly GCA_043739185.1). Taxonomy (GTDB): domain Bacteria; phylum Bdellovibrionota; class Bdellovibrionia; order Bdellovibrionales; family JAMPXM01; genus JAYTQQ01. Next base: position 123,022 of record JAYUEN010000107.1, read on the forward strand.
TGCTTGCTTCTTCAGCGGAGTCCTCAGCAATGAGGGCCACTCCCGTGACCTTCTCTTCGTCATTGAGATTGATGAGGCGAACACCCTGGGTGTTTCTGCCAAGCACTGAAATACCAGAACAATTCATGCGAATGATTTGTCCCTTATCTGTCGTGATCATCACTTCATCTGTTTCAATCACAGACCTTGTGCTGACCACAATGCCGACCTTATCCGTCGTTTTTTGCGTAATAACACCTACTCCGCCACGACTTTGAGTTCGGTATTCTTCAATAGACGTTCGCTTTCCGTAACCATTTTCTGTAACCATTAAAATCGTATTCTTTGATAGCTTGTCGAATATTTCCATCCCAATCACGACGTCCTTTTCAACTAAGGTTACGCCCTTTACGCCGCGTGCGGTTCGACCCATTGGCCTTACATCTCCCTCATCAAAGCGAATCGACATACCTTGCTCGGTTGCAATAAAAATATCGCATTTGCCGTCTGAAACTTTAGCGTCAATCACTTCGTCATCAAGATCTGTTGTCAGCGCAATAATCCCTGAAGGTCTCGGATTTGAAAAGGCCTCAAGGCTGGTTTTTTTAATGATGCCTTTTTTCGTTAACATAACAACGTACTTATCGGCCGAAAAAGCATCGATTGGCAGAATCGCCTGAATTTTCTCTTTGCCTGCTAAGTTGAGCACATTCGCAATTGCTTTTCCTTTTGATGTTCGTGAGCCCAAAGGAAGCTTATGAACCTTCAACCAATAGAGCTTTCCTTTATCAGTAAATACCAATAGCTGGGTCAGAGTATCCGCTACGAAAATGCGTGATACAAAGTCTTCTTCTCTCGTCTCGCTGCCTTTTAAACCCTTGCCGCCACGTTTTTGTAAACGATATTGATCCAAAGGAATGCGCTTGATGTAGCCGGTGTCGGTCATCATCACGACCACTTCTTCTTTTGTAATGAGGTCTTCGTCTTCAATATCATCTGAGTCGCCGGTTATTTTAGTTCGCCGTGGATTTCCAAATTTCTTCTGGATTTCAAGCAGTTCATCTTTGATAATTTGATAAACCTTTGAAACATCGCTAAGCACAGCCTTCAGCCAATCTGCGAATTTATTCAATTCAGCAAGTTCGTCGAGAATTTTTTGGCGCTCAAGTCCGGTTAATCTTTGCAAACGCATTTCTAAAATGGCCTGCGCTTGCTTTTCTGAGAAATCATACTTTTCAATCAAGCTCGCCTTGGCTGCGTTGGCTTCTTTAGAAGCCCGAATGGTTGCAACAATGGCGTCAATTTGATCGAGTGCTTTGGCTAAGCCATCTAAAATATGAATTCTCGCCTCAGTCTTTTTGAGTTCGAAAATACATCTTTTGGTAACAACGTTTTTTCGATGTTCGATGAAGGCTTCAAGCATACCTTTGAGATCAAAGGTGACCGGTTGATTGCGATGATCGAGCGCTAACATGCGAATGCCAAAGCTCACTGACATTTGCGTGAATTTCATCAGTCGATTCAAAATTACGCTCGCATTTTCGTTGCGCTTGATCGTGATGACGACGCGCATTCCCTCGCGAGAAGATTCGTCACGAATATCCGAAATGCCCTCAATTTTTTTATCTTGTACAAGTTCGGCAATACTCTCGATTAGTTTTGCCTTGTTAACTTGATAGGGGAGTTCGGTAACAATGATTTCTTCGCGATCTTTTTTTGCTACAATTTCTGCGACCGATTGTAAGGTAATAATTCCGTGGCCTTTTTTGTAAGCCGAAATAATTCCTTCACGTCCAGCAATGACACCTGCTGTAGGAAAATCGGGGCCGGGAATAAATTTAATTAAATCATCAATTGAAAGTGTGGGATCATCAATGAGAGCCACACAAGCCTGAATGACTTCGCCCAAATTATGAGGCGGAACATTGGTCGCCATGCCGACTGCGATACCTGACGCTCCATTAACCAAAAGATTGGGAAATTTTGCTGGTAGAAGCATAGGAATTTGCAAAGAGTCATCATAGTTTGGCCCGAAGGGTACCGTCTCTTTATCTAGGTCTTCTAAAATGGCCTCTGCGAGCTCCGTCATTCGCACTTCAGTATAACGTTGGGCCGCCGGGCTATCACCGTCTATCGAGCCGAAATTTCCCTGACCATCAATCAAGGGATAGCGCAGAGAAAAGTCCTGTGCCATACGAACCATGGTTTCGTAGACCGCTACGTCTCCATGTGGATGGTATTTACCAATCACATCGCCAACTACGCGCGCTGATTTTTTGTATGGTTTATCGTGTGTATTGCTGAGCTCGTACATGGCGTACAAAATTCGACGATGCACTGGCTTCAGGCCGTCGCGCACATCTGGTAAGGCTCTACCTACAATCACGCTCATCGAATACTGCAAATATGCTTCTTGCATTTCTTTGTTGATATCCACAACTGTTACGTTGTGAACACCGCCACTGCCACCATTACCATTTACGCTTGTCGTATCCATTTTTTACCTAACTTTTTATACGTCTAGTTCGCGAACCAAAAGGGCATTGTCGTTGATGAATTTTCTTCTGGGCTCGACTTGCTCGCCCATCAAAACACTAAAGGTTTCATCCGCAGCAATGGCGTCTTCAATATTCACCTGCAAAAGCATTCTGTTTTCTGGATTCAAGGTTGTTTCCCAAAGTTGTTCCGGATTCATCTCACCCAACCCCTTATACCGCTGAATATAATTTCCTTTTTTGCCGGACTCCATAATGTGAGTATAAAAATCAACGTAGTTGGTAAAATTAACGTCCTCTTTGTCTATCGTCACATCAAAAGGAAGTGGTGATAGATTTACAAACTGATTCCAGTAAGTATGAAGCTCATTCCATTCTGAACTTTGAGCGGTATCATAACCGATTATGCTTTCAGCTTTATTACCATAGCGGGTCGTATAGGCATGAATGGTATTGCACTTGTGTTCTTCGTCGATTTCAATTTTGTATTTGAGGTCTAAAATTCCATTCAGGGGATTTTTTTCGATCCAGGTTTTTAATTTTCCCATCTGCTTATCGATCTCAGTTTTGTTTTCAAGCATCTCTTTGAGATTTACTTTTTCTGTCATGAAAAATTTAAGAATTTGAGAATCATATTTATTCGACAGGCTCTTCAGCAAATGGTCATATTTTTGAATATTCAAAATAAACTCTTTGATTTCAGGTTCGGTCGTTCCCACCTTAAGATTTTTTATGTGAATATTATGAACGCTTGCTTCTAGCAAAAAATCCATTAAAGCGCGTTCGTCTTTAATGTACTTTTCTGAACTTCCCTTTTTAACTCGATACAAGGGTGGTTGTGCAATATATACATAACCTTTTTCAAGGACTTCTGGCATTTGCCTATAAAAAAACGTGAGCAAAAGTGTGCGAATGTGAGATCCGTCAACATCCGCATCCGTCATAATGACGACTTTGTGATAGCGAATTTTGTCGGAGCTCATATTTTCTCGACCGATCCCCACACCAAGAGCAGACACCAGATTTTTTATCTCTTCATTTCCTAACATTTTGTCAAATCGCGCTTTTTCGACGTTTAAAATTTTTCCTCGAAGTGGCAGAACCGCTTGCGTCTTTCGATCGCGGGCTTGCTTTGCACTTCCACCAGCGGAATCTCCCTCAACCAAATAAAGTTCGCAAAGAGCTGGGTCTCGCTCTTGGCAGTCCGCCATTTTTCCTGGCAAGGCATTGCCCTCTAAGGCAGTTTTTCTACGCGTAAGCTCTCTCGCCTTTCGAGCGGCCAATCGAGCACGGGCACTTTCAACGCATTTTGAAATAATAAGTTTTGCAGGAGATGGATTTCGATCAAACCAATCGGCCAGTTTGTCATTAACCATAGATTCAACAATACCTTTAACCTCGGTATTACCTAGTTTTGTTTTGGTTTGTCCTTCAAATTGTGGCTCTCTTACTTTGACTGAAACCACTGCGGCAAGACCTTCGCGAATATCTTCTCCTTCGAGATTTTCTTTCATATCCTTTAGAAGATTTTTTGTGGTCGCATAAGCATTTGCTGTCCGAGTTAATGCACCTCGAAAGCCAACCAAATGTGTGCCCCCTTCGATGGTATTAATATTATTGCAATAGGAATAAATTGATTCAGAATAAGAATCGTTCCACTGAAGAGCTACTTCGATTTCGACGTCATCTTTCATTGCCTTAAAGTGAATGACTTCTGGGTGCAAGGCTTTCTTCGACTCATTCATATAAGAAATGAATTCTTGTAAGCCATTTGAAAATTGAAAGTCTTGCTTTTTACCGGTGCGTTCATCTGTTAAAGAAATCAAAAGTCCGGCATTTAAAAAAGCAAGCTCCCGAAAGCGATTTGATAAGGTTGCAAAATTATAGCTGACGTCATCGCCCTTAAAGATAACAATGTCAGGTCGAAAAGTAGTTTTGGTACCGGTTCGATCGGTGGTTCCTAGCTTTTCAATATCGCCCTGAGGCTTGCCGCGTTCATAAGTTTGTTTCCAAACAAAATTCTCTCTTCGAACTTCGACTACACATTTTGAAGAAAGCGCATTGACTACCGAAGCACCTACGCCATGCAATCCCCCTGAAACCTTGTAGGAACTGCCATCAAATTTACCGCCAGCGTGCAAAACTGTCATCACCACTTCAAGAGCGGATTTACCGTTTTTGTGAGTTGCAACTGGAATACCACGGCCATCATCTTCAACGGTTATTGATTCATCCGCATGAATAAAAACACTTATTTTTTTGCAATAACCTGCGAGCGACTCATCAACGGAGTTATCCACAACTTCGTACACAAGGTGATGATATCCTCGTACACCCGTGTCTCCGATATACATTCCTGGACGTTTCCGAACCGCTTCAAGTCCTTCAAGGACTTGAATTGAATCTGCGCCGTAGGCTTTTTGTTCTGTTTTTGTTGCTGAATTTGCGTCTAAAGAATTTTCTGCCACTACACTCTCACTATTCTCGTTCAATTTTGTCTTAAATTTTCTGCCAAATCTAAATTCAAATCTTCATTTTGGCTTTTTGTTTCTCTCAATGTCTCAATTCTGCCCTTCTCAACTAAATAAATTTCACCTTTTTCAGCATCGCGAACTTCACTTTTTGAAAGATCGGTGGCTGTGATTAAAACTTGCGCCGAAATCTCTCCCAGAAACTTCATCAAATTTAATCTTTTGTTCTCATCAAGCTCGGACAAAACATCGTCTAAAAGCAAGATGGGATACTTTTGGTGAACCCTCTGATGATACACTATTTGAGCTATTTTTAAAGCTAATATCAAGGC
>JAYUEN010000108.1:0-6432 GCA_043739185.1 Bdellovibrionales bacterium
AGTTGGAAGCTGGACTTTTCTTCTCGTTGGAGTTTCGGCATCAAATTGTTTCCAATCCAATTTAACCCCATAAACATAAAGCGTGCCGAGCGTTTCAAGAATCTGATCCCACTCAGTACGATCACGCTTTAAATTTGCTAGCCAAGTTCCATCTTCGCCAACGCAGGCTTGGCCCATACCAACGAGGGTAGTGCCTGGTCCCATTTCAATAAATCGACGGTATCCATCGGCCCATAGCGTTCCGATTCCTTGCTCGAATCTCACGGCCTCACGAACGTGATTTCTCCAATAGGCAGCAATGCAAATTTCTTCAGCTGTCGCTCGAGCTCCCGTCAAATTTGAAATGAGTTTCAATTTGGGAGCCGAATATTTCACTTCATTTGCCACTTTTTCAAAGTCATCTAACATCCCATCCATTTGGGCAGAATGAAATCCGTGAGAAACAACAAGCTCTTTGACCTTCAATCCCTGATCTTCGAATTTCTTCAAAACTTCTCGAAGAGCGGCCTTTTCTCCTGAAATGGTCGTATTGGTGGGGCCGTTTAAAGCTGCTATTGAGAGTTTATTTCCGTAAGATTGAATCGCTTCAATCACCTGTACTCCCGAGGCACTCACTACTCCCATTCCACAATCACCAGTCAATTTTTGCATAAGTTCACCACGTTTGGCGATAAGCTTAAGGCCGTCTTCTAAACTGAATACCTGAGCTACACACGCAGCGACCAGCTCTCCAACCGAATGTCCCATGACTGCAGCTGGTTCCACACCAAAGCTTCTCCACAGTTCTGTGAGTGCATATTCTAGGACAAACAAGGCCGGCTGAGTATAAGCTGTATCATTGAGCCTCTCTTTATTCTCACCCCACATAACAGAAAGTATAGGTAACTCTAAATAGGAACTCAAAATTTTTGCACAATTATCTAGAATTCTCTTGAAGTGAGGTTGGGTGTCGTAAAGTTCTTTACCCATGCCAAAATATTGCGAGCCTTGTCCTGAATAAAGGTAGACCAACTCTTCAGTGATACTTTTCTTACCAAGAGCTTTACCCCGAGAGACGCCGACGCCAATATTTCCTTCTAAATATTCTTTCAACTTGGTTTTCATTTCTTCAGTGGTGCTACCAACGACAGAAAGACGTTCGTCAAAGTGAGTTCTGCCGGCATTTGCAGTAAAGCAAATGTCTCCAATTTTTAGATTTTTACCACTTGAGAAATAGTCGACATATCGCTTTGCTAAATCTGTTAACGATACATCATTTCGACCTGACAAAGCCAATAAATGGCGAGGACGCTCAACTGATTTTTGCTTAGCTACAAGCTTTTCTTCAGGAGCCTCTTCTAATACCACATGTGCGATTGTTCCACTGAGGCCCATTGAACTTACGCCCGCGATACGCTTACTACCAAATGACGGCCATTCCATGAGCTCCATTGGAATTTTCGCCGGAATATCTTCTAAATTTATATTGGGATTCAATTTCTTAAGTCCCAAATGCGGCGGAAGTTGCTTGTGCTGCATGGCCAATACCGTTTTAATTACTCCAGCCATTCCCGAGGCCTGCTCAGTGTGGCCAAAATTTGATTTTACTGAAGAAACATAAAGCGGCTTATTTGGATCTCTTTGCGATTTCATCACTCCTGCTAAAGCTTGCATCTCAATCGGGTCGCCGAGCGGTGTCGCCGTACCGTGCGCTTCAAGGTAACTCAAATCTTTCGGGCTGATGCCCGCATTTTGAAAGGCGTGTTTTAAGAGTTCTTCTTGGGCCTTTCCATTGGGGGCAGTTGGGCTCACGGAGCGCCCACCATGCATCACCGCTGAACCTCTTATCACAGCTTGAATACGGTCCCCTGCTGCTCGGGCATCTGAAAGTCTTTTTAGGATAAGGACTCCACAACCCTCACCACGAACATAGCCATTGGCTTTTTCATCAAAGGTTAAAGATTCTCCTGTAGGTGAAATGGCCTGTAAACGCGATAAAATAATAAAACTTTTTGGAGAAGGCAGCATACTTGTACCGGCTGCAATTGCACGATCGCAGTCACCGTTACGTAGACTTTCACACGCCAATTGGATAGCGACCAGTGAGGACGAACACATGGTGTCTGTAACCAGCATTGGTCCTTGAGTTCCTAAGAAATAGGCCAGTCTCCCAAATGCCAAATTGGCCGCTATGAATTCGTTTTCTGATCCGCGGCCTAATTCGGCATATTCAGCCATTCCGCTGGAGCCAATAAATACACCTGTTTGACCACCAAAAATATTCTCTCGATTTTCACCAGCATCTTCGAGAGCCTCCCATGCCGTTTCAAGCAAAATTCGCAATTGCGGGTCGGCAATTCCCGCTTCAGTCTCTGAAAGACCAAAGAACTCTGGATCAAATTCATCTAGTCCAATCCCTTTAAGAAAACCGCCACGTTTGGTATTTATCTTTCCTGGTGCTGCAGAATCTGCGTCATAGTAATCATCGTTGTTCCATCTCTCTTTTGGAATTTCGGAGATGCCACTCTTTCCTTGAGATAAGAGCTCCCAATATGAATCTAAATTATTTGCTCCTCCTGGGAATCGGCAACCCATCCCAACAATTGCAATCGGTTCGTTTGCAACTGTCGTTTTGGCTTTATTTCGCGTCTTCAATTTAATGATATTCTTTTCAGAAGCAGTCTCTTCAGCACCAACCTCTTCTTCTACTTCAATGAGCACGTTTTTAAGTAGAAACTCAGTTAAAGCGTCAATAGTAGGATAGTTAAAAATGAGAGTTGCCGCTATCGGATAGTTGAGATCTTTTTTCAATCTATTTCTAAATTCAATCGTCGCGAGCGAATCCATTCCCATTGCCATTAAGCCTTTACTAGTATCAATGGGGCCAACGCCACTCCCTACCAATTTCGCTAGTTGATCTATCAAGTACTTGGTAACGATAGCGGCGCGCTCACTTTCAAGGGCCGCAAAAACTTGTTTCTGGAGCGCACTCGCCACTCGCTTTACACCTTTTGACTTTTTCTTATGAGCTGCAAATTCAGAAAAATAGGTTCGAGTTAATTGATCTGATGAATTTTCTAAATATTTTCCCCAATCCAGTGGCATCACTGCAATTTGTGGAAGTTTCGCATTTATCAATTTGCCTAAGCTTTCTTGACCGTTTTCAACTGAAATCAAGGACCAACCAGCTTGGTCTAATTGATTTGTTCCTCGGGCATCACTGCGCGTACCCATTCCCACCTTGGCCCAAGCTCCCCAATTGATCGCTAAGGCCTCTAGTCCTAAATTCTTGCGGTATCTTGCTAAACTATCTAAATAGGTATTTGCAGCAGCATAGTTACTCTGACCTTGAAACGCGACGGTCGATGCAACTGAAGAAAATAGAACAAAGAAGTCGAGCTTTTCATCTTTAGTTAATTTATGTAAATTCCAACCGCCAATTATTTTTGGCGTCATTACCTTTTCAAACAGCTCCCAATTTTGCTTGAGTAGTGAAGTGTCGGCAATCGATCCGGCAGCGTGAATGACTCCCTTTAAACTAAACTTGCCTTGTTTAATCATAGCCAATACGCTGGCCAAATCTTTTTCTTTGGCCACGTCACCTCGAGCAATTGTAACTTCAACACCCTTTGTCCGAAGCCCTTCGATTTTGATCAGGGCATCTTTCTGTGGCTCACTTCTTCCCATTAAGGTCAAATGTTTTGCACCCTGACTAGCCAACCACTCACCCATCTGCAAACCAAGGCCCCCGAGACCACCGGTAATTAAATAATTGGCGTCCTCCAATACATTTATTTTTTCTGAAGTCGTGATCGCCTGGGATTTAATTCGAGCGACTTGGCGCGCGCCACTGCGATATACAATTTGTGTTTCTTCGTCACCAGTTTCAACTTCTTTTAAGATTTGAGCAGCTTGAACACTCTTTGCTCCTAAGATATCAAAGTCGATTATTCGAGACCGCAACTCGGGATGTTCAACCGAAAGTACTCTCGAAAACCCCCACAATGGCGATTGTTCAATATTTGAGATTTTGTCACTTCCAATGACCTGCGCACCCTTGGTGACAAAACTGATCGCTGGATATTTAGAGCTAAATGATTTTAAAATATTTTTCGCGAGATTGAGAGAACTTTCATAACCGAAGTGTTGATCCATGCCAATCTCAATTGCGCCTGCTATTGGATTATGAGCCTTCATATTTAAACTCCAAAGATGAACCACATTTGAAATAGGTTTATCTTTGGATTCTGGCTTGCCCATGACTTCAGTTATGAATCCCAGCATTTTGCTATCACTCAACTCTTCAAGAGATTTCGCCTTCAAACTATAGACTAAATTTCCTTTTGCCTTTGATATACGAGCTAAATCGGCACCGAGACCAGATTCGTCTTCAAATATGAGCCAAGTAGATGGACCACTCTCTTTGGCAGCGCTCACAAGCTCCTTTTTTTGCCATTCAACTCCATAAAACCATTCTTTGGTGTCCTGGGTCTTTTCTTCACAACCTAACGCTAATAGAACTTCTTCTTTTTTGAGTTTTGCAAATTCGAGATTTCTGACTTCTCCGATTTTCTCAGAGCTCTCATTGTAAAGAGTAAGATCGCAAGACAATGCCGCATCTACTGATGAGGCCTCGACCCCACTCGTAATATGACACCAGACGCGTCTACAGTTTTTTGCTTGTAGCGACAGAAACTCAAATGCCTTTGGCAAAAGATACATTCCTTCTCGCGTTTCCATTTTAAAGAACAATTGTGCCGCATGAACAACTTGCTCCAAGAGAACCGGGTGGCACTCGTAAATTCCACCGTAAGACAAGACTGAATCTGGAACTTCAATTTCGGTTAATAGTTCGCCATTCGCAATCTTGATAGATTTTAGTCCTCTAAAAGATGAACCAATCTCAATACCATTTTTCAATAGTTGAGGGTAAATGTTATCAAATGAGAGCTCTTGCTTACATCTTAATTTTATTTCACTTAAGCTTTCATCAAAGGACTCAAATGAAACTGCGCGCGTAAGAATTCCGGTTGCCAGTTGTTGCCATTCAGAATTCTGATAATTCAAAATTTCAAAATTAACTTCATCATCGACTTCGATATTTGCCACGAACTGGAGCCTCAAGGCTTCATCAGCTTTCAAAAGCAGAGGCCGCTCGAGCTTAAAGTCCTTCAATTGACATTTGCCTTCGAAAATCTCAGTGCCTGCTGCGAGTGCCATTTCAATGAAGCCTGAAGTAGGCATCACTGTATTGCCGTAGAAGAGATGATCTTTTAAATATGCAAATTGATTCGTTTTGAGGTCAGATTCGAAAATGTTCTCGCCGTGAGCGGACTGTGTCCGTCTTCCTAAAAGCGAGTGTAGACCTTGTGATGCATAAAATTGAACTTCACTTGGTTGATTTTCGATCCAATATCTTTGTCTTTGAAAGGGATAAGTGGGGAGCTGAACCTTTTGTCTTGTCGGTGTTTCACTCTCAAACTTCGTCCAATCAATATTGATCCCGTTCGTATACAGCACGCCCAACGACTCGAGCATCTGTTCCCAATCCGTTCGATCCTTCTTTATACTGCTGACCCAACTTCCTTCATCGCCATTCTCTATACAGGCCTGACCCATTGCCACCATTGTCGTCCCAGGACCCATCTCTAAATATCGACGATAGCCCTCACTCCAGAGCGTCTTGATTCCCTGCTCAAACTTAACCGCTTCTCTAACGTGATTTCGCCAGTAACTCCCTTTGCATATCTCTTCAGCGCTTGCCCTGGCTCCCGTCAAATTCGAAATTAATTTTAACTTCGGGCTTGAGTACTTCACTTCATTCGCGATCTTCTCAAACTCATCAAGCATCGCATTCATTTGCGACGAGTGAAATCCATGCGATACCACAAGCTCTTTTACCTTAAGGCCCTTGGCTTCGAATTTTGACAAAACTTCTTTCAGTGACTTCTTATCTCCTGAAATCGTCGTATTCATTGGGCCGTTGTAGGCCGCTATTGATAGCTTCTCTCCATAGGCTTGAATCGCTGATGATACCTCAGCTCCGGGAGCACTCACCACTCCCATCCCGCAATCTCCACCTAACTTCTGCATCAAACTGCTTCGCTTCGATATCAGCTTTAAGCCATCCTCTAAACTGAACACTCCTGCCACACAAGCAGCTACAAGTTCTCCAACAGAGTGACCCATCACTGCTGAGGCTTCTACTCCCCAGCTCTTCCATAACTCTGATAATGCATACTCCAAAACAAATAATGCTGGCTGCGTATACATCGTCTCATCCAATTTAGAATTGTTATCTCCCCACATCACTGACAACAGTGGCAACTCTAAATGCGAACTCAATATCTTCGCACAATGATCAACGACCCGCTTAAACGTTGGCTGCGTCTCATACAACTCTTTGCCCATCCCGAAGTACTGCGACCCTTGACCAGAAAATAAATACACGAC
>JAYUEN010000109.1:0-6431 GCA_043739185.1 Bdellovibrionales bacterium
CGGACCAACAGATTTATCTAGACCATCTTCGCGATCCATCTCTTATAAAAAAGCTCGTCGGAAAGAATAAATTTATATTTATCGATGAGGTTCAGAGAATTCCCTCTCTTCTCAATACTGTACAGGCTTTAATCGATGAAAATAAAACCATCAAATTTTATTTAACTGGTTCGAGCGCTCGCAAGCTCAGAAGGGGGCAAGCCAATCTCTTACCTGGCAGAATCCACAATTACAATCTTGGACCAATGAGTCTCACTGAAGCCAAAGAATATGATTTAGAAAAGCTCCTAACTCTTGGCAGCTTGCCTGGCATTTACCTCGATGAAGACATTGCGGGTGCAAAAAAAACTCTGCGTTCTTATGCGGCCACTTATTTGCGCGAGGAAATCCAGGCCGAGTCGCTGACGCGAAATTTAGAGGGCTTCTCACGATTTTTCGATTTGATGTGCGCTCGTAGTGGCGACTTTATCGATTTCAGCAAAATTTCCTCACTTGCTCAAATTGAGAGAATGTCTGCAAAAAGATACTTTGATATCTTAATAGACACTCTGATAGCTGCGCCTATAGAGGCCTTCGCTAAAAGTCCAAAGAGACGGCTAATTCAACATCCGAAATTTTATTTTTTCGACGTAGGAGTTTTAAACGGCTGCCTCGGTAACTTTGTAGTTTCGGCCGATCGCAAAGGAATGTTGTTTGAACACCTCTGTTTGCAAATGATTTTATCTGAATTTAAAGGCCGCGATCAAGATTTTCGAGTGAGCGTTTACAGAACAGAGGCTGGCGCTGAAGTTGATTTTATTATTGAATGCAATCGCGAACTTTTTGCTATTGAAATAAAAGCTTCTAAAAATATTGGAGCTCACGATTTAAGAGGGCTCAAGAGTTTTGCTGACTTCTATGGCAAAAAACACAAAAGCATTATCATTTACCTTGGCGAACGTACGCTAGAGATCGACGGAACTAAAATTTTTTCTCTACCCGACGCCGTTGAATATTTGTTTGCTTAAATCTCCCCTCTGAGAAAATACAACCTCCCAGGTTGTATTTTCTCAGAGGGGTACCAAGACATATAGATGTGTCCTAAATTAATGCGACCGAGGCGTCCGAGGAGAAAGCGCGAAGGCAACGAAGCTCCCATTAATTTCGGACACATCTATACTAAAGGACCGCAAAACCTATATAGGGGTCAAAGGGCAGGCGTTCGATGCGCAATTTAGATTTTGCATTTGTCTCTAACATCGCCAAGGTTTCGCCGGGCCACAAAGAATTGTCGAGCTCATCAAATGCAATGACTGCACCTCGTGGCATACGCGGTAAGAAATGTTCAAGCGCAACCCGTGTGGGTTCGTACAAATCAAAATCTAAATACAAAAGTGAAACTAAAACATGGGGATTGCTTTCAATGAACTGCGGAATCGTCTTCACGGCATCGCCCTTAATCAACTCAACCTTTGGCATATGGCCCAAAAACCTGGTGCTATCATGAGTACTCATAAGCTCCAGAAGCTCTTCTTGCGAATCGGCATAGAGCTGGCCGGCCTGAACACGCGAACTCTCTCCACTGCCACGATCTTTTTCACTTAAAGCAGGAAAGCCTGCGAAAGAATCAAAGCCGTAAATCTTACGCATAAAATTAGTTGGCTCTAAGATGGCTGAAAGTTTTGCCCAGGTTGAAATTCCGAAACCTTGAAATACTCCGCACTCAACAATCGAGCCCTTGACTGGCATGACCTTTTTAAAGATTTCATAGAGCGCAAGATAGCGAGTCATATTTTGGCGGCGTACATATTTCGGAAAGTTCTCCATCTTCTTTTCCCACGAAAGTGGATTACGCTCAAAGCAGGCTTTATTTCTGCCCGCTTCAAGGGCCTCAGCTTCGGTTCGCAAATTTGCTTCAACTTTAGGTTTTTGCATATTCCCCCTTTAATTCAGCTCCCGGCGGAGCATGTGGAACCAATTTTTCAGCCCTTGCCGCCACCCGAATCACATCCGAAGGTGCACGGACTACATTTAATAGCTCAACGACTCCGGCTAGGGCCGCGGCTCGAGACAAAATCGCCTTGGCAGTTAGTACCAAGATTTTAAAATCAAAAATAAAACTCTGATGGTCAATTGATAAGAGTGCGAGGCGGCTCTTCCAGGGCCTAATCAGAAGATCATAATCACGATCTGGGTCCTGAGAGTCACGTAGGATTTCTCCTTCATCAGCAAAAACAATTGAGGCGAGATCAGTGATCCCGGGGCGAACACTCAGCAAACGCTTCTCTACTTTAGTATAAACATCAGTACCTGCGCGCACATTGGGCCTGGGGCCAACTAAACTCATATCGCCTAAAAAAACATTTAAGAGTTGCGTGAGCTCATCGAGTTTATAGCGGCGAATGAAGTGCCCGATGCGGCTGATGCGCTGATCATTGGCTGATGTTGAGGACACACCTGTGCGATCCGCATTGAAAATCATCGAGCGCAGTTTATACATTTTAAATGCCTTCTCACCGAGGCCAACTCGGTCTGAAATATACAGTGGATTATGAAAATCTTGCAGCCAAACTAAAAGCATGACCGGCAAAAGCAGGGGAGCCGCAACCAAAAGTCCCAATGAAGATGCTAGCAAATCAAAGCCGCGCTTAAGCAATATCAACCAGCCTTGTGATAAAACTTGCGGATTGAATCAATCACAAATGCAATGTCTTCATCACTGACAAACATATTTATTGGTAGCATCAATGACTTTGCCATCACTCGCTCTGTCACCGGCAAATGCATATCAAATCCTAAACTCTTAAACTGGTGAATGGCGCTGCCACCCCATTGAATGAGCGTGCCGACTCCACGATCCGCTAAATATTTTTTCAATTCATCACGGCGCTCAAATTCAGCTTCATAATTTTGAAAAATATCAAAGTGTTGTCCAGCCTCGGTGGGTGCTGGTGGTAATAAGGCTTCTTTTAAAGAGCCGAGTCCTTCTTGATAAAGATCCGCGATTTCACGCCGCCGCTTCATCACCTCAGGATAATGCTTCAACTGCACATCTAAAATCGCAGCTTGCAAATTATCAAGACGCGAATTCATTCCCCAAGAAACCACCAATCCAGTTTTTGGATCACGCCCATGTTCACGTAGCAAAGTCATTTTCTCGGCCATTTCAGTATTATTGGTGATGACGGCTCCACCGTCGCCGAAACATCCTAAAACTTTTGCAGGATAAAAACTGATCATCCCTGCAAGGCCAAAACTCCCGGCCGATTTGCCACCAAATTTCGAACCCAAAGCCTGTGCTGAATCTTCGATAATTTTTAAATTGTGCTTGCTCGCAATTTCGCAGATCAAATCCATATTGGCGGTGCGCCCATTAAGCTGAACTGGCATTATGAATTTAGTCTTGTGAGTGATCGCGCGCTCAATGAGACCAGCGTCAATCAAATGATCTTCGCCGCAGTCAACTAGCACTGGCGTGCCTCCGCACATTTTAACAGCTGAAGCCGTCGCAATAAAAGTATGTGAAGGCAAAAT
The DNA here is from genome assembly GCA_043739185.1 of Bdellovibrionales bacterium. Lineage (GTDB taxonomy): Bacteria > Bdellovibrionota > Bdellovibrionia > Bdellovibrionales > JAMPXM01 > JAYTQQ01. The sequence goes on from JAYUEN010000109.1 coordinate 3,514, forward strand.
AACTTCGTCTCCTTCTTTTATCCCTGCGACCTTTAGAGCAATGATGAGACCGTCGGTACCGTTTGCGACTCCAATTGCGTGTTTGACTCCCAAAAATTGAGCAAGATTTTTTTCAAAATCAAATAAATCTTTTTGAAAAATAAAGGCTCCGCGAGCTAAGACCTCATCTATTTTGGCGCGCACTTCAGCTTCATTTTGCTTGATTAAAGCCGAATACCTAAAAAATGGAATATCACGCGTTTGACTTGTCACAATGCCTCCGGCAGATTATCTGAATGAAGATAGCGTAAGCTTAGCAAACGCCGCAAGGAGAATCAATGTCGCCGGACCCTCGCAGCCTCAACAAAACATTCTCGGCAGATAGCTTGCAAAGCTATCTGAAGGATTATGTAGCCAATCTGCAACAAGTTTTGAGCAAAGTAGACTCTGGGCAATTTGAAAAAGTCTTAGCTAAAATGCAAGAGGCCACTGCCTCAGGCAAACAAATCTACGTTTGCGGCAACGGTGGTTCTGCAGCCATCGCCGACCACCTCTGCTGTGATTGGTCAAAAGGCACTCACTTTAGCGAGCTTCCGGCACTTAAAACCCAATCGCTTTCGGCCAATACTTCTTTATTCACTGCCTGCGCCAATGATTTTGGATATGAAAAATCCTTCTCTACCCAAGTTGAAATCTTTGGTGGCCCTGGCGATATTTTATTAGCCATTTCTTCAAGCGGCAATAGCCCTAATATTTTGCAAGCTGTCAGTGCCGCTCGCGAAAAGGGGATGACCAGCATCGGCCTATGCGGCTTCAGCGGAGGAAAACTAAAATCTACTGCAGACCTCTGCCTACATGTGGCTTTTGACAACTATGGTTTAGTCGAAGACGCTCACCAAATTCTCATGCATGTATTGGCGCAATATTTTACTCTCAAGCGCGGCGGCGGGCTCCCAAAAAAGTGAGTACTGAAAAGATTCAACTCATTCATTTTTGTGTTCTCTACGGTAATCCCGATCACCTCTTAAATCTTTTCAACAGCTATGCCGCCCAAGATTTTGATTTTACCAAATGGCGCATTTCCTTAGTCGTCATCAACAACAACGACGGTGGAGCAAATCCCCCTCCCGCCTTTGATTTTCCTCCGGGCATTGAGTTCAGCGTTTTAACTCCAGGTAAAAATCTCGGCTATTTCGGTGCCGCCCAATTTGCCCTCGAGAAATTTTCCTCGCAAAAAACTCAATGGACCGCGGTTTCAAATTCTGATCTAGAATTTGCCTCTCCTGATTTTTTCTCAGAGCTTAGTGAATTCAAAGCCGATGCCGAGCTTGGCGCCGTAGGTCCCCAAGTCCTCTCCGAACTCTCCTGGAGAGATCAAAACCCCTATATGGTAAAGCGCCCATCGGCTAAGAAAATAAAATTTCTAAAATATATTTTCTCAACGGATTTGAGCTCACTGATTTATCAAAGTCTTTCGGCTAAAAAGAAATCTTTTCGCCGCGGCAAAAAGCGAAGTGCTCCCAAAGCCCAAAAAATCTATGCACCTCACGGCTCCTTTATTTTATTTCACCAAAATTATTTTGTGCGCGGCCTCGACTTCAAGCATCCGCCCTTTCTCTTCGGCGAAGAAATCACCGTCGCCGAAAATTTGCGCGCAGCCCGCCTCACCGCCTACTACGAACCCGCCCTAAAATTACGCCACCAAGAACATCAAGCCACTGGCCGCATCCCCGACAAACGAATGCGCGGCTACATCAAAGCCGCCAGCCACTATATCGCCGACCGCTATTTCTAGCCGCCGGCTGATGACCGGCTTCTTCCCGCCCCTCTGAGAAAATACAACCTGGGAGGTTGTATTTTTTCAGATAGACCAAAAACACCAAGTCCACCCCCTCCCTCGCGCGAAAACACAATATGTCTTAATGCGCCGCGCCCTTTGACGAATCCCAAGTTTTTGACTATTGTCATCGGCCTATGCAAAACCCAGAAACTCGGCTCCAAAGTGCCACAAGTCACATCCCTTTTAGCAAGCCTGTTCACCTAAAGGGACAAAATGAACTCGTCATGCAGTCTCTCGGTGGAGACCATATGTCCGGCGACGGACCCTTCACCAAAAACTGTGAGCAACAACTTTCAAAGCGACTCAATACTCATGTCAAACTTGTTAGTTCTGCTACTCATGCGCTTGATATGATGGGGCTCTTGAGTGAAGTGAAAGCCCAAGACGAAGTGATTTGCCCGAGCTTTACTTTTGTTTCTACCGCAAATGCATTTGCACTCAGAGGTGCCGAGATCAAATTTGCGGACTGCGATGCCAGCGGTAATATTACACTTGAAGAAATTGAGCGGCTCACCACCAGCAAAACCAAAGCGGTGGTGACCATGAATTATGCTGGAGGCTCCCCAGATTATGATCCTATCCTTGAATTTTGCCGCGCCAAAAAACTCGAGATTTACGAAGATGCCGCGCAAAGTATCGGGGCAACTTACAAAGGCCGCCAGCTCGGCACTTTCGGAGACCTTGCCTGCTTTAGCTTTCACGAAACCAAAAACATCAATTGTGGAGAGGGCGGCGCCATTCTCATCAACAACGAAAAATACCAAAAGCGCGCTGAAATCATCAGAGAAAAGGGCACCAATCGCACGCAGTTTATGCAAGGCCTCGTCGATAAATATTCATGGGTAGATATTGGATCAAGCTTTTTAATGCCAGATATGGCTGCGGCCTATTTACTTCCGCAAATCGAACAGCTCGAGATGATCAATACCAAGCGCGCCAAAGACTGGCACACTTATTTGACAGAACTTAGTCCGACATTGAGCAAAGTTGGAGCCGAGTTCATTAGTCCACCAAAGCACAATCAGACAAATCATCATATTTTTGCATTTCTGCTCCCACGAGCAGATCAGCGCCCAGCTTTTATAAAGCATATGAAAAG
>JAYUEN010000110.1:0-2112 GCA_043739185.1 Bdellovibrionales bacterium
AAGAACTTTCACTCTGACGTAATCGGTGCAATGAAGGCGCACTCTTGGCCAGGAAATGTACGTGAGTTAGAGAATATGGTAAATCGCATGCTAGCAAAAACCGAGGGTAATGATGTTGAGTTCAGGCATATTGACGAAAGTCTAAAAATTATGCGTACTGAGCCTCAGACTATAAATCTTGCCGACCGTCTAAATCATCTTAAGGCCGAATTTCAACATAATGAGAGAGAAATTTTGATAGAAATTGTTCGTAAATCTGGTTCGATGTCAAAGGCCGCGAGGCTTTTGCAAATAGCTAAGTCAACCCTGCACGACAAGCTAAAGGGGCTTGGGGTGCAAATCAACGTTCTAATAGAGGAGAAACCATGAAGCAATATAGAAACCTTGTCGCTTGTCTAATAGCGCTATCAGCAAAGTCTGCGATTGCAAATACTCAGCAAAGCAATCTCGGTCAAAATAATCAAGTGACCGATGAGCAAATTGCAAATTCGGTTGCGACACTTGTTGCTGCGGGCGCAATAGAGGTGAAGGACTCTAAACTTGTGATTAAAAACCCGTCAGCTCTTGAAGAGCTTCAATCCAATGGTCGCTTAACTTATGAAGATGCCATTCCTGGCGTGGTTTGTTTTTAAAGAATGACTAGTTTATTTTTAAGATTTAAAAATTACTTAATACTTTGCGCAGCTATGGCGATAGTGATCGCCATAGCTTATTCTTCAATAGACAGGAATACCAAGATGTCAAATGTACTACGAGTTGCTTTTCCAAGTCGGACCTCTGCCAAATTTTATGAGCCAACACGAATTCATCTCACACCTGAATATATTTTTCTTGAAAATATTTATAGTCCTCTCGTTGAGCTGTCGCCTGAAGATGGCACTTTGAGGGCCGGTGTTGCCGACAAGTGGGAGTGGAAAAATGATGAGCTTCATTTTAGCATAAGACCCGGACTCAAAACCATAGATGGCTTTTTAATTACGGCCGAGGATGCGGCCTTCTCATTAAAGCGCCTTCTTGTTAGGACACAGAATACTCACGGAAATTTAAAGGATCTTGTATGTGGCGCTTCAGAAATAAAAACTATAAATGATCCCTGTGAGGGGATTCGTGTGAGTGGCAATACTCTTATTCTAAAGATTGCCGGTAAATCTGCATTTATATTGCCAATGCTTACAGGAATTGATTTTGCAATTGTCCCAAAGAAATCAACAGATCCGCAAACACTTGATATTATCGATTACAAAAATACATCAGGTCCATTTTATGTAAGTCAGGATAGCGAGACTGGAAGTATCGAGCTTAAGGCCAATCCGAATCACTATCATGCCTCCTTCGATACGCCTCAGAAAATTATTCTTGTCCCAACGGACCCCACGAATAAGTCTGCCTCTATTGATCTCTTCAAACAAGAGTCTGCAGACTTTATAACGACGGCCGATGCAGCAAGACCGGAGCAGGTGTTTGCTCTAAGCAAAGAAGTAAGTGGGTCAACATTGCACTCGACGGCAAATATTCGCACATTTGCTCTGTTCTTTACTGAACGCGGTATGAAAGAATTAACTTTAGCCGAAAGAGTCAGTCTTGGACAGAAAGTAAAAACCGCTTTGGCAGCACAATTTCTAAAGCTGCCCGGCTATGAGAATACTGATCAATTCTTTCCGACTCATGGAGATGGTGCCATTGATAAAGAGAAGGCACAGGCGATTGCCAGTCGCAATTTTAGCGATACCCTAATCAATGATAAAAGGCTTTTAGTATCAATTGTTCGCGTGGGGGATTTAAATATTTATCAATCAGCTTTAAAAAGTGTTTTACCAAACGTTACAGTGGTTGAAGGCACAAGTGTTCCGGCATTCCAAAAATTCGATAATATTTCGGATATGCCCCATGCATTTATAGGTGGCCCAGATACCGGTTTCAATGAGGACATTTCATTAATCTCGTATTCGTTAACTGCAGGCATATTCGGACTTCATCCTAGTGAGCGCCAATCATGGCTTGCAAAATATATGTCACAAGCCAACAAAAATGAAAGACTCAGGATGCTTCAGGCCATTCATGAGTCTTCGCTTGAAAATGCGTTATTTGTTCCTCTGTTTTCTAGTCCCTATA
>JAYUEN010000111.1:0-2101 GCA_043739185.1 Bdellovibrionales bacterium
AACAAAACCTTCATGTGAAAATGATACTATAAAAATAAAAAAGCTTCTATAGTCTTTGGTAGAGGAGCTAACATTTTGAGCCTTGAAAAATATTTTACAGATTTAATTAAAAAAGTAGAAGAATCTGATATTCAGAATAATGGCACAGATCGTAGCGGCTTTTTCGAACCTACACGCGCAATGTTACTGCAGAGATTAAATCTACTTAAAGATTTGCACCTCAAGCCAAACGCGAGATCGATGTTAGAAGGCGCATGGCAATACGTCGTCGAGCATCTGCCTCCCGAATGGTTAGTCCTAAATAAGGCAGATAAAGAAGAGCTCAAAAAAATTCTGAGCCCGGAGATTCCTAAAATGGAGTCAAAGAAATAGCTGTTTTGTCGATTATTTATTCATGCTTCGACTTTTTATTTAATGTTAATGTAAATATTGAGAAAGATTCCAGCTCTTTTGATGAAAGGAATTATTTTGATTAAAATCTTGTACTTTCTATTAAATTTTCTCTTTTTAAATTTTTCTTTTGGTGGACCGATAGATTGCGAAACCGTGGGGGAGTCTGGACAAATTGCGGATTTGACTAGGCACGGAGTAATTTTAATTGAGGTAGTTGGTAATCCCTCGATAGGGTCGGCTGTAATTAATACTCAGGCTTGCAACGCGAATAATGCGATATTGAGTCCTGAAGTATACATAAAGTTGCAAGACATGGCTGCTTCAGCAATGAGTCCTTTCGTTATTTTAAAAAAAATCAATCAACCGATTCATGGTTATTGCGATGTCGATGTAAAATCTCCCGCTGATATTTTTACTCAGAATTGGAGTTTGACATCAGACGTTTGCGTTGAAAAATCCAGGACTATGAGGGGTGTCAGATCAAGCGATGGCAGATTCAAAGCTTTCGTCAATGAGTTACAGGCAAAAGTTATGATTTCTCGCAATCCAGCCTCACTCTCTAAAAAAGTGAAGTCAAAAAAATGAAATTTAAACATCTCGTTGGTAAATTTATTATAATTTCGTGATTCATACCCGGTCAAAAAGGATCGGCCTTTGACTTTTCTTTTTTCTCAAGTGCAGGCGAGTGTGATAAATGGACCAAAGAGGATTGGGATAAATATATTGATCAGAGACTACTTGGCCAGATGGACGCTTCGACCGGCGTTGCTGTGCAGCTTAAAAAAATGACAAGCGGCTGTCCTGCGAATGTTTCTAAAAATAGCATTAAGGCTTGCACCGACCGTATTTCAGGCTTTTATTCTCAATTTAATCGAAAACGCTATGATCAGTTTTCGGCACTAATGAGTGATGAGGAGTATCTAGCCACACAACCAAAAGAAGTAATGAAGCTCCCGCCAGAACTCGAATCGGCAAGTCGCGGTCTTCCATAAAATTGGCGCGAAATTGCCAAAAAGAATGGCTGGAAATACGTTCTATTTCAGTCAAACACTGCCAACGAAGCAAGACTCATTATTTATCTGCCGGGTAAAGAATACGATCGTATGTTGGTTTATTGGTCTCATGATTCTACGATTAATGATCCGACCACCTATGAAGGAATTCAAATGCAGGCGATAGAAAAACTGAGAGATGGGAAAGTATTATTTTCGTTCGTGGAATTTTTCCATGCTCGGATCAAAGCCCATTATTGGAAAAACCGGCGGAAACTGCGTTGCTTGCCATATCAGTGGTCTAAGAGCAATAGAGGTCCCAAGGGTTCCAGCATTTTCCACTGAGTTAGGCGGCGTAACATCGGTAGGAGAATTTAGCAAATTTATAGTTCAAAGGAAGCTTAGATTATGGTTCCTTCTACAATCAAAAGCATTTTTCGCACAATTTAAAAGTCGGAGCCGGGTCGTGCGTAGAATGCCATAATAACAAGGAGCGAAACTCGCTCGTTTATTCTATCGTGGATCAAGGCATTTTCAATGCGTCTAATATGTATCGAAAAGTGGTTAAAGAAGAGTCGATGCCAAGAGAGCTTTATTATGACCTTGACCATGCGGAAAGAAAAAAATTGGTCGGCACGATCACCAAAGAATATTATACCGAACTCAAAAAGTGGCTCACCGAAACCAAATGCACAGGCGAAGTAGTCAAATACGGA
>JAYUEN010000112.1:0-2097 GCA_043739185.1 Bdellovibrionales bacterium
AATTGATTAACGAGAGAAGGGTTAAATTCCGTACCTTGCTTACTCATAATCACGCCCAGCGCTTGACTTGATGACATGGGAATATCACAAGACCTGCCAGTCACTAAAGACACGTAGGCGTCTACAATTGCTGCCATAGACGCGTAAAGCCCTATTGCGCCTCTTGAAATCTTTTTTGGATAACCTTCGCCATCATAGCGCTCATGGTGATTAGCGATAATCTCAATCACTATTGCACTATGTCCAGCAGCCTTTGTTAAATCCAAACCTTCAGCTACATGCTCGTGATAAATTTTATACTTAGCGATATTTTTAACGCGTTTTCTTTGCTCAATATTGGTTGGCGGTTTAATTTCACCAATATCGTGCAAAAGTCCGCCAAGCCCAAGCTCAATCAAGTCAGCTTTCGGTAGGCATAGCTCACGTCCGAACGCCATGAGCATCAGCGACACGTCCATTGCGTGCTGATACGAATGTTCATCAAACATCTTAATCATTGCAATGAGCTGCATGGCGTCGGCATTGCGGCTGATGCTTTCGGCCACTTCCGCTAAAGCCTCTTTGGCAATTAGAATCGTCTCATTCATGCTGGACGCTGACATATCCCTAGCCAAGGCCACAGCAACGGAATTCCCAAGCTCTTTTTTTGAAGCCAATGCCACATCAGCCTCTTCTTTGATTGTTTTGGACGTTTTGTAATCAACAATATCACTTTCAAGCGCATCCGCCCCAAATTGTTTTCTTATTTTTGTTGCATTTCGCAGACGCATCCTGTCCAGTGCATCGCTTAACATATTGCTTGCTAAAGACTTGGTGGGACTGAATGTTTCTCTTAGCGCCACCTTTTTGTCTGAGCTTTTTAATAGGCTCGATAAAAAAAGGATTACAGTGTTCAGATGGCGTTTTTTTATGTTGGTTGATTTGGTTGCTACCGTTACCGACGCCGATGCTGCGTTGCTAGGCACCGTTTTTTTTCTATTATCGCTCAGCGTGACGCTATTGATTTGCACTCTGCCAGCTACCATCGCCGAGAGAGATTCCTTCGATGATAGCTCTACGTCGATATAAACAAAAGCGCATTGCGCGCGCAGCTCAGCCAGTTCCTTTTCATCTTGAATGGCAAACCCTTGGAATAAAAATTTTGTTTCAGTCCAAGGACGGTCTAGGCTTGAGACGTACATGCCAAACGATAAGAATTCACATTTAATTCGTATGGTTGTTTTTTCGGCGTTCACATTTTATCTTTTTTAATGATATTTAGAATTGACAATTAAGGCTGCGCATAACTTTCTTGATAGGGCGCTTTTGTTAAATCCAACCCTTCGCCAAAACCGCTGACTTCATCAGACTGCGAATGAGCGGGCTCGTCCAATCCACTCACAATCACCACGTTAATCTCGTTGGCGATTTCGATACAAAGTGCACAAAATTGTGGAGAACCATCAATGACAATGCGCTTTGCTCCGCCGTTGGATAATTCTGAAGCTAACTTAAGGGCAGCGCGCACCGATTTTTTATCAGCATCATCGTAAACAATCACTTGATTTTTGTTCAACTCAAATGCAGGCGTATCTTTCCAGTTGAAATTGCCAAACGTTTTTTTCTTGGTGTAAGTAGCGCCATTGTTTAGCCCATCTTTTTTACATAAGTAATCTTTGAACTCAATAGGCTCTTTATTGTTAGGCTTGTCAACGGTAAGAACTGATTTGCTTTGACTGTCATTGCGTTTCCCAGCCCTTGTGGACATCCAATCGCCGTAGTTTGGAAAGTCTACACTTTCAGCCTCAATCAGCTCTTTCTCAAGCTCCGCCATTGCCTTACTTTGACGCTCGTTTAATGACTGTTCAACTTTAGCTCTCAACAAAGAGCCTTCCATTGATATGCTTAAGCCCATTTTATATTCCACGTCGATAACGGCGCTTTTGTTTGCGAAAGAGAACTCAGCAGCCTCAAGCTTTCTTTTTTTGTCGCTCAAGAAGTTAGAGAGCTGGCTGTTGTATACCTTCGCTTCCGAACCAATCAAGCCAGTGTCTTCGCTTTCAAATGAGTAGCTAACATCTAATTTAGTCATCGTTATTTCCTTAAAATTTCAAATGT
>JAYUEN010000113.1:0-54367 GCA_043739185.1 Bdellovibrionales bacterium
AAAAATGCCCGTATCACCCCAAAAATACCCTAGGGAGAGAATCCCCCTAGGGCGGGCTTAAGAGTAGAGTCTGTGGGCTACTACTCCAAATTCTAATAAAAACTAAAATCAAAACTAATAAAAAAATTAAGTACGCTGACAAGCGGAGCGACGACTTGCTCACTCCACTTAAGTTTTATAACAACTTAAGTGCTGAGGCGGGTGATTGATTCGCCTGCGCCATCACTGAAATCGCTGCCTGTTGCAAGATCGATGAAGAGGTCATTTCTGAACTCTCAAAGGCAACATCGGCATCCCTCAATCGAGAATTCGCAGCTGATAAGTTTTCAAATTGAATATCTAAGTTTGACGTAGTTGTATTCAATCGGCTTTGTACGGCACCAAAGTCCGCACGCATTTTACCAACTTTACCTAAAGCATCGTCAACCATTCCGAGCGCATCCCGAGCGTCTCCTTTAGACTCAACATTCAAACTGCTGATTCCAAGAGTGCTGTTAGTTGCATCTGCATTTAAACTATATTTAATGACATTTTCTTCGCCAGCAAATGCTCCCACTTGGAACTCCAATTGCTCGCCTGAACCGTCGAGTAAAATTTTATTACCAAATCGAGTCGTTTTCGCAATCCGATCCGACTCTGCGGTGAGCTGCTTAACCTCTTGATTTAAGAAGCCCCGCTCAGTATCTCCGATATTATCTGAAGCCGCTTGCACTCCAAGTTCGCGCAATCTGATCAAGATATTGCTGATCTCATTGAGACCGCCTTCACTCACTTGCACGAGTGAAATTGCGTTATTAGAGTTGGATCTCGCTTGTGCAATACCACGAGTTTGACCTCGGATATTCTCTGAAATGGCGAGACCGGCGGCATCGTCGGATGCCGATACGATTCTACTACCTGATGACAATGCTGCGAGTGCATGTGCATTTCGCTTCTGCTGCACTCCTAAGTTTCTTTGCGCGTCGATCGCCGCAATATTCGTCGAAATTCTTAAGCCCATAAAGCCCCCTACATGAAATTCGAATCCATTCTTGCCCACAACGCACACGCATTTGTTCCCTATGAACAAGGCGCACACTTCATCCATGCATAAAGTTTTCTAAAACTTTTAAAAAATTAAAATTTTAAAACTTCACTAACATTTATTTGGCACTCGATATTGAGTGCTGGGCTGGAGACAAGCTCTCTCCCTTAAGCAGTGACTGCTACTTAAGAGAGGGAACCATCTTTTGAAGAGGGGTATTTTCAGTGACTGCTGAAATACTTTCTTCGGAGACTGTCCAACCGTGTTCATACAACTGATCGGACCTAGGTCTAGAAACTTTAGTCTTTAGTCTAGTCTAGTTTTTGGCGTAGCGCGTCTTCTCGCTAGTATTACTAGAAAATGGCAAATAAAAAATATTTTATTTTTCTGGATAAAGGTCTAGTTTAACGCGCCGAATTATGAAATGTCAGCAGGCACCTTTGGGTAACGCTACCCAGAATCGCTGCAGCACCAATGCTTTCAGCATCAATACTTATGAAGTCGACGAGTTCGGTGGTTTCTGCTCCTGATTTTTGAATGACAAAATGATTTGCCGAATTGGCTTGAGCAATTGGAATGTCATTCGCCTTGGCAAGATCAATCAATTTTTGGTTTTGATTGAGGTCCGCTTTATTAATCTGCTCGAAAGAAATTCCGGGAAAGTTGGATTCAACCTTACTTTCTTTTCTTGTCACTGAAATGGAGTTATTTGATGAGTCGAAGTTGGCTATAAATTCTAAGCTACTTGAAATTTTGCAATCAACGCTAACAACTGAAAATGCTTGTGAACTAATAAGCAAAGTAGCAAATAAAAAAGTTTTCACGAAAAGCCTCTCTTTGTCTGCGCAGCCATTGCGTGACCCAAGAATAGGTTCTTCTTATTTCATATTCAAGAATTAAAATCTGGCAAATAATTCACAGAATAATTTCCGCATTTTTAAAGACATTACAGTAGTTTCAAGGACTTTTGAGGTTCTTGGTTCGCCTGTGCCAAAACAGCAACGCCGAACTCTTTTAAAATTTGCCCGCGTGCAAGTTCTGAAGTTTCAAATGCCACATCTGTATCCACAATTCTCCCTCGAGCCGCAGAAATATTTTCGTATTGTTGATCTAAATTATTTCCTGCAATTTCAAGTCTACTTTGAATAGCGCCGAAGCCCGCCCTGGTTTTTGAAATTTTAGCTATGGCACTATCAATATCTGCCAAATTGCTTTTGGCATCGCCTTTATCCGCAATCGTAAGTCCCGAAACGCCAAGAGAAGAGCCGGTTGTATCGGCGTCCATTTTATAGCGAATCACATCTTGCTGACCATTTTGCGTTCCCAGGTGAAATTCATATTCTGTACTATCACCTTGCAAGAGTTGTTTGCGACCAAAGGTAGTGGTCTTTGCAATACGATCTACCTCGCTTGTAAGCCCGGTGAATTCTGTATTGAGATACTCTCTCTCGTCATCACCCACAGTATCGCTAGCCGCCTGAATTGCGAGTTCACGCAGTCTAATCAAAATATTATTTTGTTCGTTGAGCCCGCCCTCAGCAACTTGGATCAATCCCTTTGCGCCTTCGGCATTATTTTTTGCTTGTTTTAAGCTAGAGGCTTGTCCCCGAAGGACTTCGCTGATTGCAAAGCCCGCGGCATCGTCTCCGGCTGAGACAATTCTTGAGCCTGACGAAAGTGCCTCTAAGGCATGATCCGTCGCTTTTTGCGCCTTCCCCAACTGCCGTTGGGCAGCTATGGATGCGACATTCGTTCCGATTCGTAAACCCATTGGACACCTCTCTTCTGAAAGAATGAGAAGTAGCCCACAGACGATTGTTTTTTAAATTCACACGCGCATACGCACGCATCTATTTATGTCTCAATTACATGAGCCCTATTCCAGGCAATTGAGAAGAAAGATTTCAGCAGTCTTGGATTTTATCGGACGCGATGCGTCTTAACTTAAATAAATATTTTGCAGAGCGTTAAACCTCTACAATTAAAAGACTTTCCCGATGTACCTGAAGGGATAGTGCAAGCATTGTCTGCATTTGCTCACTCGCCAATACAAACTCTATTCCCCATCTTTCACCACCTGAGTAGGGGCCAATATGACGAACAATTCCGTTCAGATCCGAAACTGCTCTCACCGGATGATGAATTCGACATTTGACGTGTTGATTGAGCTTCCCTTTTCCCTGCAATGAAGTTGGTACGACCGCCGAAATTCCTCCGGCACTAATGTCGGTTACCATGAGCTCTGAGGGGGTACTCCCTTCACCAACGCCTTCAATTAGGAGTTTCAACGTATTCAACTTCAATGTATTGACCCGAAAATTTCGGCGCCGCTGAAGCCGTCTGAGCTCGGTATTGAGAGTAAAAATCACATCGTCACCAATGGTATAATCCACAGGTCCTCGCATCGCATACTGCCCAGAGGCGATTGAAAAAATCATATAAACAATTTCATCTTTTTTGATTTTGCGAGTTTGCTCAACCGGGGTCATATACAAAGCTTGTTTTTCAAGCCGAATAAAACGAAAGGTAAAAGTGAGATCATCGTCGGTAACCAACATCAAAGAAGAAGGAGCCTTTACCAGGTCTTTGAATGCCGCCAAACGATCATTATCATTTTTTAATACTTCAAATACTTCAAATAGCTTTTTAGCCTCTATACTCATGCAAATATTTTGACTTATTTTTTGATAATTACCAAGTCGGGCTTACAAAAATTTATTGATGCAAGTCCCAATGACGACACTATTATAATCCGCAACCCAAGCATAAGTTTCAAGCGCTCGCCGCAAGTGTTCTTGTGGTGCCGGAGAGAGAATGTGCTCTTTCAATTTAAGATCTTTTACCTGGACCCCCGTTTGAGTTTCCTGCGGAACTGCCGTTGGTTTGGCTTTACGTTCGCGCTTAATATAATCAGCTAAACGCAAAATCCCTTTTTTCGTTTCATCACTTTGTGTATTGAAATCCTCTGGTGGAGGGGATTGGACTTCTAATATTTGCGCTACCTTGGGTGGCTCAAGTTTTTCTGATTCACGTTTTACTTTAGACGCAGGTGGAACCATAAATGTCGCAATTTGTGACAGTTGTGATTCTGAAAATAGTCCTGCATTTTGGTCGCTCAACTGAACATCCCTCTGATTTCTCGTTAGAAGAAATTTGGAGCTCGACTATCTCCTATCGGAAGGTCCAGATTAAATATTAATACGATGCGTTAGCGCAATGAACTTATTATGTTTTGTAGATCTTTGTGGTCGCTACGGGCGGTGCCCCTATGGCCCTTGCGGGCGGTGCCCATTTCAAAATGGATCATGTGAAAGTACTTTTGCCAAATCTTCAAAGTTTGCAATCTGATCTGAAATGAGATGAATCTTTTTCTCCATTTGATTTCGGAGCAAGGCACGAGCTTCGGCGCGTATTCGCTTAAGACTCATACGCGCTTTTTGCCAATCAGCTTTGGCTCTTTGGCTTTCAAGCAGCTGAAAAAATTCTTTTACTCCTTGAGCTTGCGTTGCGATCATCGAAATAATTTGGGATTGCATGGCATGAGGCCGTGGATCTAAGTGCAAAGATTGCTCGAGTTCATTTCTGAAACTTTCAGCACCGGGACGATCAAATTTATTTACAATGAAAAGCTCGGCAATTTCTAATAGGCCGGCCTTCATAGCCTGAATTGAATCTCCTGATTCCGGAACCAAAACAACACTTACAAAATCGGCAACATTCATAATCTCTAATTCGGTCTGCCCAACGCCAACCGTTTCGATTAAAACGAAATCAAATCCTGCCAAGTCAAATGCTCTTACCATTAGGTAAGCCGAGGCACTGAGCCCCCCAAGACTTCCTCGAGAGCCGAGCGATCTAATAAATACTTTGGGGTCTGAAAAGTGTTCGGTATAGCGAATGCGATCACCTAAGACCGCGCCTTTAGAAAATGGGCTTGAGGGGTCGACCGCGATGATTCCAACTGAGAGATTTTGACTGCGAATTTCAGATATCAATTTTGAAATGAGGGTCGATTTTCCGGCTCCGGGAGGGCCCGTAATACCTACCCGAAAAGAGAGTTTTTTCGCCTTATTCAAATCAGGATGTAGGGAGAGTTCTTTTGGGCCTTCGCGTTCAAGTACGCTGAGCAGTTTTGCGAGGGCGGTAAAATCCTGTTGCTTGACTCGCTCAATTAGCTGCTGTGTTTGGTCACTCATAAGTTAAGGGCAATTAAAGCTAACTCCTTAAAAAAACTCAAACTTTATTATCTCTGCTTTCAAGTGTTCAAAAGTAAGACAGACGTAATCCCTAGGCCGAAAAGCGTCCCTTAGAGCACCCATTTTAAGTAAGTAAATTCAGCTGTTTAAGTGAGGCCAAAGTGGACCCCTTAGGCGCGATTCCTGCGATACCAACAGGTATGAGGGAGGCCTTATGCAAAACACTAAAATACCAATAGCGCTTTTCATTCTTGGCTTGGGAGTCTTGTCTTATCAATTCATTATGCATCCAACTGCGAAAGAACAAGCTTTCACAAAACATTTTTTAGTTGGTCGCGGCGATCTAGCTGAAGATGTTTCGAATTCAAATGATGAAGTGAAACCACATAAGCTTCCAAAATTAACTCATCCCGAAGTTGCAGGCTTGGCTCCGGCGACAAAGACTCCAAGTGAAATTCCGGTGGTCACGGCTCCTGCGCCGATCCCAGTACCAGTCGATATGGCAGCCCTTGCGAAAGCAACAGATGAAAAAGCCAAACCGGCCGACAAGAAAAAGAAGAAAAAGAAAAAAACAGTTTCACCAAATCCCGATTCAAATGCCCAGAACCAGAATCAAATTCAAGCACCGGCCCCAACTTCAGATTTAAACGCAAATCAAGATGTCCCGCCAGCTCCGGTGCCAGCGCCGGCGCAAGCAAATACTGCCAATCCCGGTGGAGCCCTGGCCAATACCCCAGCCGCCAATACCAATGCGCTCGTAAAATATTATGAGAACATCTTATTAAAAGAGCCAAGCACTTCTGAAACTCAAAAATTTGTTTCGGCCCACAAAGCGAAACAAATAACAGATGATGTTTACTTCACGGTTGCTGCTGCGATGATGGCAGATTCTCGGCTCCAAATGAAAGATCTTGCGGTTTTTGTTTATAGCCAGGACTTACACATAAAAAGCTTTGTGGCTTTAGTCAATATTCTCGATACAGACGCGAACAACGACATCGTTAAAACGGATAGTCTTAAATACCTCAATATGTATTCAGATGTAACCATTCAGGGTTCGGTAAATGTTTTAGCGCAAGCATTGGCAATGCCAATTACGACACGAAGCTTGCATATTGAAGCACTTAAATTACTTGATACCGCGGCCAAACAATATGCCCAGCTTGAAATGTCACAACCACTTCCTGCTCCAGGACAGGTCAGTACTTTTGCTTATAGTCCGGCCAACGCCCAGAAGCTTTTTATACCCTTCATAAATCTCTTAACTGCGCTCGTGCATAACTCAACGGATGGCACCACCAAGAGTATTGCCAGCCAGGATTTGGGTGATTTACAAGGCTTGTTTGGCAGCCAAAGCGCAAGCATCAATCCTTAATTGATCCTATAGTCCGTTACGGACTATAGAGATTTTTAAATTGAAAAATCCCGAGGGACCATTAAGATAAGGGTCCAATGAAAATCATAAGATATCTTATTCTCCTCTCTATTCTTTTGCCCTGTTTATCTCAGGCTGTGATCGACCTTCCTCTGAATTTAACCAAGTCAGATCGCGAAGAAAGCTTAAGAATTCTTGGCTTCGGAACTAGTTCTAAGATTCTCTCAGATCCCTTCCCTCTCGGCGGCTACTCTGGTTTTGAATTTGGAGTTTCTGTATCAAGTATTCCTACCAATCAAATTAAAACTCTCGGCAGTAAATTGGCCACAGGCCAATCGGATATCTCTTATTCTTCATTTTCAATCGGCAAGGGCCTGTACAATAATATTGATGTGTTTTTCAATTTAACACCCTATGTGCAGTCCATTCAAATGAGTCAATTTGGAGGCCAGTTGCGTTGGTCCTTTTTTCAAGCTGAAAATTTGCCCTTGAGTTTTTCACTCCTCTTCAACGCCAACTCAAGCAATATTTCGAATCAACTTTCACTCAGAACCTATGGCGCCGACCTCATTGGCGGTTTAAATGTTGATCGTGTCGCGCTTTTTTCTGGCGCAGGCCTGGTCAGCAGCGCTGGAGATTTTCTTGGCGGCCCAAGAGGAATCACCGATACTGGCTATCAAGAAAGTGAGAGTGTGAGCGGCGTTCATTTTCTATTCGGAGTCAATGTTCGCTTGGCCGATTTTTTCTTAAACCTTGAGGTCGATCATTATCGTGATACGGTTTTCAGCGGCAAATTAGGTCTGCGGCTTTAATGATTAAAACCAATTAGCTCTTAGAGCCGCTTTATTTTTTCAACAATCGCAGTGGTTGAGCGTCCCTCTACAAAACGCAAGGATTTCGTAACTCCACCATAGGATTTTACAAAGTCATAACCAATAATTTTCTCTTCAGGCCAGTCGCCGCCTTTTACCAAAATATCTGGTTTAACAACTTTGATAATCTCGAGCGGAGTTGGCTCTGCAAAAACGCTTACAAAGGAAACACATTCTAGGGCCGCCAAAATTTCAGACCGATCTTCTTGATTTTGGAGAGGTCGCTCTTCGCCTTTTAGCTTTCTCACACTTTCATCACTGTTTATGGCCAAAACGAGGTAATCACCAAGGCTGCGCGCTTCCTTCAAATAATGAATGTGACCAATATGAAGAATATCAAAACAGCCATTTGTGAAAACAATTTTCTTGCCTGGCCGAACCGATGTGATGATCCGACTCAGCTCCTGCCAATTTTTGATAATTTTATTCATTTATTACCAGGAGCATGAAATAGTTCGCTTTTTTTAGTAAACTCAAAAATTGAGTCCCTGCTGAGTGATCTTCTGAAGTTTCAAACCCGTCAGTGGAGCCGCTAGATCGCGACCAAAAAGTTCAGACAGAAACGGAATCAATACAAATCCGGTTGCGGCGAATAAGAGTCCGCGAAAAACTACTTGTACGGGATACAATGCCTTACTCTTCTGCTCGTCGGTCCCAAGTTGAATCTCGTAAGTCCACTCACCAATACTTTGTCCAAAAATAGTGCTGCGAGAAACCAAGATGTACATTTGCAAAACCATTAAAAATAAAATGCCAATTTGTGCTTGTACAAAATGATCTGTTTTAGAGTTTGAAAGAAGTCCTACCAAGTCTGCTTTGGTAACAAGTAATACTCCCACCAAGAGTGTCAGACTCACACCGATTGCAAAAATCGAATCAAGTATGGCTGCTGGAATGCAAGTCACAAGAGTTAAATCTTGAGTCTTTTTTAAAGTCATGGTGGCAGAAGTCGCCGTCATTGGGTTTGCGGTCTTGGTATGAAGCGAAAAGCCCACTTTCGCATTAGGCGCTATCGTATTTGAAAGCGACGTCGCTGCGGGATTCATGCTTGAGCTCGAAAGCTTTTGCTCATTCGTTAACTTGTTTTTCTCAATGGCTTGATTGCGAAGAGCGCTCAATGAGGCAGGCGCTCCTGGTACCGGTATGCTAAAGCTTGCCGCTTTTGTGAGATTATTTTGCTTCGGCAAATTGGGCGAAGAATAATCTTTTCGCCCTATCGGCTCATAAATTTTAGTACGATCCGGAGTGGTCTTTGGCAAATTCAATTCTTGCGCAAATTTTTTGGTTTCTTTCAAAGAATCTTCATCTAAAAAATTATACTCTGGCTTTAAGCTCGGAATAAATGCTGGCTTAGTCGATGCCGATTCTGGAGAGTTATTTTTAATCGGCGTAGGCTTTTGATCCTGTCTCTGCACGCTATTTGTTTGCGTATCAGAACTTGGAGTATTCGTATTGCGATGAAAACCTAAACCCTCAGTGATTGGCTTAAATTCGAGATCTTCAAATAGTTCCATTTCGCCTCCTCATTCCTGCTGCCGCCCGCTTTCAAGTTCATACTTTATGACGCTCACAAGGGCGACGCAAGCCGTTTCAACACGTAATACTTGAGATCCTAAAGTAATTGCTTTCAAAGAGCATTTTTTAAACAATTCAACCTCATGTTCCGAAAACCCACCCTCACTACCAACAAATACATAAATTTTCTGGATTTCTGTCGATGGCTTAAAGTTTTGAAGAATTTCATGGAGATAGGATTTTAGGCCGCATTTAGCCTCGCCTTCATAAGCAAATACACCGGATACGAGACTCCCGGGAGTAAGACTCGCGGCCTGCTGCTCTCGGTTAAAAACTTGCAATAATTCGCTCAATTGTAAAGCTGGGAGGATCGGCATGATATCGCCGCGCCCAGATTGCTGAGTGGCTCCCTGAATGATCTTTTGAAAACGCGGTCCCTTTTTGACCAGAACATCATCTGGCTTTCGAATAAAACTATAATCGCTAAAAAAAGGCTGAATCGAATGTACACCTAACTCTACTGATTTTTCGAGAATATTTTCAAAGACGTTAAATCGTGGCAGGCTCACTGCCAAAATCAAATGGGGTTTTGAAATGGGCTCGATCTCTCTTTCTTCAAGAATTTTTGCTAAAGACTCATTTTTACTTTCAGAAACAATCTCAACAAAATAGGCTTTGCGATTTTCACTTAAAACTTCGAAGCGGTCCTTAAGACGCATGCGACACACATCTCGAATATGATGAAGGATCTCCCCCTGAAGTCTTATAGATTCAACGTCGATGAAATTTAGTGGCACCCAATATCTTCGCATAACTTACTAAGCCTTCAAGATTCGATTAAAAAGGCCACCCATTCGCCATCTTCGATACGCTCTCGGACTTTTAAATTGGTATCTTTAAGAAATTGGGCGAGGAATTGTTCAGCTCGTTCTTTGAGAATTCCTGACATAATAATTTTGCCGTCTTTAGCTCTAAGCCTGAGAACATCATTTTTTATCGTCAATAAAACACCATCGATGATATTGGCTATGATCAAGTCAAACGAATCTTTAATTTGCGCTACTTCTTTTTCTGGAATTTCAATTTTTTTGCAGTTGTTATTTTCAATATTTTCACGTGCTACTCGGCGTGCCTCAGGATCATTGTCGATCGCCAAAATTTTACCAGCACCCATTTTTTCAGCTATGATCGACAAAATTCCGGTGCCGGTTCCAACATCCAAAACCATTGTAGGCGTTTGCAAGCGAATCCAATTTCGCACAATCAATTGCGCTGCAAGCTTGGTGGTTTCGTGAGTACCTGTTCCAAATGCCATTCCGGGTTCCATCTTAATAATTTGTTTAGCTTCTTTGGGAGCCTCTCGCCAAGAGGGCACAATCCAAAACGGATCAACAAATAAAAAAGACTCAAAGCCCTTTTTCCATTCTTCTAACCAATCACGATCTTGCTCAATGAAGCGCTCGGCTTTTGTGTCTGAAAATTCGACCTCAAGTTTTAGAAAAAAATTCTCAGGTGGTTGTTCCGGAAAGATCACATTAACATTGATTTTTTCGGTCTCGCGAATCTCCGCTGTATAAATTAAGTCGGGTTGCGTGAATTCGAGTTCTTCAAAAACACCCTGCGCACCATGCTCAAAACAAAAGGAGGTAAAATAATCTTCGCTGGCTTGATCTAAGTTTTTGACCAAAACTCGGCAGTAAAATCCACCTAGCATAAATCCTCCTCATTTGGCCTCATTTTATAGCAAAACCATGACTGCGCAGCAACTAAAGAAATGAAGGCGAAGCTTAAGTTAGGAAAAAATCATAATATTTTCACGCTTTTTAGACATTCCTTCTGAGTCCTGTCTAAGTTTCGGGCCAAATTTCGATTTGATAAAAATCACTTTCATGCGAGTTGAGTGGTTCCATTACTTTTATTAGAGAGAAGAGAACTTAGGTTAGGTCTCAAGATGATCTAAAAAGATTTCAATTTTTCGCAATATGTTTTCAAATATTATCAAGTTAATATTTGGTATCAGCAATGAGTTTTCCCAAATGAAATGTGCCCACTTTCACTAACACCTCGTGCCTTTACTTTAAAAAATGCCACCAACAAAATCTATCGGTAGATCTTATCACCTTTTTAATCTTAAATAATTTTAAGGGAGACTATATAGCATGATGCTTAAAAAATATTTTACGGCACAATTTGAAGCCAGTTTCACCCGATATTTAACCTATTTGGCAGGATGCCTTGTCTTTTCAATCGGAGCCAAACTCTTTATCGACTCTAAACTGGGTACAGATCCTCTAGATGTTCTCTGCATTGGCATGACGAAGCACTTACCTATTACAATCGGAATTGCATCCGGAATTATTGCCATAGTATTTCTGAGTACCTGGTCTCTATGGAATAAAAAGCTGCCGCCCCTAACTCCTTTTTTCACTACCTTTTCGGTCGGCTGTTTGATTGACCTCTGGAATTGGCTTCAGATTCAAAAACTGACTATGTATTTCTTGCAGCCTGCATGGATGTTAGTTTTCGGAGTGCTCTTATGCGCCTACGCCTCTTCACTCATCATTATGAGCGGAATCGGAATTCGCATAATGGATTTAGTGGCAATCACAATTGTTGAAAGATGGAACTGGTCATTTTTCAAAGCCAAAATGCTTTTAGAAATGATTTTATTTACAAGCGGCTGGGTTTTAGGCGGGCCTGTTGGTTTCGGCACCATGGCTTTTCTGATGGTCGTTGGCCCTTTTATTCAGCCCTTTATGTCGCTCAACGAACGGCATTTAGAAATGACCAATTACGGAATTTCAAAAAACCAAGAATCCGTAACAGAATAAATTTTTGATCAACTTAAAGATAATTTTTAATCAGATTTTTTAGAAGGAGTGATTTTATGATTTTAAATTCTAAACTTTTGGCCTTCTTGATTGCAGGGATTCTTTCTTCAAGCGTGGCTTGGTCGATGCCAAAAGCCAAATCTAAATCCGGAAAGATAGACCAGGTAACTTATGCAAAAATTGTTGAGGAGCTCTCACCGAAGATCAGTCATACAGCCGAGGAGCCACTTTATACTCCTGCTGAAATTGAAAAGATAAAAACTGAAATTGCGAACCAAAGAACACCTGCCACTGGTGACGGCACAGCCGCAAGCCAAGAGTTCAAAGATTTAGCAGACGAACTTTTAAGAATAAGTTCTGCGCCTCGCCCCTCGTTTGACAAACCTGAACTATTGACCACCAATACAGATCGACTCGAGATTTTTTTGGCTAAATTAGAACACGACTATAAGGATTATAAAAATACCGATACCAAGCTTTTTGCTTCACAATTTATTCCGCTCAGAACTTTACGCGGAGTCGTCTGGAAAATGATCGGCTTATTTCAAGACCGTGACACTCGACCCGCTCACTCATTGGCTTTAACAGCCTTTAAGAGTTTTGCCGGGCAAATGAATATTGCCATCCCAGATAAGTCCTGGGAAGTAGGTTTTGATTACATCACCCAACCCTATGTTCGAGACATGGTAACCAAAGATGGCTCTAGCATCGAACTTTCAAAGGCGTTTGCAGATCTCGCTGAGTTTCAGGGCTTCATGGCTCAATTTCGCGAGGTACTTGAAACCTCACGAACGCAACTATTTGAATTGAAGGTATCAGACGGCGGGCCCGTTGTTCTCTGGGATCAAAAAGTTTTCTTTGGACCAAAGAGTTTAAAAGATGACCTCAAGAGATATAAAAGAGTTGGTGAGCTAGAAAAGCAATTGATGCTTTCAAATCTCTTTTTTACACTTTCACAGCTGGATTTTATGTTGGCTTATAGTCTTAATGGCGCACTTGATTTGTCGACCAAAATTGGTTGGACCTTTGGTATTGACGGCCAATTTATAGCTGGCGTTGAAGGTGTGACCGCCCAAGACTTTCACGATAAAATTTTAAAGCAGCATCCTGAAGTTGGAATTGGAATGAACAATAGAGTGGCTAAGGTGCAGGAGGCCTTCAAAAATCTAAAACACGCCACCGGAACCCTCGAATTGGCTTGGGAAAGGACAAAAGAGAGCCGAAATGGCGGAGTTTGGCTCTTGAATTCAGGTTATGTGCTGCGCGATCGCTCCTTTGTCGATTCAAAATTCATAGACTTTGCAAGAGCTCTTAAAAATCGAGTCATGATTAAGAATAGCATTACGGGTGAAGAAGCGATGGTTGATATTCCTGCATTTTTAAATTCTGGCGGGCCTAAAAAACTTGCGGACTTACTTCCCACGAGCTTCACTCCAGGTCTTAAAGGAAATTCAGAGTGGATCACAATAGTTTTAACTGACAGCAATAAAGTGCAACATACTTCTGAATTTCGTGATTATCGCAAGGGCAGCCCACGAGGATATGATCGTTCAAAATTTGCTTTGTTATTTCCCAATTTAGCGAAGCCCGAATTCAATAATGATCAAGAGCTCAACAGATCTCTTCGAGTCCTCAATTCAGTTTTAGGAAATTTTACTGCCATTAGTCTCCTCGGTGGAGTTCCACAATAGAACTTTCAGCATCTATTCTTCTTGTTGGAGCCACGGGTTATACCGGACAACTCGTGGCTGAAGAGCTGTTAAAGAGAAAAATAAGTTTTCAGATTACAGGACACAGTCTCGAAAAACTTTCTCCCCTCGCCTCGAACTGGCATGTGCCGTTCTTTTCAATGAATCTTGAAGTGGCTTCCGAACTTAAAAAAATTCCTTCTGAAATTAAATATATCTTAAATTGCGCAGGTCCTTTTAATTTGTTTGCGGTAAATTTATTAGAATATATTTCTTCAAAAAAAATAATTTATCTCGATGTTTCCGGCGAAGAGTCTTTTGTTTATAATTCTTATCAGCAAAATGAAAAAACTCAAAGCACCCTCATTCACGCTTGTGCCTTTGAATCTTTTGTTGCAGACGCCCTGGCCTTGCGCTTAAAAAAAACTAACTTAAGCTTTTTAGGGCTTTCTTCATTTTATTATTTTTCAAATCCAAGGGTTTCTCCCGGGACTCGCTTGTCGATGCAGCTCGTGAGACATTTTCAAAATCATGCTTATGAAAATTCAAAATGGATAAATTGTGCTCCGGGAGAAAAAAATCTCGAAATTCGCTTTGAAGGTCTCGATAGTAAGTATTGTAAAGCTATCTTTGCTCCTTACCCAGAAGTGGTGTTTTTTGCGAGCGCCCATAAAAGTCAGAATGCGCACTCGTATATTTTAACCAAAGAAAATGATTGGACCCCATTTGGTAATGACCCAAAAGAAGAAAAATCGATTGAGCAATTGTTAGTTAAGCACCGAAGTCTCAATCGGCCCGGTCCAGATCTTGAGGACAGAAAAGACGGCCGTTTTATGGTTGGTGTTCATGCGACTTATCAAGACCAAAGCGTAGGTCGCGCTCAAGTATTTGGCTTCGACACTTATCAAATCACCGCCAGCATAATAGTTGAAATGCTTGAAGCTTTGAGAAGATTACCTGAGCTTCCGAGCGGAGTATTTGCCCCCTCACAGCTAGTTGATTCATTTCATATTTTGGAGTCACTCAGAGAGGAATTTTCTCTTAGTTTTAATTTTCAGGCTTCAAGCTCGGGATGAGTATGAACAGTGTCAATAGATAAACTCACAGCTCTAAAGGCATTTTTCAGATCTAATTTTAAATCATCTGGATCTTCAAAACCAAAACACAATCTCACTAAGCCCTCATCTAGACCAATCGCATATTTCTCCTCAGCGCTCATTGAAGCATGACTGCCAGTAAATGGTTGTGCTACCATTGAAGTGACCGCCGCCATGCCAGTGCCGGTTTTGAAGAGTCTTAAATGACGAATAAACTCTGCATATTTATTTTTGAGATCATCGCGAAATTGAAAAAACACAATGCCGCCATAGGCTTTAAGCTGCTCGCCATCAACCTTTGGATAGAAAACACTTTTAATCTCAGGAAAATTCTTTAGATAAGCTAGCATTTCTTTTGTTATGCGTTCATGTTCACGCATTCTCAACGGCAGGGTCTGAAGACTACGGCAAAGTAACCAAGCACTATGAGGCGCCAATATACAACCCGTGAAAAAACGATCTTGCTTGAGCTGCTCATGTAAATCTTCACGGTTGGTCAAAATCACTCCGCCCATGACATCACTATGGCCAGAAAAATACTTTGTGGCACTATGAAGCGAAAGATCGGCTCCCCATTTTGTAGGTGACTGAAACATGGGCGTCGCCCAGGTATTATCTACCACCACAAGTGCATTGGGATTATTGGCCTTAACAAGCTTTGAAACCTCAGCAATTGAAATGCTTTTTAAAAATGGATTGGTTGGGGTTTCAAATAATACCATATTTGTCCGCGCGGGAATCTTGAAATGATTTTCTCTTTTAGATAGGTCGAGACTGACTAACTTTATTTTTCGGCGCGCAGCCACTCGTTGAAAATATTTAAAGGAACAGCCATAAATATCCTGATTCACCACCAAAGTATCGCCGGGCTCAAGCAAATCGATCGTCAATGAGATCGCACTCATTCCGGTTGTTACTGAAATGGCAAATTCAGTTCCTTCTAAAGTTTTGACAACTTTTTCAAACTCCTCAGAATTCGGATTGGATTTGCGGGTATAAAAATGACTTGATCCAGACTGAAAGGCGCTACATTGAAAGAGCGGTGTGGTCACCGGCAGGGAACCTTCAATGGCTACTTTAGTAATTAAAGCCTTGGTTGTAGCTTTAAATTCTTGATCCATCTTGGTTCCTTCCGCCTATTTAAATTAAAGAGTCGCACTCGTCTGAGTTTGGCCATTCACACCTTCATCGGTCATGGCCGCAACCACCGGAAAATGTGCGCGATCTAGGACGGGTAATATATCAATCTCTTGATCATTGTCCCAGCTCACTTCAATTCCTGATTCTTGATCTGAGGCTCTTGAAATGATCACCCGGGTGAGGCCAGAGCCACCCAATTGATAATTCTCTAAATGTTTTCCACCAGCATGTTTAATTTGAACATTTGCCATTTTACTTTGGCCTTTGTTTCTCGCTACCAAGTGCACACTCTTAACGTCTTTGGTCCAATTAAAATGAGAAGAATGAAGCGCATGAATTGCGCTTGGTTCTTTGCGCGCTCGCTCTTTGGCCATCCAAGGTTCTTTGATTGGTGAAGCTGCTCCGCAGTTTGAACAATTTCCTTGAGCATCTAGCCCGAGTACTTCACCAGTTAAGCCAAAGCGCTTCACTTGTAGGTGATCGCATTTTTCACATTTGGTATCACTAACTCCGCCCTCATAAACATTACCAAGATAACAATATTTCAATCCTGCTGCCTTTGCCAATTTGTGGGCATTGAGCAAAATTGAAATTGGAGTGCGTTCGACATGGGTGTATTTAAAAGCAGGATGGGCGCCGACAAAATGAAGTGGAATGCGATCGCCTATATTATTTAAAACCCAATCAATGGTTTTTTTAATATCTTCGGATTTCTCGTTTAACTCCATTACCAAAAGCTGACTCACCTCTAAATGTTTACCCGACGCTGCCACTTGTTTGATGCGATCGAGAACCGGCTGCATTTCACCCTTGGTGATTTTTCGATAAAATTCTGGCGACATTGATTTCAATGAAACGCTGAAAATATCAATAACATCGATCAACTCACTAACAGGTTTTTCTTCTATATAAAAAGCAGATTTATACAGAGTTTTAATACCGGCTTTGTTAGCAAGCTTTGAGGTTTCATAAACAAATTCATGCCAAACCACTGGATCATTGTAGGTCCAAGAAATGATACCTATATTGTTTTGCTGTGCGAGCTTGATGATTTGCTCAGGTGTATAGGTGTGCACAACATTATCATCTAAATATTTCACCTGTGAGGTTTGCCAATTTTGGCAATAGTCACAAGCCATCATACAACCAATATTGCCAAGGCTCAAAATACGTGCGCCAGGCGCAAAGTGATAGATGGCTTCGGTTTCAACGCATTCTTCGGTTGCAGCAACAGATTTACCAAAATTATAGGTTTGAAATTCTCCGTCTTTATTGCCCCGAACTTTACAAAAACCCATTTGACCAGGAGAGGTCTTGCAATGTCTTGGGCATAAAGTGCATTCGACACGGCCGCCATCTTCTTTAAAAGGCTTCCAGTGCATGGCGATTTGTGAGGTATCTTTCCAACTTAGTTTATTTATGATCTCAGACATTTAGTTCTCCCTCGGTTTTATGTGAAACTTGGTAACCGCGAATTTGAAACTCATTTACCAAATCTTCTTTTTTAAACGGAATTAGCTTATCAATCACAGCTCTTTCAGCAAGAATAAAATTCAACATTTTTTTACTTCCGAATCGCTGTTCTGCTTCATCTGAAAAGTCTTTCAGAGTTAATTTTACGTCAAGACGGTGTAACTGAAGGCGGGGATCCTCAAAACTTTTGCTTTGATAGCGCTCCGTCTCAATACCGATCTTTTTAGAATTGCTAAGAACTTTCGTATTCTTTGAAAAAAATCTTGAGTAACGGAGAGTTTCCCAGGGCTCAAGACCGAGCATTAAATCGAGGTCACCCTCAAGCATTTGTGTCGAGTAATTTCTTGCTTCAGGCTCATTCTTAAAGAACAATCGCAATACTGAATGAATTGAGCCCAGCTGCTGAGCACCACCCTTGTGAATCGAACTCTGAACTAAGATCTTATGTTTCTCACAGAGTGCGACCAATATTTGGGTCAAAGTCATGACCCCTTGGCCACCAACACCTGCAATGATCATATCAAAAGAGTTTTTAGGATTCATAGTGAACCGCAATTGAATCATTTGGACAGATCTCGATACAAACTCCACAACGCATACAGCGATCTAAGTCTACTTTCAAATCACGTGACTCGGTATTGATCAGTTGAATTGCTGGGCAACCCAATTCTGAATAACATTTCGTACAACTGCCACATTTCTCATTTTCAATTTTGAGCATTTTAGTTTTGCGACGCTTAATGGTTTCTTCGTCAGGCAAAAGCGCACAGTCACCCTTAACCCACAATACCCGCACGCCTTTTGTATTCATTTCGACCTTGAGGCGATTTTCAAAACCAAGAGGATCAAATGCGTCTACCTCAAAAAAGCGATCCACACCAATACTTTCAAGAAGCTTGAGGTGGTCAAAGCGAGTGTCGGCAGATGGCGACTTTTGGTGCCCGGTCATTGCAATACTGCGATTATCAAATACCAAGTGCAGAAGATCTATCTTGTTTACGACTGCACTCTGAAGAGAGGTAATCCCAGCATGAAAAAAACTACCTTCGCCACCGGTTGAAATGACTTTTTGATTTTTTAAAATTTGCGCCATTCCTTGAGAAATCCCGATCCCGGCATTCATACATAATAACCAATCAGCTCTTTGAGGAGGCAATGAAGAACAGCCGATATCGCCGCCAATGATGGTATCCGTACCTTTGGTTACTTGATCAATTACGAAAAATGAAGAGCGGTGCGGACAGCCCTCGCAAAAAGTCCCAAGACGTTCTTGCACTTCTTGAGTTTTAAGAGTGGCCTTTGTTATGGCCAGGCCAAATTTTTCACTTAAAAATTCAAAGACCTGCTGAAAGCTAAGTTCACCATACGCTGGAAAAAATTCTTTGCCGTAAACCGCGCATTCCAATTCGTTGAACAATTTCATTTTGATTTGATTTTCAAGAAATCCATCTTGATCTTCGATAATCAAAATTTCCTTTTTAGTTTTTGCAAATTCTTTTAAACTTGCAGTGTGTAAAGGAAAAACCAAATCCATATTCAAAAGCTCAACTCTGGATTCAAGTCCTAGCCTTTTAATACTTTCAAAAGCATGGCCAAAACCAACCCCTCTTGTGATCAGGCCAATTTCAGCCTCTGAATTGAAATAGCTTTGAGAAAAAGATTCTTGCTTTGAAAGCTGCATGAGCTTTTCAAGTTGTTTGCGATGATTAAAAACCGCTTTTTGCCCGACATTGATATAGCGAGCGGGATCTTTTTCAAAATAAAAGCGACGCTTTGAAGCCTGAGGATTTTTCGGAACATCAATTCGATCTGTGTGATGCGCAATTCGACTTGGGATGAAAATAAAAACCGGCAATTGATATTTCTCTGAAAGTTCGAAGGCTGCAATCGTATAGGTTTGAATGTCTCGAACATTTTTTGGCTCAAATAAGGGAAAGCCAACCTGCGGAACATACCAATGCGGATCTTCTTCACCCGTACTACTGTTGGCACCAGGATCGGTACCAACTACAATCACCATTCCACCTTTGACACCCGTCAAACCCAGATAATTAATCGGATCGGCCGCAATATTAAGTCCAACATGTTTCATGACGACCATTGAACGCGCGCCACAAAAACTTGCTCCAGCCGCAGCCAAAGTTGCAATATGTTCATTAAGTGAGTCATTAAAAATAATGTTGAGCTGTTGTTCGCGATCAATTTTCTTTAATATTGGTTCAACTAAATTAACCGGCGAGCCCGGATAATGACTGAAAAAATTCACTCCAGCTTCGACCGCAGCCCATGCCAATGCATCATTGCCTCTCGCAAATACTTCTTCGCGTTGCAGTCTAGCTGAACTCAATTCGTGCGATTCAGAAGATATTTGCACTAGTGTGTCGCTTCTAACGGCTCTTGCCGAGGAAAACTGGTCTTTGTAAAAGACGGTGGAGCTAAACTAAGAAAGTTCGGGACAATTCGCCCGGGCAAAATTATATTGCCTCCCCCAATTTTTGCGCCATGCCCATAGGCAATGCCAAATAAATATTGTTTGGAATCGAGCCGCCCGCGAGAAGTCTCAATCTGAATACTTTTTTGATCGAGTCTCAAATCACAATTAATTACAGCCATCGCAGTAGCAGCCTTACCAAATATTGAAAATTGATATGGGCCGTGAATCAGAAAAACCTCATCATATGTCATGCACGCATTGATCTGATTGCCGTTTGAGACGTAATTGTTTTTTCCCAGAACAGAGTATTTAACGAGTGTATGTTCCTCTAATGAAGTCCCAGAGCCCAGTTTCGATACTCTAACAACTGAATAGGCTCCAATGGTTACATTGTCGCCAAGTTCACAGCCCTCTAAAATTGCCGTCGGGTGAATCTTACAATTTTTTCCTATTTTATTTCTCAAGCTCAAGGCTCTGAAAAATAATTTCGAATTTGTCGCCAGCCAGCGTTTGATAATGAATTCAGGCAACAGAGTTCTTAAACCTACATAATTTAAAAATAAAAATGCCAGATTTGCCTGGAGCAAATGAAAGGGCGAGAGAATTTGAATTACAAAGGTATCGCATTGATCAAAAGAATAAAAACCTTCTTGTAAAATCTGTTTAGGAATTGAAATGCGATTTTCATAAATCTCTTGTGGAATATAAAAGTCTTGTGTGGCCGCAGAGGCTTTAACCCTATAGTAAAAACTAAATTTCAAATTTTCTTCTTCAAGCAGGGACTGGGGCAAGCAATAGCGAGTATTGAAGGTATTTGGATTCAAACAAAAGCGTAGTGCCTGGTCTGGCAAAGTTCTCGAAGCTTTCAAAACTTTCTTCACAAAGTTTTTGGTGAAGACCAGATCATCTTCAAAAATAAAATAATGAGAGTCTAGAATTTCCTTTTCATTTGTTACTTCAATAAGCTCAAAGCCCAATGCGTGAATAATTGAGTATTGCAGCTCTGCCAATGGCTTTTCGTAAACGGGTACTTCACCGATACGGTCGCCAAAACTAAAAAGATTTCGCCCGGTTTTGAGTCGATAAAATTTCATGACTTTTTATTAAACATCCATAAGCTTACGGTTAACTAGGCCACAGAGTGATCGTACAGAAAATAAATATGGAATTTGATGCACCATAATCCCTGGCGTGAATTTTTCTTTTGAAACTTCGGGCATGAGTTCTTGCAAAACTCTGAGCCCCTCAGGCGTAATTATATTATCTACGGCAAAAGGCAGTTCACCGAGTTGCGCTCTTGCGCTTTTTTCAAGCTCACCAATTTTTATTTCAATACTAAATTCGTCTTCAATTTGATAAATCAAATCAATCATATCAATCGAATCGATACTCAAATCACCGATGAGAGTTTTATCTAAAGTCACGTCTTGGACTGAAAGGCCCGTCGCCTTGGTTATGCAACGACGAACGCCACTGCTAATATGCTCAGGTGTTTCAACTGTCATCATAAACTAATTCCCCCATCGACATTTAATATATGACCCGTAATAAAAGATCCGGTTTTTTCACTAGCGAGAAATAAAACGGCCTGGGCCACTTCGTTTGGAAGCCCCATCCGGTTGAGTGGAGTTCTTTCGAGTACAATCTCCCCGGCACGATCCATCAAAGCTTTACTCATTTTAGTATCAATCGCCCCAGGTGCGACGGCGTTTATGCGAACACCTTTTCGGCCCAATTCGAGCGCCAAAATTTCAGTCATGCGATTCATTGCAGCTTTAGCCGCTCCATAGGCCGAAACACCTCGGCCGGTGGCCGAACCAACAATTGAAGAGATATTAACGACTGAGCCCTTTTTTTCTCGCAGCATATATTTACAAACTTTTTTAGTGAGTCGAGCGGTCATATTCAAATTGAAATCAATGCAACTCTGCCAATCTTCGTCTTCCATCATCAAAAATGGGACCTCGACCGCAGAACCAGCGTTGTTCACCAAAATATCAATACGCTTATATTTGGCGATCACCATTTCGATGCCGCTTTCAAGACTGGTTTGGTCCCCAATATCGATATCAAAAATTTCAAGAAGCATTTCATCAACCGCTTCGGTTTTCATCCAGGTTATTATTTCAGGCATTCGCTCTAAGCCGCCACGAACAAAGCAAAGCACCTGCGCCCGCTCTTTTAAAAAAGCTTGCGCGATCGCCATACCAATACCGCCATTGGCACCTGTCAATAGTACAATTTGACGTTCAAGCCCGAGATCCATAGTTTTGATCCTAAATTTTTTGAATGGCTAAGACCGTGTTTACTCCACCAAAAGCAAAGGAGTTTGACAAGGCCTTTCTAATTTCTTTATTTTCGTTCTCATCCTGCACCAAGTGAAGCTTCGATTCTTCAATTGGGCGCGATAAATTACGCGTGCGGGGAATCAAATTTCTTTGCATACATATTGATAACAAACAAAGCTCCATGATTCCTGCGGCGGCGATCATATGGCCATGTCGGTCCTTAGTTGAACTCACTGATATGTGTTTGGCATCGTCGCCAAATACTTCTTGAATTGCTTTTACCTCCAAAGGATCATTTGCGATGGTACCTGTTCCATGTAGATTAATATAGTCTACGTCTTTGCTTGACCAATTGCTCATGCGGAGGGCTTGCTCAATTGCTTTTTTCATTCCGCGAGCCTCCGGATCTGGTGCTGTGATTTTGTAGCCATCCAAGCTATTGCCAAAACCAGTTAGTTCTAATCTTGGTTCAAGGCGGCGAGATTTTACAAAGTTCTCAGAGGCCAAAACCATCAAGCCCGCACCCTCGCCAAGTAAGACGCTGCCGCGATTTTTATCTAGAGGCTTGCATATTTTATCGGGCGCCTCTGGGCTTGGCGAAATAATGCCAAGCTTTGAAAATGCGACCAAACCCAAGGTATTTAAAAGTGAATCTGTTCCTCCCACCAAGACAAGATCCATTTGATCGCGAAGAATGGCTTGCATTCCGAATGCGACGGCTTGGCTCGAAGCAGAGCATGCGGTCAAAGTAGACTTTTGAAAACCCGCGATTTTTAATTCCCGAGCCAAAATTATGCAGGCAACATCTAACGGATTTGCAATGATGTTCATACGATCACCGGTCGCATTTAAATCACGATACAAAGATATAACGTCCTTGAACTCAGGCCGGCTCTGCATGAGATGATGCAGATTTTCGATGGGTGTAATATCAAGCCCCAATCCAAATATAAGACCGGCACGCTGCGGATTATGATCGCTAAAATAATTTTTCAAGCGCTCTTTCATGACACTATAACAAGCCAAAATCATTTCGAGCTTGCGGTCAAAATGGCACGCCTGCCTAATTGGCTCTGAAAAGGCTTGAAGCCACGGCGATAGATTCTCTGTGATCTCGGCACCAAAGTCGCAGGCCAATCCCTCGGTTGAAAAGCGAGAAAGTTTTTTTGCTCCCGAATAATCACTTTGTAGCTTTTGCCAAGTCTCAATCTGACCAATACCAATTGAGCTCACCAAATCAAAATCAACCACGAAGACTCGACTCATTGGCCCACCTCAATCAAAGGCGCCCCAAGCTGAATACAACTTTCTCGAAAAAAGGTGTCGGTATTGAGACAATCCACTTCCGTTTGCCTATTCTCCTTAATTAACTGAAAACCCAAAGCGATATTCAAAAGCACAGAAGCGCAGCCTGTATCACCTAAATTTTTGTAAGGACTCAAGCTTGAAGTCCAATGATTGCAAACCGCTTTTTGTTCTTCTAAAAAACTCTCTTGACTGGCTCCACCACTGTAGATTGCAAATTCTTGGGCATTGCTATGAAAGTCATAATAATATTTTTGACTTTCGTCCCGCTTAAAATCAGGCAGCGCCTCTTTAGTTTTCACCCCAAAGACTTCGCAAAGAGCTTTCAGCTTTTTAGTTCGCAAAGATTTTTCTGACTCAAGAATGAGGGCCACTGCGGCCGGACTCTCACAAAAGGATTGCCCCTCCGGACATAAACCCAAATTCATAAGCTGAGAATAAAATCCTCCTCCGCTTGAAGCCCCAATCACCACACGATCACTTTCGCCAAATTGAATGGCGTCAATGGCCTCTGAAAAAGCATAATAGCTTGCATGAGAAGTGCTGCCAAAACTCGTATTTTGTCCCCTGAAACCAAAAAGTTGTGCGGCATAAGCTTGCGCCGAATTGGTGAGGGCCTTCAGTGCAAAAAGCGGATGAATATCTCGACTGACTTGCTCATTTCTCTTTAAATCACTTGAAGACAAATGATCATTGATAAGTTCATAGATGCTCTGAATTTCTTCGGTCAAACCAGAAGCGCTCGCCCCAGTACTGACAAACAGAGGGACCTCGGACCAATTCGATTCGCCATAGCTCTTCAACATTTTAGCCAAGCAGATACACATCGCAATAACATCTACTCGCATCGACTTTACGTCTTTTATTGAAGGATGGTGCGGATCTGAGGGATCCAATGAGAAATCCAAAGATTCAATCACTTTTTGTTTCGAGATTTTGACTTTATAATTTAGGTTGGTCTCGCGACTCGAATTATTTTCACTTTGTAAGTTTTTTTGCAAAAACTCACTTAAGCCTTGCGCCGGAGGCACAAGCACTTCAGCTGCAGTAATGAAAACTCGATTTTTATGTGTATTCATTCATCTTATGGCCATTAAATAAAAAATTCACATAGTTCGCTCGCTGCGAAAGTAGCTCTGGATTTTTCATTTTACTGCGCGGGAAAAATACCAATGAAATCTCTGCCGATGCCCTGAACTCCTTTTCAACCGAAACCGTTACGATTCCGCTGCCATAATTTTTTTCAAGACTCGTCAATTCCCCATGAATTTCCATGCGGTCACCTGGAATCAAAAACTTTTTGAATTTGGCTTTATTGAGCATACTCAAAATCGACCAAACTCCATCCTTGTTCTCGGGATAGACATCTGGATAAGTTTCCTCCATTAAAATGCCGAGTGCTTGGCACATAGCTTCGATGATCAGAACTCCGGGCACAATTGGCATCGTAGGAAAGTGATCGGCAAAAATATCTTCGGTTTGCGTCCAGCATTTGATCGCATCGATTGACTTATTTTTTTCAAGGTGGACAACGCGATCCAGCATATAAAAACGCATGCAATAATTAGAAATCACATCACCCTACAAATCAATAGCGGAATTGAGGATTCTCTATCTCACATCAAGTCATTATTGAAGTCTCATTGAATACTTTCTAAAGCTTTGTTGAGATTCAATTCAGGAGCCTCACAAAATGTTTAAAGACAGATCATGGAATTTTGTTAATTCAGGATTGATGCTCGGAATTCATTTGGCAGCACTTTCGGCTCTTTTTATGCCGATCCAGAAGTTTTATTTTATTTTATTTTTCGTGCATTATGTGTGGTTTGGCTATTCGAGTTCACTGTACTATCATCGCTGTCTCACGCATCGTTCATTTGAAATTTCAACTCCCCTTCATATCTTTTTTCTTTTAGGTGGTCTCATCGGACTAGGGGGTGATCCCATCAGTTGGGTCGCTATCCATCGCTATCACCATGCACACGCCGATCAGGACGACGATGCACACAGCCCACAAAAGGGCTTTTGGTACGCCTATTTGCTATGGCAAATGAAAATGGATATGAAACAAATTCAGCTTTGGCAAAAAGCTTGCGATGATTTGAGAAAATTTTGGTTCATTCGCCTTGCACAAGGAAATTTGCCCACTCTTATCGTTCATTCAATCTACGCCTTAATGATTTATCATTTGTTTGGAGGAGCCGCTCTTCTCTTCGGATTTTATTTGCCTCTAGTCTTAAGTTATCAATTTTTTTGGATGCTCATCGCCTCTTTGTGCCATCATTCAAAATTTGGAGTGCGCGCCGCAAATACAAAGGATCAAAGTCGAAATATCTGGTGGCTAGGACCTTTCAGCTTCGGCGAATCCTTTCACAACAATCACCATGAAATGCCAAAAAAACTACGCGTCGGAAAACGTTGGTTCGAATGGGATCTTACGGCCAGGACTGTAGAGCTTTTAGAGAGTATCGGCTTAGCCAAATCAATTGTCCGTTAATTTTTTTTCTGGAGAGCTCTCAGTAACCAGATGTCCCCAAATGTTGATACCATTATTCCGATAGCTAAAAAGACGCCGTAAATTCGCGGCGAAACAAAGTACGAACCCAAAAATATAATACAGGAACCGGCAATCAAGAGTGAAATAACCAGCGAGCCGGTTCCGCGTCTCATTAGTCCTTCATTTAAACTTTTCTTTCTTGCTGCAAAAAGAAATTGAATGGCATTGTCTCCTGCCAGGCCAACTAGAACACACATAAAGAGACAGGCCATAAAATCAATTTTGGTACCAAAGATCCAATACAAACTGATAATAAAAAATGGTCCCCACAATGAGCTAATGAGAATCGAAAAATAGGGCCTTGGCGACCCACTCAAAAGTCTAACCAGTAAAGTGAGTACGAACCCCAATAATACCAAACTGGTAGCAAAGCTTTCAATAAATTCCGCTGGCACTTGTTCTGAAAATTCCGCTTGGGCTGCTGCTTCGCTGGTCACAAAACAGTTGGTGCGACACAAAGTCGTGATTTGCCGAAGAAGTCTCATGAGAACTTCAGTTCGAGTATCTTTCACGTAAATGACAGCTCTTGCTTTATGTGACTTCGAGTAAAAGCTTTTGAAAAATTCACTGTCTTTTAATTCGCTTGCCGCCAATTCCTTATTTTCCTTAGATAAGTTTTCTGTAAAAAAATCCTCAACCATTCGCGGACTTAAAATCTGAGAAACATTTTCAAATTTTGCAATTTGATTTAGGATTTGCTCATTTGTCGGCTCATTCTTTTCAAATACTATATGCAAGAGGCTTTCCCAGCCGCGGCTTGATTTCAATTCCTCTAGCCCCCGAATAAAACTATGACTTGACGCCATCATTTCTTTCGGAGCACCTGAAATTTGAAGATGAAAAAGACCATAAAATCCGAGTGCAAAAATCAACATTAAAGCACGAGCCAAAAGTCGATTGAGCTTGAGATTAAGAAAACGCACGGAGAGCTCAGGACGAAATGCTTTGCTCACATTCGTCAAACTTCTAAAATAGGGAAATTGGGCCATAAGCGCAGGCAGGACAATAAAGCATGCCAGCCACTCAACAAAACTGCCAAAGGCCGCCCATATTCCAAAACGCTTCATGATAAGCATATTTGTAACTACCAGAGATCCGAAACCGAATATGGTCGTGAGCGAAGTAAAAAAACTCGGCACCACAATACTTCGCATTGCCTTTCGCCATGAGGTTTGACGTTGAAGTTGTTCACTGCATATAAATAAATAGTCCTCTAAAGCTGCCACTGAGAGCATGAGAAACAGGCCACTTGAGATCAAATCAATCGGAATTTTAAATAGAGACATTGTTCCGAAGGTCAAGGTAGCCATGATTATTAGCGTGAGGACAAAACTCAATCCACTTCTCCAAGTACCAAAAAAAAAGCGAAAGCTCAGCAATAAAAAAATCAGCAAGTAAAAATTCAATTCATTATTTCGCTGAATGCCTTCGTGACAAAAGAATTGAAATGCAGCCTCTCCTGTAACGAAGTAAGCTCCCACCTTTTTGAATTTTTCAGCAAGATTTTTAAGTACTTCTCCCACTGGGCGCGGATCAAAACTACCGTAAAATTGAGACTGGGTCTCGCTCTTAAAAGTCAAATCAACGGCTAAATCTTGCCCTTGCTTAGACGTGAGTATTCCTTTCCATGGAGTCGCTTTTAATCCCTCAACTTCTTCGGGCAGATTTTTATCAATTAGTCTAAAATACCACATTTCATCCGTCGAAATTTTTGGACGTCTTATATCAAAGGGCGAACCAAGCCTTAATAAATTTGAATTGCTATAGTCTTCATTTGCGATCCAGCCGCGAATATTAAAGATTTCACTTTGCGTAAAATATTCTTTAGAGGCCGGCTTAAAAATGATGAGCATCGAACTACCCAAATCAAAATCCGTCCGCATTTCACGAAATTTTGTGGCATAAGAAAGTGTCGGGTCTTCAAGATCGTGAATCGCATAAAGAGTTCTAATTTGGCCTAAACTTAGAAATGCCAGAAGGAGAAGGGCGGCCGTCACAGACAAAATGAGCTTGGGTGAGCGCACGGAGAGACGATGAAATTTCAATAGAAAAATCCAAAATCTGAAGAATATTTTCTGAATTCCGAGCATTTTTACCTACTGCTTGATGCAATACTTATTCACAGCTCACTTTGATTTTTTTAAAATCTTTAAGGTCGAAATTGAACTTATGCGGGGTCAGTTTGGCTTTTTGAGCCGATAGCTCCGAAAGCTTTTCTGAATCTTTACCCTTAGGAATTGGGCCAGATTTTTTAATAATAACGACCCGCTCATCATCTATCTTCTTAATTTGGGCTATGACATTTTCACAGCTCTTATCTTTTGCTTTCGTCTCAATGAGAAAACTCCCCACATCTGGCGCATCTTCTTGTGGGCTCATGATCACATTCACTTCAAAGTCATTGGTGTACTCAAGTGCTAAACCAAAGCTGTCTTCACTCATTAAAAGCGCAAGCTCGCCATTTTCAGGATTCCACACCACTACTTCATAGAAGGAGTAATCGCCGTCGCTTCCTTTTAAGATAAGACTTTGCAGTTTTTTTGATTTCTTGATTTCGCTCAATTGATTTAAATTGCCGTCGCCGACACCGGGCCAGACCAAAAGCTTCTTTATTTCTTTACCGGTTTTTGAATCTTTCGAGATCAAGAATTGCTTCGCGCCGTCTTCAAAAAAAATGATATTAGATTTCGCAGCTTTGATAAGGACAGCATTATGAGTTAGCTGGTCGGCTTTTGCGGCGGCCGAGACCAAAAAGCAAAAGACCGTTAAAAATTGAAGGTTTTTTGATTTCATTTATTCTCCCGTCTTGTTAGGATGTTTTGATATAGTTTGTGAGTCAAAGTAAAAGGTACCGAGGGAATAAAGATCGAATATTTGAATTCACCATGGTTGCGAGAATTGATTTATTGGTCGAATACACTCGTCTTCGCCGGAGCATGGATTGGTTTAAAGTTTCTAGACGAAAATCAAAATCGTGGCGGGCTGATAGGTCAAAACTATTCGGATAGCCTCTGGCTAATTTATATTTCGGGCTTTGTTCTCACTGGCGCGTTCAATTTGGTCTCTTTTAAATTCCGAAGTCTGAAATGGGGAGTCTTTGTCACATCCGTATTGCTCAGCTTATTGCTGGGATTTCTGACTTTTCAGTATAAGAGCTTTCGCATCATTAACCTTGTTTTGGTGTCGATTTTAACATGTTTGAATTTTTTGTTTTTAGAGCTTCAAGATTAAAACAGTAAATTGAGCCTGATCTTTTTCAAAATCAGGCCTTCGAATTCCTTATCGCAAACTGCAATGCAATTGATATTTGTGACCAATTTCATCGCCGACATCGCGCCCATCATTAAAATACGCCGTTTGATTTAAGCTGAATGACATATCGTAAACCGGAGTGCTGATCACATCGCTTGTGATTCGATCGTGCCTTACAACAGTAAATCTAAAAATTGGGGTTCCAGAAACATATTTTTCTATATTAACCCAAGCCACGACATAAAAACGTGGTGAATAGGATTGCGAATTATAATCTACATAATAGGTCTTTGCACCGCCAGCTCCTGGCAGCCAAGTAAATCTAACAGGTACGCCGATAGAATCACGGGCCGTCGTAACATTCATATCGCATACAACTGTCGCCTCTGCCCTTGAAAAGCTCGCAAGAAACAAAAGACTCATTAAACAAAAAATACGGATCATAAATACCTCCAAAAAATGTTGGTGCTGAGGTTTTCAAAGATTAATTCTTAGGTCAAACAATTTCACATCATGTGAAATCAGCGAGTCATTTCATATTAAGGAAGGCAAAACTGAAGTAATGTGGGTGAATTCCTATATTGAAACACTTCGCTTTTTAAATTTGCCTTTTTAATTTGCATGATGCAAACTGGTTTGTATAGCAAACTAGTTTGTGGAGGTAGAAATGTCGAAATTAAATAAGGATAGCAAAAACCAAAATGATCTCAATCTTGCTCTCTCTGATATTGAATTTTTTAGAGAACTGATCGAGGGAAAGCATCAAGACATACCCGATCGAGCTGAGCTCGCCATGACTTCACTCGTAACCGGCACTTCGCTTATCTTGTTGCTAAGCGAGCGCTTTGTTTTTACGCACCTCTCTGACGAAATGATAAGTCTTGGGCAAAATTCTAACTTAAGATCGACCCTGTTAATTCAAGCTATCCTTATATTAGGGATACTAGGTCTCGGTGTTTATGGCCTGGCCTGGCTGAGGGCACGCAATCTTCAATCTTCGATAGGTCGAATTATAAATCGAAAGATTAAATTTTTGAGACTTGAATACTTCTTTCCAGACTTACTTCTAAAAGTCTTTATTTTTTCGCTCGTCATACTCTCAGGACAATTGCAATTCGTTGCTGCACTGCTGGTAGCTTTTTCGGCTGACTATGCAATGCAGGGAAAGTTTTTTCGCTTTCAATATGCAGTTCGTCTGATCTTAGGAATTGCGCTTTACTTGGTTGCAGCTGAAATGATTTTGACTGATGCACATGCGCTTTTTATTCCGCTTGTGATCTTCACTGCCATGTCACTTTTTTCATTTCTGTCTATTTTAATTGAAAGGACTTCTCGCCGTGGCTGAAAAAGTGGCGCCAGTTGTAAATGGGATATTTTATGATCGGGCAAAGCTGATGATTATGGTTCATCTGATTCACACGACAGAAGCTTTGAGTTTTTTAGAACTACTTCAAGCAACACAATTAACCAAAGGTAATCTTTCTTCTCATCTCAAAAAGCTTGAAGCAGAGAAGTTATTGAAAATAAAAAAAGAATTCGTAGAAAAAAAACCTCGCACTTCTATCGAAATAACGAGCAAAGGGAGAAATGCCCTCAAAGAACATTTAGACGAAATGCAGTCACTTATCAAATTGGCCAAAAACCAATAGGAGTTATATGAAGAAATTTTTAAGAAAAACACTTAAATCCTTTGCGTATCTTTGTGGCTTCATTTTGCTTTTTATAGGTGGCTGTGAAAGTTTTAAATATATAGGCGCAAGACCAGTTCGAGAAATTTGCGCAAGCCTGCCCGTGGGACACACTTTTAACGCCGGCGAGTTCTCAAGAGAAATTAATAATCATAAAATCATCGGATCTATTTCTCGCGAGACTGATAAACCGCAAAATATTTCTTTAAATTCAAAAGAGGCAGCGCAAGAAATTGCAGATATCGATATGAATAAATTGCCAGGTCATGCTTCAGCAACGATTGCAGTGGGTTTTCCTAAATATTCTTGCAAGCTGAGCTTTGCAAACGGGCAAATTTTGACCAATAAATCTTATTGGTGGGATTAGAGCTCTTTCATTCAGCTAAAGTACTTTTTCATTTTTCTTTTCAGTATTTAAATTCGATTGCGGAGCCGGCGGTGGCACTGCGAGCTTCACCATCTCGGCAGCTTTGCTTTCAGCTTGCGGCTTTTGAGCAGGCTCAGCTTCCTTATTTGCTGATGGCACAATATTAGTCGGCACAGCTAAGGACTTATTTGTAGAGGCTGCCGGTGCTGTCAGCGCAGGGACCAC
The DNA here is from genome assembly GCA_043739185.1 of Bdellovibrionales bacterium. Taxonomy (GTDB): domain Bacteria; phylum Bdellovibrionota; class Bdellovibrionia; order Bdellovibrionales; family JAMPXM01; genus JAYTQQ01. The sequence continues at coordinate 31,328 of JAYUEN010000113.1, forward strand.
GGCTTTTTCAGCCTGTTTTACCGGGGCAAACTTTATGGGCGGCAGATCTTCATCCGTCTCTTGATCTATATCTGCTGACGCGGTTTTGCGTTTTGCTTTGACCGCAACTGGCGCCTCCATACTGGCTGAATCTATATCTAATACATCACCAATCATAATGCCTTCGTAATCAACTCCGGGGCGCTCGTCATTTGATGTTTGCGTAACCAATCGGCCAACACTTATATGTTTATCAACTTGTATGATATGCAACTTCGCAATTTGAATTTTGAGGCTTCCTTGATTTGAATTCTTCGCAGGATCTAAAACGCTTGAGTTGCGAATGACATTTAAATACATTCCCTTTTTAATTCCCGATTCGCCGCCAGCATTCACATAATAATCCTTAAAAGCAGGCTCATTATTTTCCATGGGGAGAGTTTTATGAATTTCAAAAATAGAATAATCCGCCGCTAAACTCATAGGTGATATGAGTAGCAATCCAAAGAGCGCTTTCAAAAACATTTGGCTTCCCTTCCAATGGGGAAAACCTTCCTAGCCTTCCAAGAGTCTCGCCATACTGGCATTGATTAGATCGGAAGAAGATTCGAAATGCTTGAGATTGAGACATTGAATTAGACGTTCGGCGGGTAAATGAAATCGGTTTTCTGAGGCTGGCAAGCTGATTACAGAAATCTGAAACTGAAACTGGCAAACAGCTAACCGCTGCAGCTGCCAGAAAACTGCTTATTTCAGCTCAGGAATAATCGTCGGCTGCAAATTACTAACGGTTTCAGGAAGTTTTATAGCAACTCCCCAATCAGAAGCACGACTTTTGATTGAAGCTTTGGGATTGCTAACCAGGCGCTGCTGAAGTTTCGCAAAAATTGGCTCTTTGATTGCCAAGCTATTATCTTGCAAAACACACTGACGTGCAATTTTACGATCAATATTAATTACGATTGGCGCTTTCATATTGGCTGTCATCAAAGTCGGATCATTTGGTATTGTAATAATCGAGAAAAACCTGGTGCGCTCATTTGCGGCCAATTTAATCGCCTCAATATCATGACGAGTCAGCGCCACTTGATAATTCTGTATAAATAGTTCTGGTTCTAGAATTGGAAAGGCAATATCGGCAGACTCACAGCTTTGCAACCAAGCAAAAATCTCATCGTGCGGATCATCAAGAAGAACAAATCGACGAAGATTTGCAAATCCTAAAATCCCCTCGAAGAAATCTAAAACATCTTCTTCTTTAATCTCAACAGGTCCGAATCTGGATGTCTGAATGAGCATAGAAATCCCCCTCCACTTGAGGATGACCAAAAAGTCTCTCAATTATTGAGACACCTCAAGCCAATCGACCGGTGAGTTGTGAACTGCTTTTATAAAAAAATAGTACCCAACATCTAAAAGTATGAATGATTTTTTTCAATCGGCAAGAAAAATTACTAGACTTTAGAAGGATTAAGTCTCGCCTTGCGTTAGTATAAAAAATTGAACTGCTTTTGGGAGCTTTCTAGGGCTTCAAAAGCTTGGCAACAGCTCTCGTATTTTCGGATGAAGATTTTGAGGACTCTTCATTCTGGCTCTGAATGGCCACATAGACTTCTTCACGATGAATTTTGGTATCCTTAGGGGCTTCTATCCCAAGTCTAACTTGTTTACCCTTAATTTGGACTATTCTGATCTTGATATGATCATCGATGGCGATACTCTCACCAAGTTTGCGTGTCAGAACTAACATGAGATAAACTCCTTCAACATCCAGGTCAAAGTTGAATTAATGAGACTTATTGCCACATGAATCCAAAACAAGATCTGTTCAAGATTTGAACTTTTCTCGTCAATTACATTTACGGTAAAAGCGAATCGAAACATTAGCTATAATTGCTAACGGAGAAAGTCAAGAAGACTCGGCTGGATCAATTTACCAGATGTGGCAAGGGTCGCTTTAAGGGCACTTTCAGATTTATTAATATCGCTAACCAGCTGAAATGTATCCGCGTCTTCGATGTTTGAAGACATGGTTTTGGCGTCAATGGTCCCCTTAGAAATGCTCTCTGTTGCCGCATTCAAGGTACCAACTCTAGACCCAAGTTCAGCTCTCGAAAGTACAACCTGTTCTAGGGCTGTATCAATCTTATCAATAGATTCTTGAATAGAAGGCTTGTCATTGGTCCGGAGCGCAATTTCAAAGCCCTTTAAGACACTGAAAATATCAATGCCCCGCTCCGCCAATTTGCGCTCTAGCTCCGCCTGTTTTTTCGAAAGCTCATCAGCACTCTCAGGGCTCATCTGCTTTTCTGAAGCGGGAGCTCGAATCGCAGGAAGCTCATAATCAGGAACTTGCAATGTTTTGCGTTCTCTTATGGGTTTTTCATGTTGAGGAGCCATTGGAGCTTGATTTGGAGAAGAAAAATTTTGGGAAGAGTCAGGGCCGGCATCCGCAGGAGCCTTTAAACCTCTTCCCAAAAACACAAGATTGCCAGGAATATTCATGGCAAGTTTTGCTTCTTTATCTATAATAATTTCCATTAGGCCGTTGTCACCATGGTAATTACCTTCTGGATCAAAGGGCGGCTGCTGCGTTCTATATCCACCAAATAAAAAGCGATCACCTAGCTTTCGATTTCCGATTTGAATAGATTGGGATAAGAGCTGTGCAACTTCACTTGCAACCAACTCTCTGGATTTTGGTCCGGATGAGGCATCATTGGCTTGATTGATGGCAAGTTCTTTTGCGCGAATAAGAGCGTCGCTTAGTTCGCCAAGCGACTGTTCCGAATACTCGAGAAAAGCCTTTGCTCCCGATATAGATTTTAAAAACTGATTGTTTCCGTTCACCTCAGTACGCATGCCAAGCACTCGAGTTGCGCCCAATGGATCATCCGATGGCTTGGTCACCTTTTTTTGCAAAGCCGCTTGATTTTGCAACTCCGACATCTCAGAACGATTTCGTCCTAAGTTGGTGGTGACTTGCTCATAATTCATTTTATCAGCGATGCGCATTTAGTTCCTAAAGTCGTTTTAAATTTAATACCGTATCCATCATTTCATCTGCGGTCTTAACGATTCGAGCTGAGGCATCAAAGGCTTTTTGAAACTCGATCATTTTGGTGGTCTCTTCATCGAGACTCACACCACTGATGCTTTCACGAATATTCGCAAGTTGCTTAACAATGCCGTCTTGCGCATCGTGTGCATTATTGGTTTTCTTCGCAATGACGCCCACTTTACCGACCATGGTATTGTAGTACTCATCCACACTTGCATTGCCATCTGAGAGAATTTTTTCGTATTGCAGTCCTGCAATTTTATTGGCAATGCGATTGTCCCCTGAGGCGCCGGCTTTTTCTCCAGCTGCTATGCGCGAAGAGTCCTTTAAAATATCGTCATTGAGTTTTAAATACTGCGAAGCATGTTTGACATCCATCGGCTGCTCAAAGAAATCAACACCGGTTTGATTATAAGAATTGAATCCCTTTGAGTGGATATCATTGACCTCGTCAGCCAGGGTATAAGCCATTTCATCAACGCCGTCTTTTAAGTCGTTGATAATCGTATCTCGCACCTCAAGTAACCCACCAATCGATCCGCCGTGCAATTGCTCGGTGACTTTAAAAGGTGAAGCGTATTCTGAGCTTTTGTACATAATATCGAAATTTCCTTCGCCCTTGTTTTCAGATTCAGGAGTCGATTGTACAAATAACTGTTTGGCATCATAGCCCGCCACCAGCAGAGCATTATTGCCAGCTGAAACGGTGACGGTGCCATCCGCTCCCTCGGCCCAGCGAATATTTACCTTTTCACCCAATTTTTTAACTAATAGATCGCGGCGATCACGCTCATCATTTGCAGAGGCACCAGTCAATTCAACAGTCTGAATTTTCTCGTTGAGGCTTGCAATTTCGGTCGACATTCCGTTGATCTCATTCACATGAGTTTTTATTTGTTGATCGAGATCACTTTGAACGCCGGTGAGCTGTGCATTGATGCGTTTGAAATCTTTCGTCACATAGTCGGCAGTCTCTTTTACCAGAGATCTTGTTGCCAGACTTTCAGGATTATTTGAAAGTTCACGAAAGGCATTGAAGAACTCAGACATAAATTGATTGAGACCCTTGTTGACCTGTTCATTATAGATAGACTCGACCCGAGTCATAGCATCTTGTTTGCCTGACAAATAACCTAAGTGAGATTCTTCAACGCCAATTTGTCTTTCAAGATAGGGATTATTGACCCGATTGATTGCGGCCGCTTTTGCACCCATCCCCACTCTGAGTTTGCCTTCACCTATTGGGAGATTGGTGACTTGATCAACACGTTGACGAGAATATCCTTCAACACTTTTGGAAGCGATGTTATGGCCAACGGTTTGCAACGCCGTCTGAGAATTCATCAGAGAGCGTTTTCCCATATCCATTAGGGCGTTGATTTTTGACATCCTGTCCTCTGTCCGCTCAGCACTTCATGCGCTAAACTTCTTTTCTAACCAAATTCCCAGCCGCATCTGATTTTTGCGGCAACATCGATCCTTGTTTTGCGTAGGTAGGTTTTGCCTGCAAAGTATCGCGAATCGCAGACATCGCCCCGGTGATATTTTTCAAAGCACTACTCACCAATTCTTCATTCTGTTTATTCACTTCACTGACTCTTTTGATAAGCAAATCTAAAACAGAGTGAAGGTTTCTCAAGCGATCGCCTTTGCTCTCTTCAAGTTTTGACGCTAGCTCGAGCAAGCGTGGCTGATCGACATCCGTTCCAGTTGCAAGAGCTAAATCACGCGCACACTTCATGCGCGAGTTTTCGAGCGAACGTACGCGAACTAAAATGGCATCTTTGGCTTTGTTATTCTCATTGAGATCTTCAATTTTGGCCGCTACCAAAATGTCCTTTTCCTTACGCACAATTTCAAGCAGGGCACGATAAGCCTTGATCAATTGATCTAAGTTTTCAGAGAGGAGCTGGTAAATTTCGTCTTTTCTTGCATCCATGTTATTCATCCTTAAAGAACATAGTTAAAATTTTAAAATCAAATTTAAGAAGGCATTAATAAATGCTCATCGACCATTTTGTCTGCAATTGCAGACGCGTCGACATTGTATTTTCCTTCATCTATCATTTTTTGAAGTCGAGCTACTTTTGCTTCATCAACAGTATTGTCTGGCGTAGCAAGTTCTTTTGCTTTTTTAATACTTTGTGCACGTTCGGACAATTCTACTTTCGATGAGTCTCCGAGTGCTGATGCGCCGACTGATTTTTTATCACGGGCACCATCGACACCGACTTTTGCAGACTTCGCAGAATCAATATTTGCGGCATTTGCGGTGCTGGTTTTGTTTGATACTTTCATTAGACCCTCCGTGGGTTTAAATACCTAAGCTCACTCTTATTGTATCATAGTGAGACAATGAATTACGAGGGCTATTTATAGGCCGAGATTGGGTTCTTGCTCTTTGTCTGGTTGGCGCGGAAGTGCCGCTTCTTGAACTGGTGCCGAAAGATTCCAAAAAAAGGATTTAATTTCAGGACTTAGAGTTGCGATTGGCGTGCCTTGTTTGAGCTCCGCATTTTTTGGAAGTGACAAAAAGACGCCATCAAAAATGAAGGTAGATTTGAAGCCACCATGATGCTCCATGGTCACGGCAGTTTTGCCATCTAACATTTTACTTTGAGAAACAAATTTTCCGTCCCAAGGAAGCTGCACTTGAGTCGGAGTACCTTCTGCATTTTCTTTGAGTTCAATCTTAAGCGGCATTTGAGACTTTTGGCTAGTTGGTAGCGCTCGAACATGAGAAACATCTTTGTCAGTCAACTTCATCATGCCGCCAGCCTTAAGCGCTTTCATGCCTGGAGTATTGTCAAAGTAGCGCTCCATGAGTTGGTCGTAAATAAGCTTTTGCATTCCGACCCCACCTTGATCTCCCCACGCTTCGACATATTGATTATCAAGTTCTTCACGATATATTTTTTCACCCATGCTGGGCTTCATATAACCCATCTCTCCTGAGCCACGCATAGCCTTTACCATTTCTCTCAAAAATTGCTTTTCATAGAGTTTTGCAACTTCATCAACTTTTTGATTGCGAGGAGCTAAAGCAGGTTTTTCGGCGCCAGGAATAATTTGTTCTGCACGAGCGTTCTCAACACGTTCACGCTGAGCCGAAGGCTGTGCTAAATTTGCTTTATCTATTTTCCCAATACTCATTTGTACCTTTGATTAGACCATCATAATTCGGGGTTGTGATTTTGAATCAGATCAAGGCGCGATGACTGAGGAGACCGAGCCGTAGTTCCTCTACGGCGCAGGGTAACCGAAGGAAGAGCAACGAAGAGCTGATTCAAAAGCGCAAGCCCGCACAAGAAAAAAGGGGAGATGAGAGAGAAACCTATGTGCATCCTGCACTTACTCTGAGCCCAAAGTCTTTCACCATCTCTGGCTTAGCTGACTTTTCTTTCTGTTTCCTGCTCGAAACGTATGGCCCTATCCATCCTGGTTAAGATCTCTAACTCAACTTCCCCCGCACTTAAACACATCCATGTGTTCAAGTTAAACCGTCTTCTCATTTATTTTATGTCATTTTGTCTCATATCAAAACACTTTTTATAAAATTTCGAGCTCGGCCTGGAGCGCGCCGGCTGCTTTCAAATTTTGTAATATCGTAATCAGGTCCTTTGGCGAGACTCCGAAAGTATTAAGTGCTTTTACTAAGTCACCAACACTTGTTCCGGTGTCTAGAACTGCAACTCTTTCACCAGACTGGTCTTTACCTTTCGATTTTGCTGTGCCCTCCACCTTAACCGTGAGATCACCGTGAGAAATCGCAACTCGTGAAATTTTCACATTATCGCCTATCACAACCGTCCCGGTCTTTTCGTTCACCACAACACGCGCACGGATATCAGGCGCAACATCTAAATTTTCAATCGCCGCCAGCAATTCGACGGCTCTGCCTTCATACGAAAATGGCACCACGATATCGACGGTCCCAGCGTCCTTTGCTGAAGCGTATTTTCCTGAGAGATCTAAATTAATGCGCTTTGCGAGTCGCGCAGCCGTCGTAAAATCAGGATTGTGCAGTGTTAAACGAAACATTTTTTTATTTGTAAAATCCTCACCGACATCGCGCTCGATAATAGCGCCATTTGGGAGTCTCCCTACCGTGGGATGCACATCTGCACCACTTCCAACAAGAATGGCACCTTGCCCGACTGCATAGACTTGTTGATCCGCAGCTCGTAGCGGGCTCTGCACAAGAGTGCCGCCAGCGAGACTCGAAGCATCTCCTATTGAATTGACAGTGATATCAATGCGATTTCCGGCTCTTCCAAATGGAGGCAAAGTGGCGGTTATTAAAACGGCCGCGACATTTTTACTGGCCACTTCTTTTTCTTCGAGCTTCATGCCAACTTTATCAAAGAGCCTAAACATTGATTTATTGGTGAATTCATTTTTGCTATCGCCAGTACCCTTTAGGCCAACAACTATTCCGTATCCGATGAGCTGATTGTCTCGAACTCCTCGGACATTGGCGATATCTTTGATCCGAGCGGCATGCACGATCGAACCCAAAAATAAAAAAACAAGAATTTCAAACAACAACAAACTTTTCATAAACTCTGTGCCTTTTTCGTATTGACGATGTCAAACTGCGAATCCAAAAGTTTACTCGCAGGCGTGCCGTCATCATTAAAATCTTCAGGTCTTACAATTCCAGTAACTATGGCTTTGTATTCGCGCTTGCCAATCATAAAGGCCTGCAGACCCTTCACTCGATAACTGCCATCCTTCATAATTTCAGTGATTCGTGTGGGTATGCTTTGTACATCAAATTTAGCATCCGTTTTGGGTGGCGCCTCTTCGTTCGCGGCTTCTTTGGCTTGTGCGTTTGCCGCGGCTTCTTTAGCTGCTGCCGCATTGGCCGGCGCAGCACCAGCCGCACCCGGCGCTGGCGGATTCGCCGCCGGAGCTTGAGGCGGATTGACTCCTTGGGAAGCCGGCGCTCGATTTAAAAGGCTCTCCGGGTGATCTATCTTATCTAGTAATTTTGCAATCACATGAACTTTAGTTTGCAGCTGTTTTTGTGGCGCGCCATCTAATTTCACATTCAACATATCGCCAATCAGGCGCACCGTATTTGGCGAAAAGAGATAGGCATTTTGGCCTTCCATCATCCATAGAGACCCGGCATTAGAACCAAGCCCTGCTTCTTCTTCCATGCGATCTTTTGTCATGCGATATTTTCTTGCTGTGGATGCCTTCAAATTATCTTGCTTAGAAAAGCGCGCGGCCGCCTCTCCTCTTTTCTCTGCTGAATCTTTTGGATCTTCTTTTCCAAATGCCGAGCGAATGCTTTTATTTATACTCGCACAGCCTGAAAACAGAACCACGAAGGTGAGCGCCAAAAAAATAGATGATTTGAATATTTTCATCGGATTTCTACCATTCCTTTGTCTGTCGCAAGGCCCGAAATGATTTTTTGCGTTCTTTGTATTTTAACTTTTACAAAATCACCCTTATAAGCATTTTGTTGAGCCACGCCATCGATCGAAACTTGCCAACCGTCTTCGCCCATAAAAACCTTTACGGTGTCACCAGCTCGTACAAGGCTTTGCTTGCGAATCACTGAACTTCCGATAATTTGATTGGGCATGATATTGTGAATCGCAGAAGAAAACTTGAGATCTTCAAGTGAGGCAATATTGTCATTGAGATAAGTGATATCCTTTTTTTCATAATTGAAATCGTCATCTTTGATATTTTCACCATTATTTATATTGCGCTTTGCTACCGGCACAAGTTTTCGAATGATAATATGGCCAGTGAGCCAGTAAAGTCTCTTTGCACCCTCTTGGCTTATCACTTCTAACGGAATTGAAAAAGAGCCCTTGGGGCTTTGGTTTTCAATTTTAATTTTCCAACGCGAACCTGGCCCCAAATCTTCATTGAGAATCGGCAGCACCAGGCTCGAAATCTCATATTCGCAGGTGAGGCATTGTTTCTTCAGTTCAAATAGGAGTTCGCTCTCGACATCTGAACTTTCGAGCTTGGTACTCTTTCTCAAGATGAGCACTTCACTAGGAATATTCAAAACGATTTTATTAGAGTCTTGAATTTCTTGAAGCTTGGCTCGTAGAATCTGGGCAAAACCAATATTAGAAAAACGACGATTCGCTCCGCGCTCAGGAGTTTCAATAATTTCAAGCGCATTTAGATTTTCTAAGCGAGTTGAATCAAAACCAGAAAGTTCGGCGACATCTTTAAGGAGAACGAATTTTTGTTCACCAATCTTAGATTCAGCGTGAACAGAAATGCGCGGTATGGGCTCACGAGCAGGATTGTTTTCAGCCTGCGCCATATACCCATTCAGAAGAAAACAAAGAATTAAAGCCAATTTACTCAATTTTTATTACCTCAAATTATTCATGTATTGCAACATTTGATCAGATGCCTGTATGACTTTCGAATTCGTTTCGTAAGCTCGTTGAGCGGTGATCATATTGACCATTTCATCTACAATATTGACATTGCTAGTTTCAAGTTCGCCTTGCGAAATAGCACCCAAACCATTTTGGCCGGGCACACCCTGCTGTGCCACTCCACTGGCCTGAGAAGGCATAAAAAGATTTTTCCCCATCGATTTCAATCCCGCCGGATTTACGAAATTAACAACTTGAATTTGACCTATGCTTTGAGGAGCAGTTGAATTTCCGAGGATAACTTGCACTTGGCCATTTGGTGAAATTTCAATTCCAGCTGAGTTGGGTGGAATGGTAATTTCGGGCTGAAGCGCATTGCCATTGCGGTCTACAATTTTTCCGTTTGGATCTTTTTTAAATGATCCATCTCTTGTATAGGCAATTTGTCCGTCGCTGGTTTGAACAGCAAAAAAACCGGTTCCGCCAATTGAAAGATCAAGCGGATTTTTTGTTGCTTTAACTGAGCCAATCTCAAAATCTTTCTGTACGGACGCTGTTCTCACACCCAGGCCGGTTTGAACTCCGGTTGGAGAAACCGCATTCAAACCGCTGGCTGCTCCAGGCTCTTTTTGGGTTTGATACATGAGATCTTCAAATTCGGCGCGTGATCTTTTGAAGCCGTTACTCGATACGTTTGCCAGGTTATTGGCAATCACATCCATATTTGTTTGTTGCGCTGCCATGCCTGTTGCCGCAGTATTCAAAGCTTTTAACATAAACAATCCTTGTTTATAGTTTCAATCATTCACTATCCTTGAGTTAATTTCGGGACATCATTGACTAAACGCTTGTGCATTTCATCGTATGCTTGAATTGCTTTTTGTGTGCTTTCAAAAGTTCGTGTTGCGGTGATCATATCGGTCATTTCACGAACGGTATTGACGTTACTCGCCTCAATTGTTCCTTGATGAACTACCGATTCAGGAGAAAGACTTAGTTTTGGATCTAAATTATCTTTGAAACCAAAGAGTCCACTTCCGGTTTTTAAAAGACTGTCGCGATTTCCGACTTCAAGCACCGCTAACTTTCCAAGATTTTCTTGCCCTTCAAAAATTTCACCTTGCGGAGAAATCGAAAGCTTGGCGCCATTGGTTTTGATCATTCGGCTTTGAGGATCTGCGCCTAAGCCACCATCCTTCAAAACGGGATAACCTTGCTTGGTCACCACTCGCCCTTCGCTATCCAAAGAAAAATTTCCGGCCCGGGTGAGCTTGACCCCGTCGGGTGTTAGAATTTCAAAAAATCCTTTTCCTTCAATTGCAATATCCAGAGGGTTACCTGTTTGTTTTAAAAAGCCCTGCTGAAAATCGGTATAAGTACCGGCAGAATCAACAAATGATTTATCTCCGCCCTGCATATCATAAAAGCTTTCAATACTGGCCGGAATACGAGGGACCTCTACCACTGCAGGTTGCTTTTCATACGCGGATAAATATTCTTTGAATATTTGACTGTCCCGTTTGAAACCAGGGGTATTGACGTTGGCCAAGTTATTGGCGATGGTCTCTAACCTCTGAGTTTGTGCCATTGCTCCACTGACTGCTGTGTAAATACCTTTACTCATGCAAATAGACTGAGCAAGCGATATGCCAGTTGCTGCACGCTTTGGTCTGGTTAAATGAATTTCTAGCCTTTGATCTATTTTTAATAATCAAAATCAAATTAGACTCAAGCGAATTGAAATTAATCCGAGGCTACTCAAGTCAAATACAAACCTACTCTATTAAAGTCTAGCTCCTCGGGCACGACACTTGAAGTTTTTGCGTCAAGCCGCTGACAGACCGTCAAGTAAGATACTAGTCAAAGGATTAGCAATTCAATTCTGGACCAGCATCTAGATTCACAATTGTCTAGAATGATAGAATGCACACACGACCAGTCTGGTTCGGCTTTCATTCTACGCTCATAACGATTTCTCTGGCGGCGAGTTCAACGCCGACATTAAGCCTTGCGAACATTCAACAATCTAAAAAAGAAATTCTAACTGAGCTCAATTACCTTTATTTAGATGAGAAGGCTCCTGATTTTGATTCGACACCCAATCAAAATACAAAAAATATGGCGCCAGTTTTTAAAAATATTACGGTACTAGGAGAAGGTCCCGCTCTTCAGAAGTCGCCTCTGATCAACGCTCACGCGACTCCTCCGAAAAAAGCTAGCAAGACATTAGATGGCTCGAAGGTTCAAATCTCAGATGATAGTGAGAATGGGCTCATTTTTGACATTCCTGTTACCTACAATACGAGTGTCCGAAAATGGATAAAATATTTTCAAACTGTCGGGCGCATCACCTATCGCAGGTGGCTCGAAAGATCGTCTCGCTATCTACCCAATATACAACAAGAACTCGCACAAGCAGGATTGCCACAAGACTTAGCTTATCTCGCCATGATTGAAAGTGGATTTTCTCCTAAGGCCGAAAGCACGGCCAGTGCCGTTGGTATTTGGCAGTTTATGGCTCCGACCGGAAACCAATATGGCCTGCATACCAATTGGTGGCTAGATGAGAGACGCGATTATTTTAAAAGTACGCAAGCGGCCATTTGGTATATGTCGGATTTATACAAGATATTTGGCAGCTGGTACTTGGTTGCGGCAAGTTACAATATGGGTGAAGCTCGAGTGAAAAAATTGATTGAGCGCTATCATACAAATAATTTTTGGACGCTCGCAGATATGGGCCTTCTATCCGAAGAAACAAAAAATTATGTACCTAAAGTTTTAGCTGCCATGTTGATTGCAAAGGCACCCGCCCTTTATGGTTTTCGGGATATTGAATATCATTTACCCGAATCCTTTGAGTACTTTCATATTCCTGGGGGAACCGACCTTGAAAAACTCGCAGCCCATTTGGGGGTCAGCGCTAGGCATTTAAAAGAACTCAATCCTGAACTCATTCACGGCTACGTACCCAGGGGAGTCGCCAAGCATCTCATTCGCATTCCAAAAGGTTCAGTACTTGCCGTTTCAGACTATGTGAAAGCAAAAATGCCAAGTAGAGAAAATTGATCATTCGTTTACCTGGACAGACACTATGAGAAAGCAAAAAATCCTGGTTCAAAAATATGGTGGCGCCAGCCTTTCGGATGCCAATCAAATTCGCGATATCGCACTAAAGATCAGTCAACTGCACGCCGGAGATTACGGTCTCATTATTGTAGTAAGCGCCATGGGGCAAGCCACCGACGCACTCATCAGTTTGGCTTACCAAGTGAGTCCTCATCCGAATCGCCGCGAACTAGATATGTTGGTTTCAACCGGAGAAAGAGTGTCGATGTCACTGATGAGTATGGCGATCAATGATCGTCAATGCAAAGCCATCAGCCTCACTGGCAGTCAGGCCGGAGTTTTGACAGATGATGCACATTCATCGGCCCGAATTATTGATCTCAAACCTATCCGGATTGAATCTGAATTAAATAAAAATACTGTGGTCATCATCGCGGGCTTTCAAGGTGTGTCTCCCAATTCAAAAGAAATTACGACTTTGGGACGTGGCGGATCAGATACCACAGCTGTGGCATTTGCAGCTTATTTTAAAGCAGAGCGCTGTGAAATTTTGAAAGAGGTCCCGGGAGTATTCTCAGCAGATCCCAACAGCATCAAAGAAGCTGAACTGATTTCTAAACTTCATTATTTGCAACTTCTTGATATGACTTACTGGGGCGCTAAAGTTTTGCATTACCGCAGTGTTGAACTTGCTTATCTTTTGAAAATTCCAATTAAGATTGCTCTTGCCCATGACAATGGTGAAGGCCAATCTACAATTATAGATGGAGAAACCACGATGTTTGAGCAGGCACGTATTCTTTCGGTCAATTCTCATAAAGAAGTCCGCTGGATTGAAGTCGCAAAAACCGATCTCAATTCTGCAATTCAAGAATTCTTCAGTATGTTAAAAGAAGAGTCTTTGCCTTCGCCGCAAATTCTCGATACCGAAAGGCGAATCGCTTCCTTCGCCATTTTAATTACCGCTCCGAACGAACAACTCAATTCAATTTTGCAAGCCTGTCTGCGCACCAAGAGAGCAAGGTTTGAAACCACTGAGCTTTCTACCGTTAGTGTCACCTGCAAGGGTTCTTATGCCTCTACTTTACCAGATGAAATTTGCTCGCACCTCGGGAGAAAAAAAATTGCGACCTACAAACTCTTACTAAGTGCGATGAGTTTATCGGTAATTGTCGATGCCAAAGAACGTGAGCGCACCATTCAAAGTGTTCACGAAATCCGCGACGGCAGTTTGCCAGATGAGAGAGAATAAGTTTTTTGTTTGGGCTTGGGTTTGGGCAAATCAAAACAATGGTATAGGCGCTAGATTTTCTTCACGGCAATATCGTTGCACTTCGGACTTGAATCTTTAGTTGGCGCGCGAGCAAGATCCTCTAATGCCTGAGGAACTCTCGCCTCTGAACTGTGTCGCCACCAGTTGTCGCTAGTTGGCCTATTAATACCAAACTATTCCCTAAGCGAAATTGCTCTTCTTGCATATTGAATACCTTCGATACCACCGAAACCCCCCTGTGGTGGCATCTACTCTAGTCGCTTTACGTAAACCCTATCTTGCAGAGGTGTAAACCATGTGCTGCAACAAAGTGTACACCCGCCAAAAAAATCTTGACCAATCAACCTTCGTTCACCATACTACTCGAAGAATGAAAAATCCACAAACCAAATTCCTAAGGAATCAACCGAAAGCTTATGGCGGCGATTTACTCAATAAGCGCAAAGCACGCCAGGGCCCAAGGCCGCTCGTCACCAAACATACAATGCATCTCACGATGCGCTCGACGCAGGCCGTGGGAGAATGGTCGTTTGCACGCCCAAATAATCGCAAGAACATTGCCAAGATTATTTCGAAGTTCTCAAATAAATACGGAGTGAAAGTGCTGTCGATGGCAAATGTTGGCAATCACTTGCACTTTCAGATTAAATTGTCGAATCGCTTTACTTATAAAAAATTTATCAGAGCGATTAGTTCGGCAATTGTGATGGCGGTTACTAAAGTAAGTCGCAAGAAAAAGCTCGAGAAACATTTTTGGAATTATCGGCCATTTACCAGAGTCATCACGAGCATTAGGGAATTTTTGAATTTGAAAGATTATATTAGGATCAATCAACTTGAAGGCTTTGGCGTGGCTCGGGCCACTGCAATTAATATTGTCAAAAATTATTCGGGGTAAAAATTCCTCCTGATTAGCTAATTAAGAACCAATCGTCATTTCCCAAGAGCTCAGCTTTGTGCATACACAAAGTCGAAGCTCAGGCGGACTAGTCAGGACAGGGCCAATCAATGCAGGCCAATTAGCGCCTCAAAAACTTGATCCACATTGCCTTCCAAACAGAATCTAACCACTACTAAATACGCATGAGGCCTAGTAATGAAATGCGATTCATTTGCGCAATCCAATCGCTCAGACAAATATAAAAGTCATTTCGAATAATTGCTGAAGAACTATGCAGGCAAATCTCTCAACGGATTTTTAAAAACAGCGCTTCAAACTTCTTCGTCAGGAGTTGCCAATTCAAGGCAAATTCTCGCAACGAGGCCAGGCTGGGGGGAGAGCTGGCAAGCAAGTCGAATTTCATTTTTGAAGCCTCGATCGTTTGCCATCTCTTGTTCAATTTCATTGCGTTCTGGTAAGCTCGCAATGTCACTTTCAATTTCAATGCGGCAGGTACCGCAAGTACCCATTCCACCGCAAGAATGCGCGATTTCAACTTGCTCCCTCAGAGCAACTTCAAGCACGCTTTCTTCATTAGTAAATGTCACGCTCGTTTGATTCGGCATGAATAAAATTGAGCCTTTAGGAGCCTTTTTCACTTGATCTCAACTCTGTTAGATAGTTTTGACTTGGGCTTATTTATTTAATAAATGTTCTTTCTTTTGATTGCAATATCATTCGACCTCGACCAAATTGGATCAATGGGGTTTTAGCCAGGGGGAGGCAAAAATGAGATTTATAGCATTCGATTTAGAAACTACAGGCTTTGTAGCGGGTGTGGATCAAATTGTTGAAATCGGCGCCGTTCGTTTCATTGATGGCCAGGTTGAATCCGTTTTTGCGACCTTGATAGACCCTCAGATTTCAATTCCTGAAGCTGCCAGCCGTGTAAACGGCATCACCGATCAAATGTTAAAGGGCAAACCAAAAATTGATGATATCTTAGAGCCTTTTGCGCAATTTTGCGGAAGCGATTTGTTGGTGGCACATAACGCCCCCTTTGATTGTCAATTTATGACAGCGGATTATAAAAAATTTGAGATGACGGCTCCGAAGGGTATTGTTTTGGATACCTGCGCGATGGCGCGAAATGTCTTTCGCGGACTTGCAAATTATAAATTGGGAACTCTTGTCCAGTATCTTCAAATTGAGGCTGCTGGTTTTCACCGTGCAGAAGCCGATGCAAATTACTGTGGTCAACTTTTTCACAAAATGCATCAACGCCTAAGCGACTCTAGCTCTCAAAGCATCGAAAGTATGGTTAAACTCACAGGCAAACCTGAGTTTCGCTTTCCCGTCATTGAGCGCAAACCCAAACAAATGGGCTTTTTGGATATGTTAGTATAACAAGACCTATAGATGAGCCCAAAATTGATGCGATCGAGGCGTCCGAGGAGAAGGCGCGGAGGCCTACTTCCTGTAGGCCGCACAAGCTGACGACGAAGGCAACGAAGGTCCCATCAATTTTGGGCTCATCTACAAAGCTTTGCCGCGATGGGCATTCTTCGCCCTCGCCCGAAAGAATGCGAACTGACTTTTAAAATGGGTGGTGATTGCCATCTTTTGAATTCGCTCTTTAAAATCTTTTCTTGCAGCCACAATTCAACCTTTGATGACGGCATTTTAGATTTTTCGACTAAGTTGCAAACCGCCTGATCGAGCTGATCATAAGGCGGCAAACTATCTTGATCTACTTGATTGGGCCGCAATTCAGCTGAGGGCGCTCGGCTGATAATATCTTTTGGAATAATATTTTCTCGAGAATTAATAAACTCAGCCAGCTCATAAACTTGTTTCTTTAACAGATCACCTAGTGGATTGAGCGCACCACACATATCACCGTAGAGCGTTGCATAGCCGGTGGCGAGCTCTGACTTATTTCCGGTCGTCAAGAGAAGGCTATTCTCTTTATTTGAATAGGCCATTAAGATATTGCCCCGTAGCCGAGACTGTAAATTCTCATTGAGCACACCAAAATCAAATGGGCCGAGTGAGTCTTGTAATTCCTCAAGCATAGTTTCATAAGTCGACTGAATAGATATCTCATGCAAGCGAGTTTTCAAATTCTTTGCGAGCATTCGGGCCAATTTTAAGCTCAAGTCAGAGCTATGTGGTCCGGGAAGAGCAAGTCCCACGACATTCTCTGCCCCCAATGCATCAACCGCAAGACAGGCAACTACTGCCGAATCAATTCCGCCGCTAAATCCCAAATGCACTTTTTGAAAACCGGTCTTTCGCACAAAATCTTTTATCCCTAAAGAAAGCGCAGAAAAAATCTCAGCTACTCCGTCTTTTTTATTCCCAACTGCTTTTGAGGAATGAGCCTGACTCAAATCAAAAATTTGTAAATGTTCTTTAAAGCGCGGCGCCTGCAAAAGCATTTGGCCTTTTTTATTTAAAACAAAACTGGCACCATCAAAAATAACTTCATCTTGAGCGCCCACCATATTGGTATAAATCATCGGGGCCTTCAAACGCTGTACTACTTTCTTTGCGACCTGAATCCGCAAATTGAGCTTGCCCGAATAAAACGGAGAAGCGCTTAAATTCAATATGGCATCTAATTTTTTCTCTTTAATTTTCAAAATTGGATTTTCATTGTATTGCGAAGGATAGTCCTTAATGCCCCAAGCCCAAATGTCCTCACAAATACTTACTAAGAATTTTTTTGAATGAAGAGTAAAAATATTTTTTTGCAAATCACCGCTGGCAAAAAAGCGCGCTTCATCAAAGATATCGTAACTTGGCAACAATTCCTTATTAAAGATCTTGGGCTTTTGGCCTTTGCGAATCAAAACCGCAGAGTTGAAATAAGCTTTTCCTGAACTTTTGGGCGCTTCGGTAATAAGTCCGATCAATGCCGAGATATTCTTAGGCATTTTTTTATGAATACTCTTTAAACTTAAAAGTTGTTTTTTAACCAGGGCCCGATACTCGAGCATATCAAGCGGCAAATATCCAAACAAAGCTGACTCAGGAAAAATCACCAAATCACAATTTTGCTCGGCCGCGGTTTGCACATAAGAAAGAATACGAGCGGCATTTGAATCAAAATCACCGAGATGGGAGTTGAATTGTACTTGTGCGATTTTCATTTACAAAGCTTTCAAAGAAAAATGCTTTTAACGAAAGACTCAAGTGAGCTTAGGCTTCTCTATGTTGATGCGCTTGCTAAAGCCATCTTGATAATGATGCCAAAATTGAATTTTTCTTTCAGGATACTTCCAGCAAAAATACCCATCATTGGAGTCAAAATCGAGTAACCACAAGCCCTTTGGCAAGGCCCCCAGTTTGGTCATCTTATTTTGCCAATCCTGAATCAATTGATTTATTTGCAATTCAATCTTATCAACAAGGAGTGGGCTCTTGCCTTCAAACAAATGCAGTCGGTCCATCAATTGCGTAACTTCTTCACTGTATTTTTTGGTAATTCTAAAAATTATTGGCAACAATTGTTGCGCTTCGCCAATATTAAAAATGGCGCGTGCGCCCGCTGGATGTAAATTAACTGCAGAAACACTCCCGGCTTCGCTACTACCAAAATGACGATTTTTCCCATTGTGAACGACGAAGTTCACTTCTTGCTGACTGATGTCCACTGATGCCCCCTAGTACCCCAATAAATGAGATATGTTTCTGACATACAATGGACCTAAAGTGAAAAGCTTTTTTCAAACTTTCATTTAATTATATTTTTTCTATACATAAAGATTTGACGACTTTTTGTGAAATTTCGACGCTCATAGCCTGATACAAGTTTTACAAAAGCTGTTTTGCTTTTAGACTTTGAATAATTCCAGCGGCATTTACAGCTTGAATGCCCAATGGCTGGCCAAGTTCCTTTAAGAGAATTGCCAATTTATCATTCTCAAAATTTGGTTCAGACTTTAATGCTTCTGCAACTTCGTCGGCAAGATTTACACACTGGGCGATTTGTAACATTTTCGAAGAACGCGATTTGAGTAAGTCTAAATCATGATGAAAGGCTACAACCTCTTCAACTTCCGCCATAAATTCAGTTGCGATTAAGAGCATACTCCCCATTTCACAGTGAGAGATATTTAGATACCTTCTTTCAATTTCAAGCTCGAGTGCATTTTTCCATTGTTTGTTTTCACGGTGACGCGAGAATTCTTTGAGTATCCAGGAGCTTTCTTCGGGATAAATGAGCCACATAAGGCCGCGCCCCACTTCGTGGCATAAGCCCGCCATAAATGCCTGCTTACACATCGTGCTTGAGAGTTTTGAAAGATTTGCAAAAGACCATGCCAATGCAGCCGACCTGATACTATGCGCCCATAAATCTTTGAAAGGGGCTTCAAAACGCGCCTTAAGATTGCGATGAACCAAAAGATGATCTAAGAAATCAAAGAGAAAGCCAGCGACCCAGGCGCCACCGCTGAAGTCTCCGCCCAATTTTTTAGTCACCAATTCTGTTTCTTCGGCAAATTTGAGAAAATTTTTCTCTTTGAGTATTTTTTCAAAAATTTTGTCTTGATCTTGAATTGTACAAGACAGAATACAATTGGAAAATACAAAGTCTCGAACGCGATTTTTTCCGATCAAAACCACCGCATGGGAAATCGATTGAACAGAGCCATTTTTAAGCTGTAGATTTGCATCTAAGATAATTTGACGGCTTACAGTGCTGTCGGTTTTTAAACAGTCTTCAAAATCACTCGCTTTGTCATCGCCCGCAATGATGGGTTTTAAAATCATTTTTGTAATATCATTGAGCTCAAAAAATCGGAGAGCATCACGATAAAGTTCACGCTGTACTTGACGCTGCATTAGTCGTCTCCGCCCTTGCTAATTTGCATGGCCTGGCCACCTACAAAAATAATGATAGCAATAATTATACAGGCGATTAAAAACCATTTTAGTAGCATTGAAAAACCAAAGCCATCCGAGTTGATATCGGTATCCTTGGCCGCTGGAGCTCGTGAGGGATCAACAGTGAGCTCTTTGGGGCGCAAAGCTCCGGAATTGGTTTTGGCAACTTCTTTCGGCGCCAGTCGCTCTTGACGATCGGCTTCTTCACTTTCTAATTTAAAATTTCGATTCATGCCGTTCATATTGACCGCGAAAGGACCTTTCGGCTTTAAGTCCTTATAATCAAATTGTTCTCCGATTTTGACAAAGGAGTCTTCCGATGCGTCCTTACCTGCGCCACTTCCGCCTGACGAATTTACAATTTTTCGACCCGGAGCTCTTCGACCTTGTCCTCCCGCAGCCCCACCACCGCCTGCGCCTTCGCCGCCGGCGGCCGCTCCGCCGCCTGCATCGGCAGCACCGCCGTTATTTGCAATATTCGGTGGTGCCTTCTTCGCATTTTTTCCGGCAGCTGCTCCGCCATTTTTAGCATCTTGATTGCCGCCATTTTGTCCGTTGTTGCCGCCATTTGTGCCGCCCGTTCCACCGCCGCCATTGCCATTGCCATTGCCATTAAAGGCGGTTTGAACACTTGAGTTAAAAGCTGATAAACATGAGGACGCGGCGTCTGACGACTGGCCACTTAATTCTCCGGTCTCAAGCAGACAAGCAATAAATTTTCCTTTACCAAAAAGTGCTTCGACATAGGTATTAAAAGAAACACTAAGCTGTTTGAGCGGGCCCAGTACCAGAGCAAGAATGATAACCAAAAGCAAAATATACTCGACTGTCGCTTGACCGCGATTGTTCTTCGAACCTATTAGGAAACGGCTCTTGAGCTGGCCTAAAGTCGCGTGCATTTATTAAAAGCTCCATCAAAAAATCGAATTTTAGGTTACAATTGAACGAGTTTATCGCCTTAGTATTTCTAATCACTTAACGGCATTTTGAGACGCAAAATGAAGCATTTAATTAAAAAAGCCATAGGATATTCAATAGCGATTTTAGCCACTGTTCAGCTTGCCGGAGCCGCCCCTCCCTTAGTTAAAACCAAGGTTTCGCCAGCTTTAAACGCTAAAATCAAGCTCGCAAATACCATGCTCAAAGCCAATAAAAATAATGATGTGATTTCGCTATTGAAGCCGCTTTCTGCTGATTTACCCAGGCATGGCTTACTTGCGCTTTCAAAAGCCTATCATGCACAGAAGAATTTTCTCGAAGAAAACCGAATCCTCGAAACTATTTTGGGCCAAAATGACAAAGATTACTATGTTCAAAATCTATTGGCTGAATGTTTCCTTGCAAACCGTGAACTAGAAAAGGCCGTGGATAACTTTAGTGCAGCAAAAGAATTGAAAAGTGATTATTTGCCAGCATACGAAGGTCTTGAAAAAACCTATGAAGCCAAAGGCCAAATCGACGACGCGAGACAGACTTATTTAGAAATGATTCGTGTTTTCGGTGCAAAGAAATTTTATTTCAATGAAGTTTGCAGATTGTATTCTGTTGAAGGCTCTGTACAAGAAGGAATAGTAGCCTGTCAAAAAGCGACTTCTTATGATTCTAGTATTGCTGCCAATCATATTTATCTCGGAAGAATGTTAATCGAAAACGAGCAGGCCGAACGCGGCGAGATGATCATTCTGAAAGCCGCAAAGCAATTTCAAAAGTCCGATCTTGCACAGATTACCGCCGCCAATATTAAGTTTAAGCATAAACAATGGCATGAAGCCGCGGACATTTATGCACAAGCAACCATTGCCAACTCGCAATCTGATGAGGGCTTCATCGGCTGGGCTAAATCACTTTTCGAAATGCAAAAATATACAGATGCTAAACTGGCATATTCCAAAGCCTGCAGTCTAAATAAAAAATATCTAAGCGAGCTTCGCAATGCTATTGCAGAGCTGAGACAAAAGGACCAAATTGTTTTAGCAAATCAATACGAAAGTATATTGCCTCGCTGCGGGGGCTAAGGGCCTGTACTGTCGCTAAATACACACGACTCAATGCAAAATCAAGGTAGCACCGCTTTATCCTGTTATGGCAACATTTATAGATATGCCACATAGTAGAATTTAAAATCTTAATGACCGCATTTTTCTTCGGTGTAGGCTAAGCTCAGATGTTTAATTCAGGGAGCCTTTTATGACCGCACAAAATAGTAAAGCAACAGCCACTCTTGCTGGGGGATGTTTTTGGGGAATGGAGGAAATACTCCGAAATATAAAAGGTGTTCTCAATACTGAAGTTGGCTATACCGGAGGCGAATTCAAAGATCCAACATATGAAGATATGAAAACAGGTCGCACCGGCCATGCTGAGGCCATTCAAATTGAGTTTGATGCCGCTCTACTTAGCTTCGAGAAGCTTTTGGATTATTTCTTTCGAATGCACGATCCGACAACTCTGAATCGTCAAGGGGGCGATGTCGGGACCCAGTATCGCTCGGCAATATTTTACACTGATGAGAACCAAAAGAGCATCGCACAAAAAGTCATCAGTGAGACTGATAAGTCAGGACGTTGGCCTAAAAAAATTGTAACCCAAGTGGTTCCGCTGTTGCATTTCTATTCGGCCGAAAAATATCATCAAGACTATTTACTTAAAAATCCTGGTGGATATACCTGCCATTTTTTGAGAGATTAGGACTTGGCCTTTTAAGATAAGATAAAATAAAAAAATTATTTAACTCAACTCAAGGAGAATATATGAAAACAATGAAATTAGGAATTTTAGCTACCGGCACACTCTTATTTGTCTTCGGCTGTGCCAATCCGAATAAGGCCGAAAAGATTGAAACCAAGGGCGAAAAAATGAAAGCCGTAGGAGACAATACTTCGGTTGGACTTAATAAAAAAGGCGAAATGATTTCTCGAAAAAAAGTTGAGATGGCCGATCATCTTCAGCAGTTGCAAAGACGAGTTTATACTTTAGAAGAAGAAGTCTATGGCAACGACGAAATGGGTAACAAGGGCAAATGGGGCGTCCTAAGGGATTGTCTGAAGCAAGCCAACTCTAAAGAATTAGGCGGGGACGGTAAAATTCACCCAATGCCAGATCGCCGACAAGTTACAAAAAAAGAAGGCCAAATGAAAATTGGTTTGGATGAGCAAGGCAATTTAGTTGGAGTCTCGGATGAATATTTAAAAGATCGCATTGAACGCTTCAACGGTTATGAAGAAATTTTACAAAAAGACAAAGATTTTTATGATGAGAAACTTCAAATTTGCCAAGCCATGATCGACGAAAAAAACTTTGATGCGAAAAATGTGGCAAAGTTGAATTCGGCAGTCACCGCTGAAGTCAATGAAGTGCGGACTTATGTTGATCCGATGACGACTCAAATTAATAGCTTTGTTTGCTCTTATGTGAAGCCAGGAGCTTCGCTTAAACAAGTGGTCAGTCACGCAGTAGACGCAGGTTGGGTCAAAGAAGATGAAATAAAAGAACATGAAGTCGGAACCGATGTTAAAGACGC
>JAYUEN010000114.1:0-2092 GCA_043739185.1 Bdellovibrionales bacterium
GATCGCTCATCAATGTCTGTCGAAATATGATTTGTTCCATGATTTCCTTCAATGACGAATCTTACCTGTCCGTTTGTTGCCGCGACCGCCATAGGAAAAGTTTCAATATTTGAAAGCCCATTTAGAGAAATATTCGTTTTTAATTTTTCCATGTTACGACTGTCAGGCTCAAAGCTCAAGACTCTTACATTTTTTGAGTCGGAGTTAACACTTCCGATGATCACACTGTAAATCCCAATATTCGCACCGATGTCGATAAAAACAATTTGACCAATTTGATTCTTTGTTCGCGAAACTATGCGCTTTTTGAGCCACATAACTTCATTCTTTTCAAATGATCCATCGAGGAGTGATGGATTAAGACTCGCGTCACCAAGTTGATTTCGAAAGGAAATCCATGAAACTCGATGGTTGTTGGCAACTCGCGTTTTATGAAACCGTAAACGAAATTAAAAATTTTCTCAACTACTAGCCATTTTTGTGCGGGTGTATTTTTTAGGAATTTTCTGGAAATTCCAATGACCAACAACCCCACTTTGTGCTTAAGCATTCGTTTGCCTTCCCCTAACCTCAATGAAATTATCTAGAAGTCTATTCCCTCCAGTAGGTAGATTTAGATAAATAGGAAGAAATCTAGCGCTTGATTCGAGAGAGTCCAACTAAGTTTCAATCTTCTACACAAACCTTTGTTGCCACTCCGAGGCTCCGCTGCGCCGGCCGTTGCCACCGCTGTCAGGGGTCATAAATTTCTCCTTTTGCTTCACCGAAAGGTGGTGATGTGGGAAGTTCATAAACGAGTGACTTTGAGGCTCTGTGATGGCGGATTTTTTGCTCGCTCTGTCTTTAGTAACTTTAATGGTGGTGCCTTTAGCTCCGTTCGTGGAGGACGACCGTCTAATCCTTGGTCCGTCACTTAAATCTCGATAGGCCGCTTTTAGAGATATTTCTTGGAAGTTAAATATTCGCATAATCCTTCTTATTTGCTTACATTTTCGGGGACACCCCCCTTCATTTGAGCACTCTAGAGAAATTCAGATAAATTATGCGCATGCCGTTCGCTGGAAAATTAAAATATCATAAATCCGTGCCTGGTGTGATGGTGATGGGTATCGCATTCTTATTTTTCTTCAATCTACCTTTCTCTAGCATGAATCCTGGGCGGCAGCTTGAGTATGAATCAGTGTATAAAACTTACGAACTGACACATGTGCTGTTGGCTCGTCCAGGAAGTGATAATTCATGGCCTAATCCTAAAATTCAACCTCTTGATCATAAAAACCTTGGCAGAGGAGGTAGCTTGGATGACCCCGGGATTTACCTTCTCCCGTTTCTCACGGTTCCCCTTCACATATCAGACCCGTCACTAGCAATTCATTGGGTAATGGTATTTTTAGGCTGTTTCACTTTAGTTCTCCTACTTCCTATAATTTCAAAATTACCACGGCCGTATCGAAAGAGAAGGTTCCTATGGCTTTTAGTGCCGGGACTTTTTGAAAGTTTGAGCATAGTTCCGCTTGCGTCTTCTTGGACTGCCACTCCGTCCAACTACTCAATTGTGGGAGAACTCTCTCTAATTGCACTATTGCTGGCTTGGCACTATTCGAACTCTAAGAGCAGGAAGCTAAAATATCTGAATCTCTTCGTTCTATCAATTTCAATCTTCTTACTAATTCTGACTCGAAGATCTGCAGGGTTGGAAATCGAATTTGCATCATTACTCATTATTTTTCTATCATTACTGCTCAAAAAACCGTGGATATCAAAATCAATTGAAACCTCTGAGAAAGGAAAATTTAGATCCATATTTACCTTGGTCGGCCCGTTAGTACTGGTAGTGCTTGTATATTTTTTTGCTAACTTAACAGGAACTGTTGCGGTGAGCGAAGCTCGAAATTCAAGCGCTTCACATCTCACTTTTCAATCTGGAATTAGTAGTCACAGTTTTTGGGGTGTCATTTATACAGGATTAGGATGGAGACCGACCAAAAACGGTCTGTCTCTAAGCTCACTGGGAGTAGTTTGGAGCGATTCATGGGTGGAGAACAAACTGCACAGTCTTGCTCCCCAGATTTCAGCAGATGACCCTCGTAGA
>JAYUEN010000115.1:0-2091 GCA_043739185.1 Bdellovibrionales bacterium
GCATCGTAGATGACGCTTCCGTTGGAGTCATAAGCTTTAAAAAGACTGGGAACGGCGGTCGGCACCGCATTGTTTGTCTTGGTCTTGTCC
Organism: Bdellovibrionales bacterium; assembly: GCA_043739185.1. Taxonomy (GTDB): domain Bacteria; phylum Bdellovibrionota; class Bdellovibrionia; order Bdellovibrionales; family JAMPXM01; genus JAYTQQ01. Next base: position 91 of record JAYUEN010000115.1, read on the forward strand.
CAAGACGAATCACTAGCGAAAGATTCCATAAAATTAGCTTGAATTTGGCTTAGGGTATTCAAAAGATTTTGTCGATTTTGATTTTTCTGCAGATTAAGAAAATAACCAAATAAAACTGAAGCTGTCAGAGAGAGCACAAGAGTTGCGATGAGAGCGAGCACGACCATTGAGCCCTGTTTTGGGTAGCACGAAGAATCCTTCCCCGAGTTTATTCGGCGCGAATCAACTAAATAACTTAGATGTTTTTCGGTTTCGACTTTCATGTCAGTAGCTTAAGCTGGCTCGGCTCCCCAAATCATCTTAAAATCAGATTGGATTCTCCGCCCAATCCAAAAATTCGTTCGCAATTATGCTCACGCAGCGCAAATAATATATCTAAGGTCGAGTAGTTCGACTATAAACTAGTCTGGAGGCCGAATGAACATCAACGTTCTTAGGTATGCGTGCTTAAAGTCTTTTTTGGGTGATTTTGTCGAGCAGACTAAAAAAGATAAGTCGTCATGGTCTATTTCGGGATGGTCGAAGCGAATTGGTCTAAAATCTACAACCTCACTTACCATGATCATAAACGGACAACGAAACTGTGGGCCGGTCGTTGGGGAAGCATTACTTAAATATTTTAAATTTTCAGAAATTGAAAAAAAGCATTTTTTGTTTTTAGTTGAACGGTCTAAGGTACGACTAGGCAACCCGGCATTAGATTTGATAGATGCCGAAATTCTCTCTGTTAATAGGGCAAAAAAAGCAATTCATTTGAACGCAGCCCAAATGGCGGCAATTAAAAACGGGTATTACTTTTCAATACGACAACTTGCGCGAATTGTTCCTCTTCAAAAAAATGAAAATTGGCTTCGGTCAAAACTAAATTATAGTGGAGATGACAGGTTGTTAGCGGCCGCTGAAAAATTATTTGAACTTGGCTTTTTGGAAGACTGCGGAGAAACCTATAATGGTGTTGAAATATCTCTGTTATCTGAGACTGAAATCGATTCTGAGGCAATCAAACAGTATCATGAAGATATGGGTGGTCTAGGACTTGAGGCAATTCGCAAATATGATGTAAATCAAAGATGCCTACAAGGATGCACATTGAAAATCAAAAAAGAAAAAATAGAAGTCGCAAAATACTTAATTGAAAAATTTATGTCTGACTTTGAAAGTATTGTGGATGATAACGATGGGACCTCCATTTATCAATTGAATCTGCAGTTTTTTCCACTGGCAATTGTGAATGTATAGTAAATTTTTATTTTTCGGTGTTTGGATTTTGGTAGCAACTTCTTCAGCTGCCTTTGCCGATCGCGTGAGGAATGGCGGAAGAGTCACGAGGTGCTCAGGCAATTCCAATTTTCAAAGCCTTGATTATATATTTGCCAAAGAATTTATTGATAACAAAAAAGTGCTCCTACCGAAGGTTACGAGTGTTGAGCAGTCTCTTGAGCGAATTGCGGGCCTACTCATTCAGAAACTTCCGACTCTAAGTGACTCCTTTCGAGAGTTTATCTCTTTGATTGGAAATCAGGATCCGTCAAAGAAATACCTTTGGAAAGTCTCAAAGACTGGACTTTATGAGCTCGACGATGAGGCATATCAAAACATTCCCTATCAGTGCCGTAAAAATGATAAAATTGAAATTGAGCAAGCAATAGTGCGATCTAACACAGGCAGTTCACGTACTAAGTCGGATCAAATTATTTTCGAATTTGATTCAAATATAATTTCGGAAATGAAAGTGAATAGTCCGCAACAACTTTCCTTTTTACTCGTTCACGAATGGCTTTGGAATTACACTTCAAGTTTTGAGCAAAATCGAAAAGTAGATTTTCTTCTACATTCTTATTCATTGGATGAGCTTTCCTCTGCTGATGCAAATATAGTACTGCAAACACTGGGGCTTGTTGAGACACTTCATTTTAAATAGAACTTGCTGAAAAAGTGCCGACTTTCTGTTTTGTTTTGGCCCGAGATCTTGTGCCCGCAAAGGCACCTTAGAGTATTTAT
>JAYUEN010000116.1:0-54363 GCA_043739185.1 Bdellovibrionales bacterium
TTCTTCTTGAGAGGCAATTGCAGCAAAAGTTGAAAGAGCAAAATGGCGAATCCGTCCTATATGAAATGGAACTTCCTTTAGTTCCTATTTTACTACAAATGGAGAGGGTCGGAATCAAACTCGACTTTGAACTGCTCAAGAATGAAAGTTTAAATCTAGCTAAAGAAATCAAAGTCTTGGATCAGCAAATTCAAGAGCTCGCGGGATGTGAGTTTAATGTCGCGAGTCCAAAACAATTGGCTCAAGTGATGTTTGAAAAAATGAAATTGCCATCAGGTAAAAAAACAAAAACCGGATTTTCAACAAACAATGATGTTCTTGAGAAACTTGCGTTGGAGCATCCGATTGCTGATTATGTTTTAAAGTATCGTGAATTTAGTAAACTGAAATCAACCTACGTTGATGCCTTACCGGCAATAGCCGATCAAAAAACCCATAGGGTGCATACAACTTTTAACCAAGCCCTTACTATGACCGGACGGCTTTCTAGCACGAATCCGAATCTACAAAATATTCCGATTCGCACGGAACGTGGTCAGATGATTCGGCGAGCATTTGTAGCAGAAAATGGACATTGCTTGGTGTCCGCAGATTATAGCCAAATTGAATTACGAATTCTCGCACAAATTTCTGGAGATGAAGGACTGATCAATGCTTTTGAAAAAGACCTTGATATTCATACCGCAACTGCCAGCGAGATTTTTTCAGTTTCACTTGAAAACGTAAATTCTGATATGCGCCGTAAGGCAAAGGCCGTCAATTTTGGATTGGCATATGGACAAGGGGCGGTTGGTCTGTCTGAAAGCTTGAAAATTCCGAGGAAAGAAGCGGCCGAAATTGTAACTAGATATTTTCAAAGATTTCCTAAAGTGAAATCTTATATGCAAGAAATTGTTGAGACGGCAAAGTCCCAGGGCTATGTCGAAAGTATCTTTGGTCGCAGGCGGTATATTGATGAGCTTAAGTCGAGTAACGGCATGATTCGTAAGTTTGGGGAGCGGGCAGCGATCAATGCTCCCATGCAAGGCTCAGTAAGTGATTTAGTAAAAAAAGCAATGATTCAAGTTTACAAAAATGAACAGATAAATAATTTGGGTGCTCTCATGCTTTTGCAAGTTCATGATGAATTGCTTTTTGAAGTGAAAACAGCCGCCGCAAGTGAGGTCGGTGCTGCCTGTAAAAAACAGATGGAGTCCGCTGTTGAGCTTCGTGTTCCCCTGAGGGCCGACGTTGCGATAGGGGCTAATTGGGACGAATTGCATTAGCCCGCTTGCTCAAATGTAACCAAATTCAGATTAAAACTTTTCCCAGCCGGCAACTCTTCCGGCTTCAAAGTAAATGATCTTTTTTTCAGAAAGATAGCCATCCGGACTTGAAACGTGTTTTGTATAGCGCCATCTTGCATTGCCGTACAAAGGATCGCCTGCGACTTCAACCATTTCTGGGTCGCCCCAACTGTGACGAACAGCTTTTTCGGTCATTCCTATCACGATATCTTCTGAGTCAATTGCCTCTTGAATCTCGCCAGAAAATTTCTCGCCGTCGAGATACCCATGTGAAGAAAGCCAGCGGTCGCGTCCTTCAAGACTCGAGATCTCTAAAAACTGCATTCGCTCACGGTCCGACTTCATAATTGGTTTATATTTGTAATACTGTTCTCGTTCTTTTTTACTTGCTAAAGTCTTTTCGGCCCGTCTTAAGCTCATTCGATCTTCTAGATTTCGACGTTCGGCATCGGTCAGAATTCGGTTCGCGGAGTATCCCAATTCCTTGGCTGTTTCTTCAGTCTTCATATTTCGCTGTTCAAATTTATCCCTAGCAAATTCGGTATCGTAATCGTTTGTATTTGAGCGATAGTTGCTTTGATTGGATCTTTGAAAGCTGCTACAGCCATTTAAGACAATGGTCGAGATCAATAAGAAGAAGATGTTCTTTTGCATAAAAAACTCCTTTTTGTCATGCAAATCAGCCTGGCTCTAGAGGTGGTATCGGCAAAAACAGATGATCAATGAAATGCTTTTTTGAAATAAATCTGTAATACTTAAAACTAAATGGTAGACGAGGAACAAAAAAAACCAGTCGATGAAAAGATCGCGGCCCAAGAGGGCCCGGCAGCAACTCCTCCCCCAACGGGTGGGGACGACGAAGTCATCGACTTTGATCCGGACGATGTTGATCGTGTTTTAGCTGAAGAAGACCCCGAATTCGCCGAAGAACTTAAAGAAATTCAAAACGCTGAATTCAAGACTGATGTTGCCATTGCCTCGGTCGATATTGAAGCCTTTCTAAAAGAAGGCGAAACCATCAAGACAAAACAGGCGGAAGAGGAGCGTCCCAGCCTAAAAGAGAGAGTTCAGGCTGGCTATGCGCACTATCACGCGCGTATTTCAAAAATAATAGATGATTTTCAAAACGCAGGACTTAAAACATTTCAAGTAGCGGGTCACTTTTTACTCAAAATCATTAAGCAAATTTTTAAATATAGTCTTGGTGCAATTGCAACATTTCTAAAATTTCTTTTGAATTTACCGACCAGAATTAAATTGCAGATTTTGTCTGTAATGCTTCTTTTAGGAGCTTCTGCCCTGAGTATTGTTATGAGTCTAAAGGGGCATTTTTTACCGCAGATGAGACATGAGTACATTACTGGTTTTACTGAGTACGCCGATGAGACTTTTGAATACAAAGCCACCGAGCGCAGAGAATCTTTTGAAAGTGCAAATCGTCATCCCGAGCATATGTTTGAATTTGAAAAAGTAGTTGTGAATTTGAAGGATCCCCAAGGGGGAGAGCATTTGCCAATGGGATTGTTTGAATTTTACATTGAAATGAATTCGCAAGAGGCAACTGTCGAAATGAGTGAGCGCAAGACAGAAGCAAAGCATATTATTGAACGGGTGCTAGAACAATTAACCTACAAAGAGCTTATTTCTCAGCACGGGAAAAACAAATTGAAATTTATTGTCAGAAAAGAGTTAAATGACTTTTTGAGTAAAACTCACCACGTCCGTCAAGTTTACATCAAAACTTTTGTTCTGAAGCCGTGAATTTCCTAAACATACTTTGGGTCGCATTTTAGGTTTTCAAAGACTGTATCAGTAAATCAATATCTATATTGTATGATTTTATGCGATCATTTAAAGTACTTTTCGGCAACCCCAAGTCCTCTGCGGTACGTCGCTGATTTCCGGCATTGGCAATCAAACTTTGAATAATCATATTTCTTTCGATGTCTTTTATGAGAGGGCCTTGAGATTTAAAGTTTTGCAGCGCCATTAAATTCGCATTTTCGGCCTGTGGCTTATCGACTAGCTCTTCAATTAGTTCCGGCTGAATGTGCATTCCGGGAAAATAAGCTGCCGCTCGGGCAACTACATTTTTGAGTTCGCGAACATTTCCGGGCCAAGTATGTTGTTTGAGCTTGAGTATGGCATTGAATGAAAAGCGAACGCGATAGAATTTTGCAAAACTATAAAGTAAATCGTCAAAGTCTTCCATGCGATCGATAAGAGCAGGCGCTTGAAGATGGCAAACATTGAGACGAAAATAAAGGTCCTCACGGAATAATTTCTGTTGAACATTACTTACGAGATTTTTGTGAGTGGCGGCGATAATGCGAACATTGGTCTTTATGCTTTTGTCAGAGCCAACGCTGCGAATTTCATGATTTTCAAGGGCCCGAAGCAATTTGGGTTGAAGCGAAGTCGGGAGGTCTCCGATTTCGTCTAGAAATAAACTGCCACCTCTTGCTGACTCAAAAGCACCTTTTCTGTCGTCCGTCGCACCAGTAAAACTGCCCTTTTTGTGTCCAAAGAGCTCACTTTCAATAAGGCTTTCAGAAAGAGCACTACAGTTGATGCTAATCATTGGACCCAATTTTCGATTTGAAGCCTTGTGAATCCAGTTGGCCAGAATTTCTTTGCCTGAGCCAGAGGGGCCAGTGATCAAAACCGGAAAATCCGTAGCCGCAAAAGCTGGGGCTCTTTGAAGTTGTTGATTCCAACGGCTGTTTCGAGAACTCAAGGCTAGACTTTCATTTGGGGTCTCGGCAAAGAGAAAGCTACTTTCGCCAAATTGAATTAAATCGTTGATTCTCAAATTGGCCTCGAGAACTCTTGAGTCGTTCAAATAAGTGCCGTTGCGACTTTGCAAATCCCTAAGGACAAAGCTTTGCCCCCTTTTTTCAATACGCGCGTGGCGGCCTGAGATAAAGGGATCGTTTAAGCACAAGTGATTTTGAGGATCTCTGCCGATGGTGAAATACTCCTTAAGCTCGATTGCGGCGCACTGACTCCGGGCTATTGGCAGTAAAAAGGCAAAAGGCTGAGGTTTTTCTTCTAGCAAAATTTTTTCGGTTTCCATATGGCATCCCCCTGTTTGGACTAGGGGTATTCAATTCCTAAGCCGATTTCAAGATGGCTTTAATTGGCTTTGGAGCTTGAAATTGTTCGAAATTCAGATTTTTAATTCTATTTTTCGAAAATTAAGAAAGTTTTTGGGATTCAAAAGGCAAAGAGTGCTTGAAAGAAAAACTGAAATGTTTCGAGCAATGCGAAATCTGATATGATCAGTAGGCGAGCTGTGGTAAGAGCATTTCTATGCAAGCAAAGTTTATAAAAAGCGCAACAAATTTAAGAGATTGTCCTCAGGATCGAATGCCAGAGATAGCCTTTATGGGTAGATCTAACGCGGGTAAGTCGAGTCTTTTAAATGCGCTCGCAAATCAAAAAAAATTGGCAATGGTGAGCGCCTCACCCGGAAAAACCAGACTTCTTAATTTTTTCGATGTGGATGGTAAATATCGAATTGTAGATCTTCCGGGTTACGGATTCGCGGCCAGAAGCGCTGAGGAACGCAGTCAGTGGAGTGAAATGGTTGAGGGTTTTTTGACCGCAAGACGAAATTTGGTTGGCTCACTTTTAATTATGGACATTCGTCGAGACTGGACCCTTGATGAAACCCATCTTTTAGAGTGGCTGCTCTCGAGGGACTTGCCAATGGCAGTGGCGCTAACAAAATCTGACAAACTGGGAAAGTCTGATATAGCAAAGCGAAAGTCAAAGCTTGTGAGTGATCTTAAAAAGCTAAACTATGTTTCGGCCGAGGTGTTTATAGCTTCATCCCTTAAAAAGTTGGGTTGTAAGGAAATCGAGGATTTCATTTATAAATCTTGGATAAAAGACAATCGAAAAGTGAAAGTATCTGAAGATTTTTAATTGGGCACAAAGTACTCGTATCATGACCCTAGTATTAAAATCGTCTTCTTTCGGGCGAGTTTGATAACGCAATACTTCTTAAGTCGGCGCTTAAAAATTTGAGCTTCGGGGTTTGCCAAATCGACGCCTTCTCAAGTAGTCTAGGCCTGTGCAAAATCCACATTTAGTTCGAGTTGAAAAATGATTGTCTATGGTGTTATTCCGGCACGATTTGCATCGACGCGTTTTCCGGGGAAGCCTCTCGAATTAATCAATGGTCAGCCTTTGCTCAGTTGGGTCGTTCAGGCCGCTAAAAAGTCAGCAAAAATTCAAAAAGTTTTAGTAGCCACAGATGATAGTCGAATTGCCGAAGTCGCAAGTCGCGAAAATGTTGAGGTCGTCATGACCGACGCAAATTTGGCGACAGGTACTGATCGTGTTTGGAAGGCAATTGAAAATAAAAATGTCGACGCGGTTATAAACATTCAAGGTGACGAGCCGCTATTGCAGGCGTCGCAGTTGGATGCTCTTATCGCTTGTTTTGAAAATGATGAAAAATTGCAAATGGCAACGCTTGGACGAAAATTAGATGCGGAGTCTTTGGCCTCGCCCAATACGGCAAAGATTATTTTGAATCATAATGACGAAGCTATTTACTTCAGTCGATTTGCAATTCCCTATTCACGAGAGAAATTTGATGAAACTTTCGAAGTCGCTTTAAAACATATTGGTCTATATGCCTACAGAAAGAAATTTTTAGAAAGTTTTTGTAAGCAGGGGCCAGTGAAAATTGAAATCGCCGAGGGACTTGAGCAGCTTAGAGCCCTTTATTTAGGTGCCAAAATTAAAGTGGTGCGTGTGGATTCTGATAGTTGGGGTGTCGATATTCCAGTAGATGTTTTGAAAATTGAAAAGCTAATGCGGGAGAGAGGGATAAAATGTCCAAAGTAAAAAAGACAAAAGTAAATTTCGTTTCGAAAAAAACGCGACGTGATCCTGAACTAAAGCAGAAATTTATTTTTGTTACGGGCGGAGTGGTCTCCTCTATTGGTAAGGGTCTAACAGCGGCGAGCTTAGGTACATTGCTTGAAGCTCGCGGTCTCAAAATTACCCTGATGAAATTTGATCCGTATTTGAATGTCGATCCCGGGACCATGTCGCCACTACAACATGGTGAAGTTTATGTGACCGAAGATGGGGCCGAAACCGATTTGGACTTAGGACATTACGAGAGGTTTACTTCTATAACCGTGCATAGATCCAATTCGGTAACGACCGGGCAGGTTTATGAACAGGTCATTAGCAAAGAGCGTAGAGGCGACTATTTAGGTGGAACAGTACAAGTCATTCCGCACATTACGGATGAAATAAAATCGCGAATGTTTGCGGCAGCTCAAGGAGCGGAAGTAGCAATTGTTGAAATCGGGGGCACTGTCGGAGATATTGAAAGTCTTCCTTTTATGGAGGCAATTCGACAGATGCGAGTTGATTTGGGGGATGAAAATACCCTTTTTGTCCATGTGACCTATGTTCCCTATATTGCTGCGGCGGGAGAGCTAAAAAGCAAACCAACCCAGCACTCGGTTAAAGAACTACGCGAAATTGGAATCCAGCCTGATTTTTTAATTTGCAGAAGCGAGAGACCTTTGAATAGCGAGATTAAATCCAAAATTGGATTGTTTTGCAGCGTGCGGCCGGACAATGTCATTGGGGCTTATGACTGCGAGAGTATCTATGAGGTCCCACTCATGTTATTCAATGAACGCTTTGATGAAAGAGTTGTACAACGGCTTCGAATACCAACCGATTCTCCTGATTTAAGGGGATGGCAGCGCACCGTCGAGATATTGAAAAATCCTTCGCGAAAAGTATCCATTGGTGTGGTTGGGAAATATGTTGATTTGAAAGAGAGTTACAAATCCCTTGGTGAAGCCATGGTACATGGCGGAATCGCAAATCAAGCGAAAGTCGATATTATTTATGTCGACTCAGAGGGCTTAACTGCAAAAAATATTGATAAGGTTTTATGTGATGTGGATGGAATTTTAGTTCCCGGAGGATTCGGAGAGCGCGGCGCCGAAGGAAAAATGCTGGCGATTCGCTACGCTCGTGAAAGAAAAATTCCATTTTTTGGAATATGTTTTGGAATGCAACTCGCGGCAATTGAGTTCGCCAAACACGTTTGCGGAATAAAAGATGCGACTTCAAGTGAGTTTGTGAATGCCGCTGATCAGAAAAAATCAAGAAACCTTGTCATTGATTTTATGAATGAACAGCGAACTATTCAGGATAAAGGTGGGACGATGAGGCTAGGGGTTTACCCTTGCAATTTAAAGTTAAACTCAAAAGCGCGCCAAGTTTACGGCGTAGACCTGGTGAATGAACGCCATCGACATCGTTATGAGTTTAATAATAAATTTCGTTCGATCTTCGAAAAGAATGGAATGCAATTGTCCGGAATTTGCCAAAGTCGAGATCTTGTTGAAATAATCGAATTGCCAAGTCATCCGTGGTTTGTCGGCGTGCAGTTTCACCCTGAATTTAAGTCTCGTCCTCTCAAGCCGCATCCACTCTTTCAAAGTTTCATTGAAGCGGCGATGAAATTCAAGAAGGCTACAAAGCATTCACTTGGGAAATCAGACAAGACAGCAATCGCGAGGGGCTCAACTGAAATGCGGGCCCAAAAAGTTTAATGGAGCGTAAAATGCACAAAGACATTATAGAGGCCGGTAGAGTTTTGGATATTGAATCGGCAGCTATTCAAGATTTAAAAATGCGCTTGGATGAAAGTTTTGTGCAGGCCGTAGAGAAAATCTACGGAACCAAGGGTAAAATTATTGTGACCGGCATTGGTAAATCTGGCCATGTGGGAAGAAAAATTTCGAGCACTTTGAGTTCGACCGGAACTCCGTCCATTTTTTTACATCCAGCAGAGAGTTCACATGGCGATTTGGGAGTGGTATCCGAAAGTGATTTGATTATCGCCATCAGTTACGGAGGCGAAACCCCTGAGCTTCAAGACATTGCAAAATTTGCTGCGCGAAAAAGTATAAGTTTAATTTTGGTTACTGGCCACAAGCAGTCCTCTTTGGCGCGAGCGGCTGAGATAATTTTAGATGTCAGTGTTAAAGAAGAAGCTTGTCCTTTAAAGCTTGCTCCAACCTCAAGTAGTACTGTGACGCTGGCCCTTGGTGACGCCATTGCCATGGCCTTATTAAAGCGCCGCGGTTTTAAAGAAGAAGATTTTGCACAATTTCATCCGGGTGGAAGTCTTGGCCGAAGATTGCTCACGCGCGTGCAAGATGTGATGCATTCGGGAGAAGCTTTGGCTCTAGTTAAAGAACTGACCAATATGCGAGAAGTGCTTGCGCTCATGACTCAAAAAGAAGTGCGCGGAATTGCTGGCGTGGTCAACGAAGAAGGTGGATTGATTGGGGCAATTACCGACGGAGATATTAGGCGGCGGCTTGAAAAGAGCCATAATCCACTTGCGGATGTTGCGAAAGATCTTATGAGTAAAAATCCCAAAACCGTAGAGGCTGGTGAGCTCGCTGAAAAAGCTTTGTTTATGATGGAGCAATTTCGAATTCAAAACTTATTTGTCATCAAACGAGATGCGGAAAACTCGACAAAAGTCATAGGTATTTTACATTTGCAAGATTTGCTGCAGGCAAAGTTAAGATAAATTTTCTGATGATCACGAATATCGTAGTGCGAGCTTCTGTGCGTTGAAAGTCTATGCAGAAAGTTTCGCATATATAGTCCGTAACGATAAATCATGGGCATACCTTGCCTGCTTAAAATCTCTGCGCAAACTATCCCCATTATTTATTGATACGGACCATCTTTTAATTTTCAAACTTCTAGCTAAAGGTTGAGTCCGCATTCGATAAATGGTTGCGACATGACCGACTTTACTGCAACATAAATGAGGAGCTTTCTTTTTTAATGTAGTCTTACTTGTGGATTCAACTATGTTTTTTTCAGCTAAACAAAACTCCAGGCAAATCTTTGCACGTGTTTCGGCCATTTTCTTTTTAGTTTCGGCCGTTGCTTTGCAGGCACGTGCAGATCGAGTGCAGTTTCCAGACGAAGAATTGGCAACCGAGTCCGTTTTGCCGGTATTTGATCAGGCGCAAGCGGTGCGCAATCGATTGGTCCAATTGTCTGGGCGGTTTGAGTTGGGGGTCGGCGGAAGTTACGATTTGATTGAGCCATTTTTCAATCCCTACGGCTTCAATCTAAATGCCACCTATAATTTTACTGAAGAACACGGCATCAACGTATTTTACAATTATTATATGGGCGGAAATACATCCTACGTTGGGCAACTCAATAATATTCCGAATACTTCGAGTAAATTTAATTTGCAGAATGCTCCTGCTCCCGCTTATCAATTTTTGATTAACTATCAGTATACTGCGTTTTACGGAAAGTTGAGCCTAGCTAAAGATATGGTAATGAATTTATCTCTGTTTGGATTTGCAGGAGCGGGTGGTTCTCAGATCGGCGATTCGCTCAACCCCACTCTCGATGTTGGGCTCGGACAAAAATTTTATTTCAATGCAAATCACGCTTTCAGATTTGACTTAAGATTTAACTTTTATCAGGGGCCTGATGTCGTGAGCTCTACCATTCCGGCTACAGGCGGAACGGTAAGCGCCGGGAATTTTTCAAAACGGCTTTATATTGGGTCGTTGTTATCTGTTTCATATGTTTATTTGTTTTAAAGGACTTGCTGGATGAAGATTATGGCATTTATCACAATCTTACTTTTAGTTTTGCTCGGCGCGCCTTTTTCTTTTGCGCAAGAAACAACCGATGAAACCGAAAGCTTTTTTAACAAGCAAGAAGAAGAGGCTAGTAAAGAGCCTACGATTCAAGAGAAAAAGGCTCAGCCGGAAGTTGATGTGAAAGCTTCAAAGGTCAGAGAAATTTCTGATTTAGGAAAGCTTGCGCCCTTTAAAGATATCGCAGTCATTCAAAAAAGATTTTTACCTAAAACGGCTCGTTTTGAACTATTTGGAGCTCTTGGCAGTACGCTCAATGATGCGTTCTTTGTAGATGCTACAATCAATTTAAGGCTCGGATACTACTTTCAAGAAAGATACGGCGTCGAACTGAGTGTTATGGCCATTAATGCGAGCACGCGAAAAGTCACAGACTCTCTTGCGGATCGGGGAGTAACCACGGCAAGTTTGGTGAGCCCAAAAAGCTACTTTGGAGCGGATTTCAAATACACTCCAATTTACGGAAAGATGGCTCTCAACAATAAGCGTCTGACCCCTTTTGATATGTATTTCGCAGTTGGAGGCGGATCAACCACTACTAATAACGGAAGCTCGCCAACACTACATTTGGGCACAGGCCAAATATTTGCGATGAGCAAAAGTTTTGCCTTGCGCTGGGATTTCAGTTGGAATTTTTATCAAGCTACGACTTATCTTGATGCCGCACATACGGCGAGCTCCTCTTCGACCTTTAACAATTTGTTCGTATTGCTGGGTGCGAGTTTCTTCTTTCCGGAGGCAACTTACCGATGATGATATTTGATATTAAGAAAGCCATTTGTGCCGCAATTATTTCGAGTTTGGTATTAAGCCCTGTTAGGTTGCGTGCTGGAATCGTAAAAGTTGAACCATCTTCGGATCAGTTTACGGTGGGCGATACAGATTTTCATCCGGATAGTAAGCATTTTCAAGTTCCGGACTGGGTCGATGAGCAAGCAGACGAAGACGTGGTTCGAATTCCAAAAGTCATTACAGACGAGGCGCAAAGCTCCTCTGCCGAGAATCTCAAGGAAATTGAAAAAGAGCTTGAGAAGTTAATTGAAGAAGCCCCACCTGAAAACGCTTTGCATGGTTTACTTGAAAAATCGAGTTTGAGCGAAAAGCAAATCGCTGCGAATTATGTCGCCCAAAATACAAAGAGAGTTCCGGTGAGGGGAGCCCCAGCCAGAGCGGCTAATACCTCTGGCGGTGACAAGAGACAACTTATCGCAAGGGCGCAAAAGCTAATTGCCGCCGGCCAGTACAATGAGGCATCGATCCTTTTGTTCAATATGGCAAAGAGTACTCAATACCAAAATGAACGCTCTCAAATTGAATATATTTTGGGGCGCGTTTTGTTTGAAATGAAACTCTATCAAACTTCGGCATTTGTATTTTATGATGTCGTTCGTGTAGAGGGAAAAAATACGAAGAGTCGATATTTGCGCCAGAGTCTTGAAAAGTTATCTCTAGCCGGCGACGCTCTTGATTCGGATCTGCTTCTCAAATTTGCCGTGAGTCAGGTGAATGAAAATGACTTTCCTGAATCTGAAAGAGACATCCTATTTTACCGTACAGGTGAGCTGCGACTACAAGAGAAAAAGTTCAAAGAGGCCGCAGTCTTGTTTGCGAAAGTTCGGCCCAATAGCACACTTTTTACTAAAGCAAGATACAACTTAGGCTTGTCATTAACCGAAGCTGGAGATTTGGATGCTGCTGTCAGCGCATTCGATGACCTCACACAAATGGGAAATGCAAAACAGATCACCGATAAAAATCGAGTGAACGGAATTTTGGCCAAAGCTCGAGTCTTGTATCAGAAAAAAGATTGGGCGGGAGCCGTTGAAGCTTACCGAGATATTCCAAGAGATACGGAGCAGTGGCATGAGTCACTCTTTGAGCAAAGTTGGACGCTTTTACGAATGGCGAAATTTAGAAATGCGCTCAGTAATTTTCATTCCCTGCATTCTCCATACTATGAGGATTTTTATCAGCCAGAGTCCCTTCTGTTGCGTGCTATTGTTTATCTTTATATCTGCCGTTACGATGAAATGGAAAAGACTCTTGATCTCTTTGAGAAAGTATATAAACCCGTGCAGCTCGGCATTCGATCCTCACTTGAAACGGATCGTGAGCCAATGATTTATTATAAAGAAATCAATAGAATTGCCGAAAACTTTGATGCGATCAAAGCCAGACAAAAAGGAAGTCGCACTGGATTGAAGCTCCCATTCTTGGTCGGCCGCCAAATATTAAAAGAAGGCGATGTCCGAAAGGCTCAGAGTTATTTGCACAAACTATATGACGAGCACAAGCGAGTTATTGCTATGACTGGTAAATGGCAGGCTTCTCCGATTGGTCGATATGCCAGAAAAATTGTCGACAAGCGAATTGAGGCAACACGTTCCTTTATAGGGAAGTTGGTTCGTCGACATATGATTTTGATGCAAGTTGATCTTAGAGATTTATTCGAACAAGTTGGTTTTTTAAGATTTGAATCAACGAGCGGTCGAAAAGAAGTAGTTAAGAAAGAAATTCAAGGAAAAGGCGTTGTCCGAAATCGTGTTGATGAAGAAAGTTCGCGTAACTACTTCATTCAAAATGGCTATGAGTACTGGCCTTTTAAAGGTGAATATTGGTTAGACGAAATTGGTAATTATCATTACCTAGGTGTGCAGGCTTGTGAATAATTTAAAGTTTTTCGAAATGAAAAAGCAGATAAATATTTTTGATAAGCCTTCGCGTATTGTGGCTACGCAATTATTTTTTTGGATTTCTTTGGGACTTTCGATTTCAGTATTTTCGCAACTGGCATCAGCACAAGATGACAAGAGCACGGCGGCCGCAAAAGCAGCCGCTAAAAAGAGAGCGCTGCTCAGACCTGCGCAACCGGGAGGAGCTAGTGGCAAAGACTCGTTGGGACTCACTCGCAACTCTGTAGCGCTACCTCAATCTGAAAAGCTATTAACACCAAAGGTAATTCCGCGAAATATGCAGGTGGTAAAACCACCTCGTAATTCGGAGTTTTACGAAGGAAATACCAAAGAAGTTGAATACGAAAAATTACTAGATAAAGAAATAAGCGATCTTTACAGACTTTCTCAACAATATCGTCAAAGTAAAAATCGCGGCGAAATTTGGTTGCGACTTGCCGAGCGCTATAAAGAAAAATCAAAATTAATTGAGTTTAGAAAGCAGGCCGAGTACGACCGAGAATTGAAATTGTTTGCAGATCAAAAGACTAAGGTGAAGCCGCATTTAGATTTGAAATTGGCCCACGACTATAATCTGAAAGCTATCGAGCTCTATGAGTGGTTTATTAAGGACTTTCCTCAGGATCAAAAAATTGATCAAGCACTTTTCTTTTTGGGTTACCACAATTTTGAAGTGGGAAGATCTCAAGTGGGAGAAGGATATTATAAGCGACTGGTGAAGAGCTATCCAGATAGCGAATATGTAGTTGAGAGCAATTTCGCTTTGGGTGAGTACTATTTCGAAAATGAGCAATGGCAGTCCGCTCTTGAAAACTATCAAAAGGTAATCGTTAAAAGACGAGGCCGGCTGTTGACCTTTGCATTTTATAAAGCGGCATGGTGCTTTTTTCGACTCAACCGAACGGAAGCAGCGTTAAAATCGCTGGAGCGAGTTGTCAAATTGAGTGGTGGCCCACAAGAGGCAGTTAAGGGTACCAATTCGAGCGGTGCAAATGTGAACAAAGTACGCTTGGCTGCAGAGGCCGTCCGGGATTATGTCCCGTTTTTTGCTGAAAGCGGAGAATTTAAAACGGCTGCGCAAAAATTTTATGAAGTGGTTCAAGATGAAACAAAAGCTTTCAGCATGGTGGAACACTTAGCCCACACTTATTCGGATAACGGCAATCGAGTTGCATCTAATTTTTTGTATAAACAACTCATTCAAAAAAATCCAAATGCTGAAAAGGCAGCGGATTATCAATTTCAAATTATTTTATCCCATGCTACATCGGACCAGAAGGCCTTTCGTGAAGAGCTTATCAATTGGCTAGAGAATTTTGGACCCTCTAGCCAATGGAAAAAAGAGAATATAAAAAATCAAAAGTTGACCACTGAGACTTTAAGACTGCAAGAAACAACTCTGCGTAATCACGTTTTGCAGCTTCATCAAACTGCACAAAATTCTAAATCTCCCCAAGTTCAGGCGCAAGCGGCGTATGCGTATGTTCTTTATTCAAAATATTTTTTCGATTCGCCTCATGCTCTTGAAATGGCGTTTTTTCAAGCGGAGCTCTTGTTTGATATGGGACAATTTGACAATGCCTCTAAGCTATACAGTTATGTAATAGATAAGAGCACGCCGAAAACTCCCTATTATGAAAAGGCAGTCATTAATAATTTATTGGCTTTGGAGCGTTCACTTCCTTCCTCTGAAGAAATTGACAAAAAGCGTGGAAAGAGTTTGCAGCCAATTGCCTTTGACCCTGCGGTTGAGAGATTTGAAAAAGGCGCACTTATTTACCTTCGGGCTTATCCGAAGGGAGAGAAAGTGGCCAACCTCGAGCGCCGCTTGGGATATTTTTACTATTCATATAATCAATTCGATAAATCGACCCCGATATTTGAGAAAATTCTGATCGATCGACCTAATACCGAAAATTCTGAAATTGCAGGAAATTTAATTTTAGATACCTATAAACTACGCAAAGATGACTTTGGTCTTGGTGAAAAAGCTGCGGAGCTCTTAACTCATGCAAGTGTGGCGAATAGCAAAATCGGTCCCAAATTGCGTGAAATTGTAGAAGCATCGAGCTACGCAAGAGCCGACAAATTTGCGGAGTCTAAGGACTATACCAAAGCTGCCAAAGAGTACGAAAAATTTGCAACGACGGCGAAATCTCCTGAACTCATTGCTGCCGCTCAATATAAGGCTGCCGATAATTTTGAAAAAATTGGAGACTTACCAGCGGCAATGCGCATGCATACACTTGTGGTGTCAAAGCCTAATGAAAATGCTAAAATTAAAGTTATTCAGAATGACTCACGAAATGCCTTGGCCAGACTTTATACGCAAACTGTACAGCTCGAGCAAGCCGCCAAACTTTTCTCATCTTATGCGGCTACCAATTTGAAAGATCCTAAAGCGGTTAATGGATTTAATAATGCCGCCGTATTATTTGATGCACTCAATGAATATCCGGCAGCGCAAGAAAATTACGAAAGCTACTACAAATACACGCGAAACAAAGATCGAAATGAAAGTTTTTATCTCGAAGCCGAACTTCTAAAACGTCAAAATAAAATGAGCCTGGCGATGCCACTTTTCGAACAATATGTAAATCTTGGTGCCAATCGCGAACATATCGTAAAATCCGCTTATGCAATCGCCACTATGAATCAAAAACTTGGTCGCATTGATAAGGCGCGTATTTGGTACAAAAAAACAGTCGATATTCAAAAGCGTTTTCGTAAAGAAGGAAATGAGGGTGTTTCATTTGCAGCCGAAGCACGCTTTAAGCTTGCAGCCGAAGAGCTTGCGCAACTGAGAGCACTTAAATTTAGTGCGAGCCCGAAACAACAAGAGCGAGTTGCAAAAGATATTCTCATGTTTCAAAACCGTTATGTGAAACAAGAAATGGGCGATGTCATACGATATGACTATGGTCCCATGATTGTGGCGGCACTTTCTTCAACCGGCCAAATGTTTGAAATCATCGCTTATAATTTTTCGAAGATTCCTCCCGGTAAAGACTTTTCGGCAGATGATCTAGCAAATTTCAAGGGCCTCATTGGACAAAAAGTTTCAGAGTATCGAAAGCAGGCATTAGATGCCTATAAGCTCTCGTATGACAAATCGCAAACTCTCGAAATCTATACGGAGTGGACGGCGATGGCGCACGAAGCTTTGTCAAATTTAGATCCGACCAATTATCAAAAAAACTCTGAATTTATTATGGACACTAAGCAATCGGTATGGAGCTTTTAATGTTTGTTTTTAGGCCCGACAGAGCAGTCAAAAACTATCTAGCGATGACGCTGCTTTTAGCGTCGGCAGGATGTTCAAGCCTTCAAAAGCCAATTCAAGCAGGCCCTACAGCTAATAATTCATCTGACTCGAAAATGTCTATAGATGATATCAAATCAGACGATGAATTCGCACAAAAGCCTCAGGTAGAAAGCAAAGTGGAAGCTTCGCCTAAAACCAATCCCAAGAGCGAATTAGTCAAAAGCTCCGCGGTAAACTTTGGTGCTCTTGCAAAAAGTAATCGTCTCGATCAAATTCGTGATGAAGCGATGAAGATACTAGCTGGAAATGCAAACGATGTCGCTGCATTAAACGCATTATCTTTTACTTATTTCAAAAAGAATAAATTAGGGGCGGCGAGAATTGTGCTTGAACGTGCGCTTGAAAAAAATCCGAATGCGCCTCAAATTTTGACAAATTTGGCAGTATTGGATTTGGCAGAGAACGAACCTGGTCGGGCTTTGGTTAACCTAAAGAAGTCATATAAAATCGATGATCGTAACTCTGAAACCTTAGGGCTCATTGGTTCGATTTACATTCAAAATAGAGATTATGCAAAAGCCTTGGCTCCATTAGAGCAATCATATAAGAACGACAAAACAAATATTCGTATCGCCAATAATTACGCTGTGGCACTGACCAAAACCAAATCCTACGAACAGGCGCAGCGAGTTTACGACGAGATCATTGCGCAGAACTCTCGGGAGTCCGAAATTTTGATAAACTATGCTAGCCTTTTGGTAGACTACCTAAACAAGCCTAAAGAAGGTCTCAATCTAGTCTATAAAGTTAAGTTTATTGAAACTGAGCGACAAGATATAATTGATTTAGCGAATAAATTAGAAAATCGGGCTAAAACTGCGTTAAAATAATCGAAGAGTGAAAATGAGAAATGTAACTTCATATAATTTATTTTTAGATCTAAGACGATTTGCGCAAAATGTCTGCTTTGCAATTTATTTTACTTCAATTTTTACGAACTTAGCTTATGCACAAGGAACGGCTTCGCCTGCAGATAAATTAGATACGCCCGCGACCAGTCCGGCAGCAGGCGATAACAAATCGAAAGCGCCTGCTAAAGGAAAAAAGACAACAATCGACTTTGAAGATCAATTGATCGAAGGTAGCAGGCAAAAGCCAGAATTATTTTATTTATTGCAAAACAAAGACTTTAACTACAAGCGTCTGATTCGACTAAGAGAAGACTTTCTGCCTGAACTTCGAAAAAGTGGCGAAGACGTACAAGGTAAATCCGGTGGTGCCCAATGAGTGAAGAAACGAAGCCGGTTGTTCTAAGGGTCTATTTGGGCGGTGAGCTCCAGACCATTAAGCAATTTACAATTCAGCAAATTGTCATCGGTCAGTCTGCGGAAGTTCAGCTGCCCTTGAATCATAAGTCAGTTTCTGTGATTCATGCAGCGATTGAGCACCGTGATACAGGTTATTTTATTTGTGATTTGGGCTCTGAGGGCGGGACGATTCTAAATGGTAGTGCAATTTTGGATGCCAAACTGTCCGATGCCGACGAAATAAAAATTGGTGATTTTAAAATCGAATTTTATGTTGGAGTTCCAAAACCTAAAGCTCCTCCTGTAAAAGAAGCTCCTGCTGCATCAACACCGCCACCGATTGAAGTTAAGACCGAGCCGCCTCCTTCAACTCCAGCGAAGATTGCGCCTCCTTCGGAGGTGGTTTCACCCTCTGCCGTAAGTGAGAAGCAAGGCCCTCCGCCATTAATCAAAAAACCAGAAAATGTTGAGCCGCAAGATATTGATATGCCAACGACGTTTACTGAGTTGAAAGAACCTGAAGTAGTGACTCCAAAACCACTGCAGCCAAAGCAAGAACTACCTAAAAATGAAGTTGTAGAGTCTTCGTTGAAGACTAGGGATTTAAAGGCACCGATTGTTGAAAAGCCTGCGGCTCCTACCGCGTCGGTTATTGATAAGCCAATTGTATTGCAAACAGTTTCACCAGTTGAAAAACCCCAAGTGACAGCACCGCCGATGCAACTGAAACCCGTAATTCTTACCCAGGCGGGACAAGGTGGAGTAGCCGAGCGCCCACAAATGAGCCGAGGCGGAGGTTCCGGTGGGCTTGAGACTTATGTAAAAAAGAATAAGAACGGCTCTCGTCGCCCCAAGAAAGTTTTTGCGCCCGAGAGTAAATATAAAAAGATCGATGATTTTGTAAAACCAAGTCGCGGAACTGTAGTTGAAGTTCTTGTGGCCTGGAAAGAACGTATTATTAATACGTACCATTTTTCAAAACCAGGACTCGTTACATTGGGTTCGCATCCCGAGGCGGATATTCAAATTCCGTTGGCATTTTCGAAACAGCGAAAAACACCTTTGCTAAAAATTGACTCGAGATTGGTCATAATGCTTGCCCCAGAAATGACGGGTGAGATGACTCGGCAAGGCTCCGTCCTTAGTTTTTCTGAATTGTTAAAGCAAAATCGCATGGTGCGTGCGGGCAATATTTATCAATTGGCGCTTGAACAAGGCGAAATGATGAAGATTGAAATGGGCGAGTTGACGATTATTTTGAGATATGTTTCAGAGGCACCTAAACCATTGATCGCTCCACTCTTAGACTTAACAGCTTCTGAATCCGTAGGTGTGATATTTGCCGTTGTGCTAGTTGCTATATTATTTATTTATAGCTATCTCTATACTCCGCTCAAGCCTCTCGAGGCAGATGTTCAACAAGATGATCCGCCAAGGCAGGCCTTGGTCATAGTAAAACCGCCACCACTTCCTAAGGTCGCAGAGGCTTCTCCGACTCCAGCGCCGACACCAGTCGCAACGCCGCCGCCAGTTAAGTCAACACCAGTACCTAAAAAAGTCGAAGCTGTAGCGGTTAAAGTCCCGAAGAAAGAAACGATTGCCGATGAGGCGAAGAAAAAAGATCAAGGTAAAACGGCAGAGGTCGCACCAAATAAAGTAAAGGCGCCAGCTAAAGTTGTCGGTGTAAAGCGTGGGGGCTCAATTAAGACCACTGACACGGCCGCGGCCCAAGTACAATCCAAACCAAAAAAAGATTTAACTAAATCCGGAGTTTTTAGCGTTTTTGGCGGGGGCGGTAAAAACAATGAACTTTCAAAGGAAACTGCTGGTGCGGGAGAAATTGCAGGTCTAGCAAATAGCGCCACTGGCAAATCAGGCCTAAACGAACATCGATCAGGAGAAGGTTTAGGAACAATTCAGGATACAGGACGAGGCGGAAATGGGACGGCGGCAGTTGGTCGCCCAGATGTAAAGGGCGGCAATGGTCGAGGTACCGGAAATAAAGATTATGGCAGTGGCGGAATTGGCGGCGAAAGAAAGGGTGTCAAAATTCAACCCGGGGGAACAGAAGAATCTTTTTCAGGGACCATCGATCGCGAGGCGATTCGCCGTGTGATCCAAGCCAATTTGAAAGCCATAAAAGCCTGCTATGAAAAACAACTCAATCGCAGACCTGATTTGTTCGGTAAATTGGTTATTGAGTGGGATATTGGGGATGGCGGAAGAGTCATGAGAGCCCGTGTGAAATCTTCTGAATTGAGTGAGGCAGAAGTTGGCAGTTGTGTGGTGACCCATTTGAAAACTTGGACCTTTCCCACGCCACCGACTAACAATGAAGTGACGGTCAGCTTTCCATTCTTCTTTTCAAACTAGTTGAAGTGGATTTGCTGAGAGCGTGCATAAAAATCAAAGTCAATTTTGTTTAAACCTCTGCCCGACCTTCGTGAAGTTGTGGATTATGTGTTTGAGAACGATCTATAAAAAATGTAAATTGAAAGCTACTGAATTTAATATTCAGCATTTCTGCGGATAAGACATTTTAAGGAGGCATCAGTGGAACCAACAACAGCAGTCGAGAATATTACCGCGAATAAATTAACAGGTAATTTTGTAATCGACGCTTTCAGCGCAGGTGGGCCGATGATGTTTGTCATCGCTGGCATTGGCCTGTTGACCGTTTTTTTAGTGCTTGAAAGGTTCTTCACGCTGCGAGCCCTTACTATCGATAAAGCCGACTTTAGCGAACATCTTTTTGCAATGATTTTGAGGGGAGACATTCGCCAAGCGATCACTTATTGTGACAGTCGTCCTACGCCTCTAACGGCAACTTTAAAAGCAGGTTTGGTGCAGGTTCTGAATCATCGACCAGATGAAGAAGTTCAAGTCGCCATGGATGCTCTAGTCTTAAGAGAAACTCCACGCATTGAAGGTTGGACAGCATTCCTTGCGGTATTTGGTAACGTTGCGACCCTTTTTGGTTTGATCGGAACGATTACAGGAATGATTTCGTCTTTTCGTGGAGTCGCCGCCGCTGGTGCCGCTGAAAAAGCCCAGAAACTATCTGAAGGTATTGCCGAAGCATTGCATTGTACAGCTTTTGGTTTGATCGTAGCGGTGATCGCTATTTTGGGATACGGATATTTTCAAGTACGTGTTGGTCGCATTATCAATGATATGGTCGAAAGCAGCATGAGTCTTCTCAATCTCGTTGTTGCAAACCGCGACAAGATGAAAGAGTAAATGGCACAATTTGATTCGAGTAATAATAATCGCTCAGCAAATGCGGAACTGAATTTAGTTCCCTTCATCGATTTGATGAGCGTATTGATTACCTTTCTTCTGATAACAGCTGTTTGGTCTCAGGTTTCAATGATTCAAATTGGAAGCTCTATTTACGGTAAACAGACGACCGCCGATACCCCGCCGCCACCACCAAAAGCAGATATTCCGCTTCGTATTGATGTGAAGAGTACAGGATTTCGAGTCATCATTGGCAAGGATACAAAAAATATTCCAAAAGTAGGTGGAGAATACGATTCAAAAAACTTACTGGCTGAGCTTAAAAAAATTAAAAGTGATTATGGCGATAAAACCGATGCTGTGATCACAGTAGATGATGAAGTAAATTATGAATTTTTAATCCTTGGCATGGACTTGCTCATTCAAGGAGGCTTCCCCTCGATATCAGTTTCTACTGGAGGAAGTGTTTAATGGCCATTTATGTTCCTGGCAAACGAAACCATCGAAATCGCCCTATATCTAAGGGCGCCCGAACGGTTGTCGCAATGTTATCGATGACTGCTTTGGTTGATATGTTCACGGTCCTGGCGGTCTTTTTATTGCAAAATTATCAGACTACAGGAGAAGTTTTAGAAATTAGCGATAAGGTCATCTTGCCAAAAGCAAGCGCGGTCAAAGAAATTAAAGCCGCTACTGTGGTCACCGTTTCAAAGACAAGTATTCAAGTAAATAAAGAGAATGTGGCGGTTTTTCAAAAGGTAAAAGAACAAGAAGATTGGATGATTCAGCCCTTGCAACAGAAATTGCAAGAAGCATTTAAAGAGCTTGATAATCATCGTCGAATTATTGGTCTTGGCGCCATCAAACAAGCTGTCGACAACGCCAAAGAAAAAAGTGCCAAACAAGAAAAAGAAGATGATACCCGCGTGACCGTTCAAGCTGACAAATCGGTAGATTTTTTGACCTTGAAAAAAGTCATGTACACAGTGACTGAATCTGGGGCCTCGCAAATCAATTTTGCGGTATTAAAAGAAGAGGCTAAGAAAAACTAAGCTGATAGCTTTTCTTCTATTTCCCCATGTGAGAATTTCTTCACATAATCATGAATGAGAGATTGTATTTCAGGTTGAATGTTTTGAAACTTGATTCCGGCATTTCCGTTGGCGCTTATATAGATAACATTAGCGCGTGCACGAATTGGTTCGACGAATTCAGGACAAGCGATTGTGATTTGCAATTCCTCGCCTTTCGTTAACTCTTGAGCGGAATTGATTCCTACTCCGGCAACGCTAATTGTGGCCACTTTAAATTTAAAAGGAGCTTGATGATCACCGTGCCTGGTTATTTGAATATTGGCCATGAGCGGAGCCCGAGCATGTTCGCGTCTACTCACGCCCATTTCATCCATTACTTCGCTGAACTCGAAGATGCTCTTCCAGTTTTTGAGGCCCACTGTCCACAAACGCACCTTACTGAGATTTTGGTTACCCCTCAAGTGTTGAATCATCTCCTTATGAGTCAGTGGGCCAACGGGTTCCCCACCAAGATCCAGATACCATACCGCGCTCATTGATTTTTCTGTTTGGTTCTTAAGTATTTTCTCGCCTGACGATATCCAAACCTTAACCGACAACCATTCGCGCTGGCCCTTCCACCATATATTGCATTCAGGAGTTATTTCTCCCGAGCTAATTTTTTGGTGCACCTCGTTTGAAACGAAGGGGCCGCTGACTTTTTGATCTAAGCTTGAATATAAAAACCAAATTTTTCCCACGCTATACATTCGGAATTTTTGTGATCAAACTTTATAACTGAAATGACCTCGAATCGTCAGCTATTGACTGATCAGAAAATGGACACTTTGTTTGAAATTTTGCTTGAATCAGGTGATGGCGTAAAAGCTCTGTGCTAAGCTACCAAAATGAGTAAACGTAATGCCATTATTCTTTCGCTTCTTATGCTCATTTTGGTGGTTGAGGTTTTGATTCTGGCACCTGATGAAATCGGAATTCAAGAGGCTAAAGAAGAGATTCAAGAGAAAGTTAAAATTTCAAAGGAGCTGGGCAGTGGCGCGCAAGTCATGGGAGATTTTCATCTCGTACTCAGCAAGGGCGAAAAAGGTGAGGGTGAAGTCTGGGGTATCAAGGCGACACGAATTGACTCCCTCGCGCCATGGATTATCGATCAAGTTAGAGTTAAGTTTTTTGCGGCAAATGGCGCCACCTATTTAGTAACAGGAGATCAGGGAACGGTCGCCGGTGGGAAATCAAATGTGAACGACGTTCAGATTAAGGGCCATGTTGTGACTCACTCATCAAATGGTTATGTCTTCAAAACAGAACTTGCAAATTATGTTTCTGCTCAGAGAAAATTAATTTCACCGGGGCAAGTCAATGTCATCGGCCCGCCAGATGAAAATAATAATTCGTTAGTCGTCAATGGTGAGAATTTAGAGGCCGATCTTACGAGCAACGAAATTGAAATCAAACGAAATGTTCATGCTAAAAAGAGTGTGCGAAATGATAAAATAGCAAATATTAGTTCGCAGCGCGCTGTTTTTAGCGGCAAGTCCAATGCGGTTAAATTTTTAGGAAATGTCGTTATTGATGTTGAAACGCTAAGAATGACGGGTCCAGTTGCAACTTTTAACTACAAGCCAGGTTCCGATTTAATTGATACAATGGTCATAAGTGGAGGAACTCGCGTTACAGATAATGACAAGTTGGCTACTTCTGATAAGGTAACGGTGCATTTGGATGATGATCGCTATGTCTTTTCAGGCTCGCCACGCGTTGTGCAAAACGGTGATGAGCTAGTTGGAGACGAAATTAGCTTCTTAAATGGAGGCAAGCAGGTCAAAGTTTCGAACGCACGAGCAAAGTTAGATTCAGATGATCTAGATAAAAATCGAAAGAAAAAGTAAGTTATGGCTGCGATATTAAACATTCAAAATATTTCAAAGAGTTTTAAGACTCGCACGGTGGTAGACGACGTATCATTTTCAATCGAATCAGGCCAAGTTGTTGGTCTTTTGGGCCCAAATGGAGCTGGCAAAACCACTAGCTTTTATATGGTCGTAGGTCTGGTCAATCCAGATGATGGCGATATTTTATTGAACGAGAAATCAATAGTTCATTTACCGATGTTTCAGCGGGCAAGAAGTGGTTTGAGTTATTTGCCTCAAGAAGCAAGCGTGTTTCGGCGCTTGACAGTAAAAGAGAATATCATTGTGGCCCTCGAAGCCCACGGTATCACAGGGGCTGCCAAACAAGAAAAGCTAGAACGGCTATTAGAGGATTTCACCGTCACCCATATACGAGACAGCTATGGCTACGCCCTGTCAGGTGGTGAGCGCCGGAGAGTTGAAATTGCTCGAAGTCTGGCCGGCGATCCAAAATTTATTCTTCTAGATGAACCCTTTGCCGGAATTGATCCGATCGCGGTCAATGATATTCAAGAAATTATTAAAAAACTTAAGTCTAGGGGAATAGGCGTCTTGATTACAGACCACAATGTAAGAGAAACCTTGGGAATTTGTGATTTTGCCTACATAATGAAAGATGGAAAGATACAGGTTGCGGGTTTATCAAATGAAGTTGCCAATAATCAAATGGCCCGTAAATTTTATCTTGGAGAAAATTTTAAGCTCTAATATGGGCTAAAATTGCTTTTTTGATTTCGAGTTCGCTTTTGGAGGATTCATGGCCGTCGGAATGAAACAGACACTTAAACAAACTCAAACACTGACGATGACTCCTCAGTTGCAACAAGCCATTAAGCTTTTGCAGCTTTCACAACTTGAACTTCAGCAAGCGGTACGAAAAGAAATCGAAGAAAATCCAATTTTAGAAGAGAGCCCAGAAGCTCCGGGAGAAGAAGTCGCACAGACTGAAGCGCAAGCCACAGCCGAAACTGAAATCGCAAGAGATCAAGATCCGCAAAAGCAAGATGAGTTTGATTGGGAGTCCTATGCGGATAGTCAGTATAAACCACCTCAAGGGACAGGCTCGGGCAACGAAGAAATCATGAACTATGAAAATGTGATTTCGACAACCCAATCGCTCTATGACTATTTGATGTGGCAGATGAGTTTGTTTGGTTTCAACGATGAAGAGCAAGTCGTCGCCGGAATTCTCATCAGCTATATTGATGACGATGGTTATATCAAGGTTCCTCTCGAACAAATTGCGGCCGAAGAGAATGTTACGGTCGAAGATCTTGAAGGAATTATTCCTTTCATACATGAGTTTGATCCGCCCGGAATTGGGGCTCGAGATCTAAAAGAATGTTTGTTGGTACAAGCGAAAATTCTTCAAGAGGACACGCATGAATTGGTTGAACTCGTAAATAATCATTTGAAGGATCTCGAAAAGAAGAATTATGCCGGAATAGCCAAGGCCATGAATAAAGATATCGAGATCGTAATCGATATGTGTAAAATTATTTACAATATGGATCCTAAACCAGGTCGCGCTTTTGTTCCGCCTGAAACCCAATATGTGACTCCAGACGTTTATGTTTATAAAGTCGGCGATGAGTATATGGTTTCCCTCAATGAGGATGGTTTACCTCGTCTACGAATTTCTAATTTTTATAAAAATGTTTTGAAGGCCGGCGGCGCCAGCAATGATACCAATTCTTATATACAAGATAAATTAAAGAGTGCTGTTTGGTTGATTAAATCTATTCATCAACGGCAGCGTACTATTTATAAAGTTACTGAAAGTATTGTAAAGCATCAGACAGACTTTTTTGAAAAGGGCCCCGGCCATATTAAACCCATGATCTTAAGAGATATTGCCAATGATATTGGTATGCATGAATCAACCGTCAGCCGTGTCACCACAGCAAAGTATGTGCACACACCGCGGGGAATTTTTGAATTGAAGTACTTCTTCAACTCAGGAATTAGTACCGATGATGGCGACTCGCTTGCTTCCGAATCGGTAAAACTCAAAATTAAAGAATTGGTTTCCCAAGAAGATACGAAGTCGCCTCTTTCGGATCAGCGAATCGTCGATTTACTGAAGAAAGACGGTATTCAAATTGCTCGCCGAACCGTGGCAAAATATCGCGACATATTAAAAATTCTGCCGTCCTCAAAAAGGAAGAAGTACTTTTAAAAAGAATGGCGCCTAAGTCTGCTCCCTTTTTCAACAAAATCAGTAACAGCCACAGTTGGTTACCTAGTGTTCTAATAAAATGTGGCTAAGCACGCATTTTTTAGGGCCCAATTGGCATTTAAGACCTTTAGGTGATATGAATAGCAAATGATATTTTTTTCGAATTATTGCTTAAGAAGTGAGTACAGCCTGTGATTCTAATTTTTGCGGCTGTTTTAGCCAGTCTAGTCCTTGGTTTTTTTCTATCTAAATTGATTTCGAATCTACGTGAAAGAGCCATTTTGTCAGGGGCTCAAAGTGAAGCTGAGCGTATTTTGGGTGAGGCTAAGGATCGTGAGCAAGAGACCATGGATCAAGCCCAAGAACGCTCTCAAGACGTTGAAGAGCAAATTCGGAATCAAAATTTGCGAGAGCTTGAAAGTTTAGAGAAAAAAGTAGACGAGCTCGAGATGAAGTATCGCGCCAAGCGCAGCGAAAATGATCGCTTATTCAATCAAGATCAAAAAGAACTTCAAAAACAAATGAATGTTATTTCTGAGCGTGCAAAAGTCGTCGGTTCAAGACAGCAAAATTATGATCGTAAAAAAGAGCAAATTGCTAAAATTAAGTCTGAATTGATAGTCGCTTTGACCAAGTCCTCAGGCCAAGACATAGAGCTTGTGAAAAAGCATATCCTCGATGATTTAGAGAATCAGATTCAAATCGATGCTAAGAAAAAAGCAAATCAAATTGAAGAAGAGACCAAGCTACATTCGGAAAGTATTGCGAAAGAGATTTTAGCAAATGCCTTGAGTCGATTTGCCAGAGAGGCCTGCATCGAGCGCGGCATCGGAATGCTTGAAATTGTAGATCAGGCAATGGGACAAAGAATTTTTGGCAAGGATCGGATCAATATTAAAAAGCTCGAGGAGCTTTGTGGAGTTGATATTGAGTTGAACGACAATAATTACCTTCAGGCAACTGGTTTTGACCCTGTTCGTAGGGAGCTCAGCGCGCGCTGTTTAGATAAAATGCTTGATGAGCGAAATTTAAATCCTCAAGTCGTAACGCGAATTTATGAAGCTTGTAAGCGAGATTTGTTTAAAAAAATTGAGCTTGATGGAAGGAAAGCTGCGCAAGAATTAAATCAACAAGATCTCAATCCTGAAATTAAAAATATGATTGGCTGTTTACGCTACCGGTATTCATTTGCTCAAAATCAGTTTTTTCACGTGGGTGAAGTTGGTTGGCTATGTGGACTCCTTGCTTCCGAACTCGGCGGCGTCCGAATCGGCGATGCAAAGAGATCTGGTTTACTTCACGATATTGGCAAAGCCATGGATCATAGTATTGATGGTGGTCACGCTGTCATTGGTGCTGATTTTATTAAAAAGCTAGGTGAAAAAGAACATATTGTTCATGCAGTAAGGGCCCATCACTATGAAGAGCAGCCATCGACAGACTTGGCATTTTTAGTTATAGCTGCCGATGCCATTTCAGGGGCTCGCCCAGGGGCTCGTCGTTCGACAGTCAATAACTACAATCAAAAAATTGAAGTGTTATCGACAATTGCAGATGATTTTAAGGGTGTGCTGAGAACCTTAGTATTCAATGCTGGGCGCGAAGTTCGGGTCATTGTAGATAGCCAAAAAATGACTGATTTTCAGACATTGGGTCTTTGCAAAGAAATAGCTAAAAAAATCGAAAATGAATGCTCCTATCCAGGTCAAATAAAAGTAGTGGTTGTGCGCGAAACCCATGCTGAAGCCGTTGCAAAGTAAATAATTTCTAAAACTGTAAAATATTAAGAAAGTGTCTCAATTCAAAGCTGTTAGGGTCTAGTATCTCTAGGTAATTTGAGCGTCTTTTAGAAAAAAGCAACAGATCATAAAAAAAGACCTAATCTTTGGTCTAGTTTCTGCCGAAAGAAAAAAGGTAGTGAAGGCGTTCCTTCTTCTTCATAAAAAAGCCTGTTCGGAAAGTATTTAAAGGCCACAAATGCTCAAAAGTTTGCCAAAATTATCAAATGTAAAAAGAAGCCTCAGCGCAAACGAGCAGTTGTTTCAAAAATTTATTCAAATATCCAAATCTCTAAATCACCAACCGGAAACGAGGAATTTTGTATGAAAGTTGAGTTTACTTTTTTGCATGTCGATTCGAGTGACGCCTTAAAGGCTCGCGCTTTAGAAAAGCTCCAAAAAATCGACACATTCGAACATAAACCAATGGATATTCATATCATCATTTCGCAGTTTCGCCACGACTGCCTGGTTGAAATCAATGTACTCGAGGGCCGAAGGAAATTTCAGGCCAGCGGTGTTTCAAATGACTTTTATAAATCAATGGACAAAGCAGTTGATAAGCTTAGGAAGCAATTGAGCAAGGGAAAGCGACGAATGAAGCATCACAAGCATCATGATCATATTCACAACCTCTATGAGCTCAATGGAGGCAAGAAACGCGAGCTTGAACAGGAGTTTGAAGCAGAGTTTGATGAAATGATATATCGAAAAGCGGCCTGAAAAGGCTTCTTAAATATGGACTTCGGGGAGCTTGCACTGTAAAGCTCCCTTTTTTTTGGCTCCACGGCAAAGGCATTTAAAGGAACATTGAAATTCTAGAAATTGCCAAATGATTTGACCTCTCGCCCATCAATTGATACCCATTTCTATTAGTCAAAATGAACCTCAACGTCCGCGTGAATTTTGGACGGCGGGGTGTTATCATCAATCACTGAATACGGAGTCAAGATGAAGAATTTTTTGTTTACGAGCGAATCAGTTTCTGAGGGACATCCCGATAAAATTGCCGATCAAATTTCAGATTCGGTATTAGATGCCATTCTCACTGAAGATCCAAAAGGGCGAGTTGCCTGTGAAACTCTGGTCACAACTGGCGTAGCTGTGGTTGCTGGCGAAATTTCAACTCATGCACGTATTGATGTGCCAAGTGTCGTAAGAAAAGCAATAAAAGATATTGGCTACGATGCCAGCGAGAAAGGCTTTGATTACAAAACATGTTCGGTGATGGTAACCCTTGATCAGCAAAGTCCTGATATTGCTATGGGCGTGAACACTGGTGCGGGTAAGGAGCAAGGTGCGGGTGACCAAGGAATTATGTTTGGCTATGCGGTCAATGAGACGCCTGAGTTTATGCCGCTGACGATTTCACTTTCTCATAAGTTAATGTTTGAAATGGCGAGGCTTCGTAAAACCGGAAAGTATAATTTTTTCAGACCTGATGCGAAGTCGCAAGTTACCTGCGAATATGCAGACGGAAAAGTAAAAAGGGTAGATGCGGTCGTTATTTCGACACAGCACTCAGAAGACGTCTCTCAAGAAACCTTAAAAGAAGCCATCATGGAAGAAGTCATTAAAAAGATGATTCCTGCGAGCTGGCTAGATAATAAGACAAAGTATTTTATTAATCCAACCGGTCGCTTTGTTATTGGTGGTCCGCAAGGAGACTGTGGTCTCACAGGCCGCAAAATTATCGTTGATACTTACGGCGGCCATGGCGCACATGGTGGCGGCGCTTTTTCTGGTAAGGATCCCTCAAAGGTAGATCGATCAGCGGCATATGCCGCTCGCCATATTGCTAAGAATATTGTTGCCGCAGAATTAGCAGAAAAATGTCTCGTTCAAGTATCTTATGCAATTGGGGTTGCAGAGCCAGTGAGTGTTATGGTGAATGAGTATGGTACCGGTAAAGTTTCATCTGAGGTTTTGGCGGAGGCAGTTAAGAAAATTTGGAGTCTCAAACCGGCCGCGATTATTCAGGATTTCGACTTGTTGAAGCCTAAGTACAAAGCAACTGCAGCGTATGGGCATTTCGGCCGAAATGAAGCTGGATTTACCTGGGAAAAAACTGATAGGATCGGTCAGTTGAAAGAAGCTGTAAAAACCCTAAGCCGATAAAATTCAGGCCACAGCTTGATAATGAGTTAAATGGATCCAAAGTTTATTCGAAATTTCTCTATCATCGCGCACATTGATCACGGCAAGTCCACGCTTGCCGATTGTTTGATGTCCGCGGCAGGTACAGTATCGGATCGCGAGAAAAAAGCGCAATTTTTAGATAATATGGATCTTGAGCGCGAACGTGGGATTACAATCAAAGCGCAAACTGTGAGACTCAATTACAAAGCCAAAGATGGGAACTTTTACGAACTCAATCTAATTGATACTCCCGGGCACGTCGATTTTTCTTATGAAGTTTCGCGTTCATTGGCTGCCTGTGAGGGCGCGATTTTAGTGGTCGATGCCGCCCAAGGTGTTGAGGCGCAAACTCTTGCAAATGTCTATTTGGCAATTGAAAACAATCTCGAGATTATTCCAGTCCTAAATAAAATTGATCTGCCTTCCGCTGACCCTGAAGGGGTGAAACGTCAAATTGAAGAGACCATTGGTCTTGATTGTAGTGAAGCCATCATGGCAAGTGCCAAAGAGATGATCGGAATTGTTGATATTCTCGAAGCCATCATTAAGAAAGTTCCCCCGCCAAAAGCCAATCGTGATTTGCCATTAAGGGCACTCATTTTCGATTCGTGGTTTGATTCTTATCAGGGCGTGGTCACACTCTGTCGACTTATGGATGGCACTGTAAAAAAAGGTGATCGTATTAAGTTTATGTCGGGTGGACAGGATTACGAAGTTTTAAAGCTTGGAGTGTTTTCGCCATTCGCCACCGAATTGAATACCCTTGAGTCTGGTGAAGTGGGTTATTTCATTTGTGGCATCAAGGATATACGTGAAATTAAAGTGGGTGATACAGTTACCACTAAAAAATCTCCTGCGACCGAAGCTTTGGCGGGATTTAAAAAAATCAAGCCAATGGTTTTCTCAGGGATTTTTCCGATAGTTTCAACAGATTATGAAAATCTCAAGGATTCTTTGGATAAGCTTTGTCTCAATGATTCTTCATTGTCTTTTGAGCCTGAAAAGTCAGCCGCCCTCGGATTTGGATATCGATGTGGCTTTTTAGGGCTTCTGCACATGGAGATCGTACAAGAACGACTTGAGCGCGAATTCAATTTAAATTTGATTACGACGGCACCAACAGTTGTCTATAAAGTTCATCGTACCGACGGAAGAGTGATCGATCTTGAAAATCCAGCGTTTTTACCCGATGAAACCCAAATTGAAAAAATTGAAGAACCTTATGTGAAAATCACGATTCATACTCCGAGTGATTTCATCGGTGGGATTTTAAAACTTTGCGAAGATAAAAGAGGCACCCAAATCAAAATGGATTATGTCTCAGATAAAAAAGTAATGATCGAATACAAACTTCCCATGAATGAAATGGTCATGGATTTTTACGACCGCTTAAAGTCCATTAGCAAGGGTTACGCTTCTCTTGAATATGAACTAATGGGCTTTGAAGAGGGCGACTTGGCTAAACTTGATATTCTTATAAATGGCGAGCCAATCGATGCGCTCTCTTTGATAGTCCATCGCTCAAAGGCGATAAATCGTGGCAAATTGCTTTGTGAAAAAATGAAGGAATTGATTCCGCGCCAGCAATACCAAGTGGCAATTCAAGCGGCCATTGGCGCTAAGATCATTGCTCGCGAAACCATCGGTGCTTTACGCAAAGACGTGACAGCTAAGTGTTATGGTGGTGATATTAGTCGAAAGAGAAAGCTCTTGGAGCGCCAAAAAGAAGGTAAAAAACGCATGAAACAAGTGGGGAGCGTTGACGTTCCGCAAGAGGCGTTTTTAGCAATTCTTAAGGTAGAAGATTAAGCTTAATTCATTCGAGACGGAGAATTTAAAGATGGGCAATAAAAAATTTTGGACAGAAGGCTATGGCTCCTTTGCGATTGCAATATTGATTGCGCTTTCTATACGCTGGGCTCTTATGGAGGCCTATGTTATCCCAAGTGCGAGCATGCTGCCTTCGCTCTTGATTCATGACCACATTTTCGTAAATAAATTGGTTTTTGGAGTGCGCGTACCTTTTAGTGAGGACTGGCTCGTGAAATTTCGTCTTCCAAAAAGAGGCGAAGTCATAGTTTTTAAATATCCGCTTGATAAGAGCATTTTTTTCATCAAGAGAGTGGTTGGGGTACCAGGCGATCACGTCACCTACGACAGTGGCAAGCTCATGATCAATGATCAGGTTATTCCAAATGAGCCGGCTACAACTCAAGAAGATTTCGACGAATTGCGACCAAACGATTTTCAAGGCGGCGACGGTACCGACAATTATAATCACTTAAGAGAAAAATTGACCTCTGAATTGACTCATCCAATTATGATTCGAAAAGGCGAAAACCCATATCCGCTGAATGGTTCGTGGACAGTTCCCGAGGGGAAATTATTTGTGATGGGTGATAATCGTGACAACTCTGCAGATAGTCGTAAGTGGGGTTGGGTTCCTGAAGAAAACATTCTCGGTCGGGCTATGTTTGTTTGGCTCAGCTGCGAAGATACTTTGCCTTACGTAAATTTCTTGTGTAATCCGCTTGAGTTAAGATGGGGTCGATTTCTACATCAGGTGAAGTAAAATAAAATGAGTGCGCCAAGTGTTTCTCAGATTCAGCAGGACAAAAAGGATCTCAGAGCCACTTGGTCTATGGCGCTCAAAGGCTTTCTCCTTCCGTTTTTAATTATCTTAGGTTTTCGCTGGGCACTTTTTGAGCCTTATGTTATCCCAAGCGGAAGCATGATTCCAAATTTACTCATTCATGACTATATTTTGGTAAATAAATTTGCCTATGGTTTTCGCTTGCCATTTACCTACAATTATCTTTTTAGTTGGAGTCATCCGAAGCGTGGTGAAGTTATTGTCTTTAGAAATGTTGGCGCCGAAGATTATTTTTTAGTTAAAAGAGTGGTGGGCTTACCAGGGGATACCATTTCATATAGTTCGAATGGCGAACTTGTGATTAACAATCAAATAGTTGAAACCAAAAATCCAAGTGCCGACCAATTAGATATGTTTCTATCAAAAATTCCATTTTTTTCTCAAACAAAATATCTTGAGCACTTTGATTTTAATATTGAGAATTTTTCAGATGCTAAATCCGTTACGGGGCCGAGCGCCCAACATTTCGTATTGAAGCAAAAGGGCCAACTCAATCGGCTAGAGCAGGCACCGATTCAAGTGCCAGATGGACATTATTTTATGATGGGGGACAATCGAGATCACTCTTCAGATAGTCGAGTCTGGGGGCTTCTGCCGTTTAGAAATGTTTTGGGGCGCGCCAGTCTTATTTGGTTTTCCTGTGAAAGTGATGAAAACAATACTCAAGACTTTTGTGATCCTCGCGGATTGCGTTTTATGCGAATCATGACTAGAATTAACTAATTTCGGTTTTTCTATTCAGGAGGCAGCACTCAATTGTCTTTAAAAGTTCCGAATCGGATTATTTTTCGCGAATATTTTGAAAGCCTTTTGGTGGCAATTGTCATTGCACTTATTTTGAGATTCTTCGTTGTTTCTGCTTATAAAATTCCGACAGGCTCGATGACTCCAACTCTCAAGGTCGGAGACTTTGTTTTTGCCTACAAACTTAACTATGGAGTTAGCATTCCTTTCTCAGGCGGCGAACGTATTGCGAGTCGGCTCCCGCTTCGGGGCGATGTGGTCGTTTTTAAGTTTCCTGGACATGAAAATACAATTTATGTGAAGCGTGTTGTGGGCTTGCCCGGGGACCATATTCAAATAAAGAATAAAATGCTCTTTGTTAATGGGGCGGCGGCTCAATATACACTCGCCAAATCAGACGTCATTGAGGATTTGCCAAGTAAAGAATATTATTCAGTTTACAGCGAAGAGTCTTACGGAAACTCGCATCTCATTATTTATAATCAAACCCAAAAAGAAAAAGAATCTTCTGACTTCGGCCCGGTAATTGTCCCGCCCCAACAAGTATTTGTACTTGGTGACAATCGAGATTCGAGCGATGATTCACGCTATTGGGGATCCGTTCCAGTCAAAAATATTGAAGGTCAAATTGTCTTGGTGTGGCTATCGCTTGATTGGCTAAACCGATGGGGTACCGATCAAATGCCTCAGGTTCGTTGGAGTCGAGTCTTTCAAGCTGTTAGGTGAGCGTCCATTGAAATCAAAGGCGGGATAAGCTTTCAGGTGCGCCCTAAAACAAAGAAATTTAGAACTCGCTTGACCGGTCAAATCCGGGGGCTTAACATTTCAAGCGATGGCAAGTTTTGGGCGCTCGCTCATTGATACAAATGGTCTCTCTGTACAGCAAATCGAATTCCTTTTTTCTCTTGCCGATCAATACAGCGAAAACTTTAAAAAATTCGGATTTTTTTTAAATCCAAAAGTAAAAAAGATACTTTGTTGCATTTTCTTTGAGCCAAGCACCAGAACTAGGATGAGCTTTCAGATTGCGGCAGAACGCTTGGGTATGTCGGTAGTCGTAATGGAGAGTAGCAGTTCAAGTCTGGTAAAAGGGGAGTCGCTCTCGGATACGATTCTCAACCTTTCGGCCATGAATCCCGACGCTCTTGTTGTTCGCTATGGGCATTCACCAGAATTAGATTCCGTATTACCACATTTAAAAACTCCAGTTATAAATGCCGGAAGTGGCATCAAAGCGCATCCGACACAGGGACTTTTAGATGCATACACGATTTTGAAAGTGAAGGGCCAAATTCACGGCCAAAGAGTGGTCATCATCGGAGATATTGCGCACTCAAGAGTGGCTCGTTCCAATTTTGATGTTTTACGTAGGTTGGGAGCAGAAGTAGCTTTTTGTGGTCC
The DNA here is from genome assembly GCA_043739185.1 of Bdellovibrionales bacterium. Taxonomy (GTDB): domain Bacteria; phylum Bdellovibrionota; class Bdellovibrionia; order Bdellovibrionales; family JAMPXM01; genus JAYTQQ01. The sequence goes on from JAYUEN010000116.1 coordinate 34,329, forward strand.
TGACAATTTCATGGGCTCAGAAAATGAATTTAAGGGCGCTCAAAAGTTTACAAAATTGAAAGAGGCACTAGAATGGTGCACGGTCTGTATGGGTTTAAGAATTCAACTTGAAAGACATGATGCCGCTGATCTCAATTCCCTGTCCGTTGACGATTATCATAGCCAGTTTGGTTTAAATGAACGAAGCCTAAGATATTTGCCTTCAGATGCCTTAATACTTCACCCGGGCCCAATAAATCTGGGGGTTGAATTTGCAAATGAAGTTTTAACCGATTCACGTTCTGAAGTTTTAACACAGGTCTCAAATGGAGTTTTAATTCGCGCCGCTGTACTTGCTACTCTTACCCGCCTCACTTAGGATAGGAGCCTATGGAATTTGGATGTTTGGTTCTCGAAACCGGAGAAATTTTTAAGGGAGAATGGCGCGGAGGAGAAGCTTTCGCTGGCGAAGTGGTGTTTAATACGTCCCATTCTGGTTATGAAGAAATGGCCACGGATCCATCATATTTCAATCAAATCATGGTTTGCACCGCGCCGATGCAGGGAAACTATGGGGCAAGTCGTGAAGTATGGGAGTCGCGTGATCTGTGGTTTCAAGGATTTGTTTGTCAAGAAATTCAAAGTTCGAAGCGTGATTCGTCTTGGCTCCAAACTCTGACCGATAAGAAAATTCCGGTTTTAACAGATCTCGACACGCGTAAGATTGTGCTAAGGCTGCGCGAAAGCGGCACGCCGTGGGGAGCTTTGGTAAAATACACCTCAGATACAAATGCGCGGCAGACTGCCTTTTCGCTTATTGAGAAGAAAAAATCCGAAGATAAAGATTGGGTATATCGAGTGTCTCGTCCGCAGTTACAAGTTTATAAAGGTGAAAAATTAACCGGACCGCGTGTGGCTATTTTAGACTATGGTTGTAAAGAAAATACCATTCGTGAATTGGTGAAATCTTGTTCTGAGGTCGGCGTATTTAATTCTCGAGTTGGGGCTCGCGAAATTAAAGATTGGAGTCCTCAAGGTATTTTGCTTTCAAATGGCCCTGGTGATCCTGGCGATGTGAAAGTAACTATTCAAACTGTTCAGGAGCTCCTCGGCTGGAAACCCATATTCGGCATTTGCATGGGAAACCAAATTCTTTCTTTGGCACTGGGAGCAAAGACCTATAAGTTGAAATTTGGTCATCGTGGCAGTAACCATCCTGTGCGCGATTTACTTACCGGAAGTGTTTATGTCACATCTCAAAATCACGGCTATGCTGTGGATGAGAAGTCTTTGCCGTCTTCAGTTCGAGTCTCACAAATCAATTTGAATGATCAAAGTCTTGAGGGGATTGAGTGTGTTTCGAAAAAATGCTTTAGCGTCCAATATCATCCTGAGAGCCACCCGGGGCCACATGAAGCCAGAAAATTATTTGATTACTTCTTGGAGCAATTAAAATGAGTGAAATTCGAGAGCCGTCCAATTTGGGCGAACAAATTATAATTGAGAAATCCTTTTTACAAAATACGAGTGATCCAATCACCGCTGCCAATTCTCATTACGAACTGATTGATCGGCTCATTGTTTTTTTTACTTCAACAGATTATGCGGCTGAAGTGGCGGATGCCAAACGAGAGTTCTTTGACGAAGCCGGCGTTATGGATGAAGAGAACATTTTCTTCGAAATGCGAGTAACTCAATTCTTAGAGTGGTATCTTTTCTCTAGACCTCTGATAGCAAGTTTGGTGACTCCGGCGCGAGCAGCCATTTCAGAACCCAAATTTTTAAAGGCAGATCATGAATTAATTCGTCTACAAAACCTAGCCAATCTCAAACATAGTTTGTTTGAATTTCAAAAAATTCGTGGGGATGATGTTTTCATCCGAGATCTTTTTACAGGTGAGAAAATTTTAATTCAAAAATCTCCAATTCAAATTGGTTTTAGCCGTGAAGAAATCTTTGATGCCCGATTGTTTCTAGATGATGGTAAATATCAATTTACCCGAGCCTTTGCTTTTCACCCCGTTGATGCAACTGACTATATTTTAGATGAAATTAAAAAAGTCGAACGCGCTGATTTTGTCTTGCAAGATATTTTAATGTTGAGGCTTTTAAAAATGCGCTACAAGTATGAGCAGTATCGACATTTGAAATTAGAAGATGTCTATACAAATGAGCGCAAGGTGAGATTTTAATGCCAAGAATTGCAAAGCTGAAAAAAGTATTAATCATAGGCAGCGGTCCGATCGTAATTGGCCAAGCCTGTGAATTTGACTATTCGGGAACTCAAGCTTGCAAAGCACTTATGCAAGAAGGCCTCGAAGTCATTTTGGTGAATTCTAATCCCGCGACGATCATGACCGATCCTGATCTTGCAACGAGAGTTTATATTGAGCCTTTAACAACTTCTTATTTAGAAAAAATTCTTGAAATTGAAAGGCCGGATGCAGTGATACCCACTTTGGGCGGGCAAACGGCATTAAATTTGGCTCTTTCTTTGTATAATAAAGGTATTTTGAAACGCCTCGGAATTGAATTGCTAGGAAGCTCACCAGCGGTAATTAAAGCAGCCGAGGATCGTGAACTGTTTAGAGATATTCTTCACCAAGTTGGGGCATCTTCTACAAAGAGTGAAATGGTAAGAAGTTTTGATCAAGGGCTTAAACTCGGCGAGAAATTTGGCTATCCATTAATTTTAAGACCCAATTATACTTTGGGTGGTGGTGGTGGTGGCATTGCCTATTCTGAAGAAGAATATCAGATCATGCTTGCCCGGGCATTGAAAGAGAGCCCGAGTACAGAAGTTTTGGTTGAGGAAAGTATTCTCGGCTGGAAGGAGTTTGAGCTCGAAATTATGCGCGATCGCGCTGGTACTTTCGTGATTGTTTGTTCGATTGAAAATTTCGATCCTTGCGGAGTTCATACGGGCGATAGTATTACCGTGGCGCCGCAACAAACTTTGAGTGACCGTGAATACCAAGCCATGAGAGACGAGGCGAAAAAAATTGTTGAAGCCGTAGGTCTTGAATGTGGTGGCGCGAATATTCAATTTGCCGTTCATCCCGATACCGGTGATCGAGTTGTCATAGAAATGAATCCACGAGTAAGCCGATCTAGTGCCTTGGCGAGTAAAGCCACGGGCTTTCCAATTGCCAAGATTGCAGCACTCGTGGCTATTGGCTATACTTTAGATGAAATCTCCAATGATATTACCAAAAGCACGCCTTCTTGCTACGAGCCCGCTCTCGATTATATCGTAACAAAAATTCCCAGGTTTGCTTTTGAAAAATTCCCAGGATCTCAAGATCTGCTTACGACTCAAATGAAAAGTGTGGGCGAGGTTATGGGGATTGGACGTACCTTTAAGGAGTCTCTTCAAAAAGCCCTTTCGTCGCTTGAAAATCGAGATGAAGGTTTTGCACCTGTACACTTTTCTGAAAAATTATTGAGTGAGGCGAATTCTCAAAGAATATTTCATATTGCGCAAGCTTTTCGAGAAGGTAAATCGGTCGATGAAATTTTCAAGATGACCCAAATCACGCCCTGGTTTTTAGAGCAAATTGAGGACATCATTGAACTTGAGAATGAGCTAGTCGATTTAGAATTGAATTCCGAAAATATTTTGAAGGCTAAGCGCCTAGGCTTTTCCGATCATACTTTGGCACGACTGAAAAAAACCACTACTGAAAAAATATTAGAAATTCGAAATAAGCATAGTATCCACCCAGGATTTGGCCGAATTGATACGTGCGCAGGAGAATTTTTTTCAGAAACTCCTTACTTTTACTCATCCTATTGGTTTGATCCTCAAGCAAAAAATAAAGAACAGCAAAAAAATAAAGTAGTAGTTTTGGGTAGCGGACCGAACCGCATCGGACAAGGTATTGAATTTGATTATTCTTGTGTTCGCGGAGTAAAGCGCTTTCAAAAAGAGAATTTGAAAGTTGTCATGATCAATTCAAATCCGGAAACGGTATCCACTGATTACGATACCAGTGATGAACTTTATTTTGAGCCCTTGACGGCCGAAGCGGTTACCGAGATCTTGTATCGAGTTAATCCTCTAGGGGTGGTATCCCAACTTGGCGGGCAAACCCCAATTAATATCGCTGAGCAACTGGTGAGTCGGGGCTTTAGCTTGCTGGGTTCCTCACTTGAATCTATTGATTTGGCCGAAGATCGCGCCAAATTTACAAAAGTCTGCAATCAACTAGATTTTAAAATTCCAGCCAGTGGCATGGCTTCGAACTACGGTGAAGCTGAAAAAATAGCACGACGAGTGGGCTATCCAATGATTTGTCGGCCCAGCTATGTATTGGGCGGCAGAAGAATGGAAGTTGTTGAAAGCGATGAAGAGTTAAATTCCTATTTCGATAGACATGCCGAAGCCATCGGTATCGATCGACCTTGTCTTATGGACGAATTTTTAGAAGGTGCCTTAGAAGTCGACGTGGATTTGGTGCGAGGCAAGGATTGGACAGTAATTGGCGGAATAGTTGAGCATATTGAAGCCGCCGGTATTCACAGCGGGGATAGTATGGGCGTATTACCGCCGCAAAGATTAAAAGTTGAAACCTGTTTGAAAATTGAGAGTTTAAGTATTCGCCTCGCGGATAAATTAAATACAATTGGTTATCTTAATCTTCAACTCGCAATTAAAAATGATCAAGTTTATATGCTCGAGGCAAATCCTCGAAGCTCTAGATCGGTTCCATTTGTTTCAAAGGCCACGCTTATACCCATAGTAGATCTTGGCGTTTTTGCAATGCTTGGCTATGACAAAAACCGAGTGAAGCCCGCACAGTACAATTGGCGAAATGTTTCCCATGTGAGCGTAAAAGGAGTGGTATTTCCATTTAAAAAGTTTCCAGAAGCCGACTCACTTCTTGGTCCCGAAATGAAGTCGACTGGCGAAAGTATGGGACGAGGGGCTGATTATGCCGAGGCCTTATTGAAGGCGTCACTGTCCTCGCACATTTTTCTTCCTACACAGGGAGAAATTTTTCTCTCACTACGAGATAAAGATAAAGAAGAAATGTTACCATTATTAGAGTCATTGATTAAAATCGGATATAGTATTTCAGCGACCAGCGGAACGGCAAAATTTTTATATGAAAATGGGATCGATTGCATTCCAGTTAAAAAAGTTCATGAGGGACGACCGAATTGTGTCGACCGAATACGTTCTGGCCAGGTGGCACTAGTAATTAATACCACATCTGGACGAAGGTCAGTTGAGGCAAGTTTCAATATTCGAAGAAGCTGTATTGATTTTTCGATTCCGTGTCTTACAGAGAGCCATGCCGTCCAGGCCCTTCATCTGGCGCTATTGAAATTAAAATCGCATTCTTTTGGAGTTTCAGCTCTTTCTAAAATGATCTTGTAGACTCATGTGAAATTCAAGATAATAGGTCTATCAATAGACGATCTAATACTTTTGGAGTTTCATCACCATGAGTGTACTACGAGTCGAAAAATTAAAAAAAACTTATCGCCGAAACCGCACAAATGTTCAGGCCATCAAGGGAATCAGCTTTGAAATAAATCCGGGGACAGTTACTGGGTTTTTGGGGGCCAACGGAGCGGGTAAAACTTCAACGATCAAATGCCTTTTAGAGCTTGCCTATGCCGACGAAGGGCAAATTTATTATTTTGATAAGTTGGGTCTTACCAATGAAGCCAAATCAAAAATTGGATTCTTACCTGAGAGACCTTATTTCTATGATTATTTAACGGGTCGAGAATTTTTGAAATTTTACGGTGAAATTTCAACGCAATTGTCTCGCATTGATTTGAAAAGCAAAATTTCTGAGCTCCTCAAACGGGTGGGACTCGAACACGCGGCAGATCGGCAATTGAGATCGTATTCAAAAGGAATGCTCCAAAGGGTGGGCATTGCACAGGCGCTCATCCACGATCCTGAGTTTGTCATTTTAGATGAGCCAATGACTGGGCTTGATCCAGATGGGCGCTATGAGGTGCGTGAAATAATTCGTGAAACAGCGGCGCGCGGGACGGCGGTTTTCTTTAGTAGTCATTTGCTGCCTGATGCCGAGCAAAGCTGTGATCGCCTTATCATTCTTAAGTTGGGCGAACTCGTTTATCAAGGAACCACCGACAATTTACTTGTACAGTCTGGCGCCGAATGTGAGTTGGTTTGGCAAGAAGGGGTAGCGCTGAAGAAGGAATGTGTAAAGATTGGCGAAAATTTGCAAAGGCGGATCGATTTCTTAAGAAGTAAAAATTTGAACATTGTTGAAGTAAAGCCAGTCAGACTAACTCTTGAGGAAGCTTTTGTTAAAATCGCATTTGATAAAAAATAAAATCATGAAAGAATACGTATTTTTTGGAGTTTCGATATGAAATCAATTTGGATCATTGCTAAAAATACATTTCGCGAAATTATACGAGATCGAATTTTATATGGTATTTTGGTTTTTGCACTTTTTCTAATTGGCATAAGTCTTGTCCTTGGACAATTGAGCTTTGATGAACAGGCTCGCATTTCAATAAACTTTGGGTTTGCCGGCATTCAAATATCTGCAGCTGTTGTTTCAATTTTTATTGGGAGCAGTTTGGTCGCCAAAGAAATTGAAAAACAAACGATTCTGACTTTGTTGGCGCGCCCAATTTCTCGAGCTCAATTTATATGTGGCAAATTTTTAGGCTTAACTCTTGTCGTAACAGTTATTTCTGCAGGACTCGCTGCTGTTTTGCTCATATTAGCCTTTTATTTAAACATTAGTATTACTGCTAGTTTTTTTATTGCGATCTTTGGCGTTCTCCTTGAGGCCCTCGTACTACTTGCAATCGCGCTTTTTTTTGGATCTTTTTCTCGGCCCATTATGACGGTTATGTTTTCCGTATCACTTTTCCTATTAGGACATTGGGTCGATAGTCTGCCATATTTTATTGCGAAAAGTCATAGTGAATCATTTAAAATTTTGGCAAAACTGGTCACAAAAGTGATTCCAAATTTAGAAATGTTTAACTGGCGAACTGCGCCCATTTATGGCGAAACAATTCCTCTGACTGATGTGGCTCTTGCCTCAGCATACTCAGCCGGCTGGGTGATTTTTTTGTTTATACTAACAAGCATCATATTTAGGAGACGAGATTTTGTTTGAAAAATTATTTGAATTTTTTCAGAATGACGAATTTTTAGCGGGAGCCCTCTTCTTTTTCGGCACGCTCTTTGGAAGTTTTGCTAATGTCATTATCATTCGACTTCCTGAGGGTGAGAATATTGCAAAGCCGCGAAGTGCCTGTCGAAATTGTAAGGCCCTCATTCCTTGGTACCACAATTTTCCAATCATTTCCTGGCTAGTTTTGCGAGGGCGTTGTTATAAGTGCAAAGCAAAATTTTCAGCGCGCTATCCACTCGTAGAATTTATAATGGGAGTTGTTTTTGCCGCCTGCGGATTGAGGTATGGGATTTCTTGGAGCTTGCTTGAATCACTTATGTTCGTATTCGCGCTAGTGTGCTGTACCTTTATAGATTTTGATCACATGATTCTGCCAGACGAATTGACCCTTTCAGGTATTGTATTGGGTCTTTTAGGTGCTTTGCTAAACCCCGAGCGAGAGTTTTTGCCTAGTCTTTACGGCGTACTTTTGGGTGGAGGGTTTTTGTGGTCGGTAGCTTATCTGTATTTCGTGATTCGAAAGCGCGAAGGTATGGGCGGCGGGGACATCAAATTGATTGCCTGGATTGGGGCCGTATTGGGTTGGACATCCATTCCAATAGTGATCATTGGTTCTAGCTTGCTTGGAGCAATTGTCGGAATTATTTTGGTCGCCGGACAAAAAGATGCGTTTAAGAAAGCCATTCCATTTGGCCCCTATTTAGTCGCAGCGGCTCTGGGCTATATGTTTTTTCATGGAGAGCGAATCGGGCAATGGTATTTGCAAATACATGGATTGGTAGACTGAAGTCGTGAACTTTTGCCTGCGCTTGCTAGTCCTTTGTCTCAATTGTTAGACTTTTTTTTATTACTTCATATTTCTCGCGATTTAAGTGTCAGCCTCAATTGACATTGATGGTCGCCCAATAAATAATTTTATTATGGTACTAGCTTTATGGCGGTACAGTCTGGGCAAAATTTGCTCAGTCTTAAGTGGGGCTTATAAACTGTTTTTGTTTAGTGTTCATTGATTGGGCCAATAATTATTTTCAGCGATGGGTTTCAAAATGTTTGGCTTTGGAAGTAAAAATTTACTGGGTGTAGATATTGGATCGAGCACTATCAAAATTGCCGAGCTTGAAAGTTCAAGAAAAGGCTATGAACTTTCAAGTTTCGGGGTGATGCCACTTGCCAGAGGTGTCATCAACAGTGGCGAAATCATTGATCCGGTAAATGTGGGGCAATCCATAAAATCTTTGGCTGCAAGCATGAAATCAAAACGCAATTTAGTAGTTTCGGGATTATTTGGCAGTGCAGTTATTGTTAAAAAGATTTCAATGCCAAAGATGGATACGAAATTAGTGGCCGAACAAATTAAGTGGGAAGCCGAGCAGTATATTCCATTCGACATCAACGATGTCACGATTGAGTACAAGATATTAAAGTCGGCGGGCTCAAGCGAGACCATGGATATCTTACTGGTTGCAGCCAAACAAGATCTTGTGTTTCGATATATCGAAGCGATCGAGGCTGCGCAACTCAAGCTTGAATCCTTAGATATCAACGGATTTGGATTGGCCAATTGCTTTGAGTTTAATTATGGTGTTCAGCAAGGCGTAGTTGGTCTTCTTAATTTCGGTGCGGCCTCAACTAATTTTGTGGTGATCGATAAAGGTGACGTCATTTACTGTCGCGATATTCTGATCGGCGGCTTCAATTATACCAATGATATTATGCAAACAATGAACATTAGTTTTGAAGAAAGCGAAGCGCTTAAAATTTCTGCTTCAATGGGGCAAGAAGTTCCGACTGAGGTCAATACTCAAATCATGAGCACCAACGAACACTATGTCGAAGAGGTTAAATCGAGCCTTGAGTTCTTCAATGCGGCTTCTGGTAATCTATCGGTATCTAGATTTTATGTGACCGGTGGGGGAATATTTGTGCCAGGTCTTGTCGCTTCGGTTTCTAAATCGACCAATATTCCGTACGAAGTACTCGATCCATTTTTGAAAATTAGCTTCAACAAGAAAAATCTGAGCCCAGAATATATTGAGCAGATTCGGCCAATGAGCGCGATCGCCATAGGACTGGGATTGCGTAAAGTAGGCGACGTTGATTAAAGTAAACCTGCTTAGAAATATCGGCGGTACTCAATCGGGAGTCGGGCCTGGTGCACAAAGTGCCGGTGGTTCAGCTCAGTCCGAAGCCGTTGTAAAGCAATTGGCAATGGCAAAAGGAGTATTGCTTTTAATCCCAGCCATTATTTTGATAGGTATCGAAAAGTATAATATTTCAATTTTAACGCAAAAGTTGATGAATAGTACTGAGCAAGTTGCGAAAGTAGATAAAGAAATTAAGTCATTCGGTGATACTGGTCCTTTGCTTGAAAAATACGGCGCTATAAAAAGTAAACTTGAAAAGCAATTCGATGCCCTACAAGTCATTGGCAACAATCGACTTAGGGAAGTGAAAACCTTAGATAGTCTTCAAACTATTATACCCGCTCGTAATTGGATAAATGAAATGACCATTGACGAAGTTGGTCGTGTGGCTCTCAATGGGTTTTCAGAAACTCCTGACGGCGCATTTAGTTTTGTAAAAGCCATAGAAGAAAATCCCAATTTTTCTGACGTGAGTAAGGTCAATGTTTCAACTGATGAAGCACGGGGTGCAAATCGTCCCGAAGGTTTAAAAAAGTATTCATTTGAGTTCCGAATAGGAAAGTCTAAATGAGAGCATATATAGAGCGTCTGGCATCATTAGAGTGGCCAAAAGTAATTCTCGGCTCAATTCTTTTGGCGGCGCTATATTATGCGACTCTCTACGACACCGGTGCACTTTTAGATGCAAAGGTTCAAGCCTCTGAAAAGCAACTTGCCGACACGATCGTCAAACTTGAGCGAACAAAATCTGCGGACAAAAATGTGAAGCTTTTCGTTCAGAAAGTTGAAGCCGCAGAACAACAGTTTCACGAAGTTATTGAATATATGCCGCCCGAAATTAATTTGGGTAATTTTCTGCAAAAGGTAAAGGATCAGGCGTCTGCGGCCGGTGCTTCCGTACAGGCATTCAGTCCATCGAGCGATATTGAAAAGCATGATTTCTATGAAATTCGAAAATTCGATTTGCAACTCAATGGTACTTTTTCTCAATTGGCTATGTTTTTATCTAATTTGAGCAAGATGCCCCTCTTAATCACATTTGATAAGATCTCTATTGCATCACTTGGCGGAGAGTTTGACAGTCCTAAGCTTAGTTTCAAAGGAACTTTATTAGGTTATCGCTATTTGAAAGACGCGTCGGCTCCCGCTCCCGCGCCGGGTGCCAAATGAAAAGGTCTTTATTCATAGGTATCTTTATTCTTTTTGGTTTTATGAATGGAGCCCAGGCCCAGGTTCCTCCACCGCCGCCGCCACCATCAGCTGCTGCCGCCGCAAATGCGAAAGTCGATATGAGTTTTAATTTTCCAAACTTCACGGGATTCCTCGAGCCATTTATTTACAATCCACGAGGAAGAAGAGACCCATTTGCGCAAATTTTGCCAGAACGCCAGGCCAGCCGAGGACGAGTGAACGGACCTGATTTGCCTCTTCAGCAATTCGAGCTTCAAGAACTGAAGCTGACTGGTATCATTTGGGATGTGACTCGCCCGCGAGCTATGCTGCGAGATCCAAAAGGAAGAGTTCATATTGTTGGACCAAACGCAAAACTTGGTAGGCGCAACGGATATATCGCGGTTATTCGCGAAGGCGAACTCGTTGTTGTCGAGACGGTTGAGCAAGATGGTCGATTGATGTCTTCGACCAAGATCGTAAAATTAGATACGAGTAACTAAAAATTGAGCGAATTTAAAAAATGAAAAAGAGGTTCAAGGATGAGCTTAAATAAAATATCAAACATTTGGATCAAATTAATATTAGCTCTCAGTATTGGCTTGAACTTTTCTGGTTGTGCAACTGATGAAGTCAAAAGTGATGATTCAGGTTCCTCCTCCATGGCAGCAGATTTGGACAAAACCAATTCAGATGATGCAAAAACTACCGATGCTGCGGTCAATCCAGATCTTGCAAAGGATACACTTGGAGATCCCGTAAGCGACACAGGAAAGCCCGAAGATTTTAATATGGATGAAGGCTTATCGACCGGTGCCTCTACAAAAACGGATACCCCGCCAGCAGATGGTCAAAAGTTGAATGAAATGGATATCACGGCAACTGAATCCGGTAAAAATGATAAAGCAATTGTACCTGAAGTGAGCCCAACTGAAGTGGCACCTTCTGCGAATCCGTTTAGCCAAGAAGTCGAGATAACCAATGTCAAATACAATGCCGATATAAACGGTGGAACTCTCAGTATTGAAACGTCTGCGCCCGCTACCTTTCGAAAAAGAGAGGGTGCAAATCCGAGTCAGATCGTCATTGAGGTTGCCAATGCAAAAATATCTCAGCGCTTTCTTCGTCCTTTGGTTACAAAAGATTTTAAACAATCCATCGCGAGTGTCTACGTCTATCAAGACAAAGGAACCAATACGGCGCGATTTGTGGTTCAAATGAGAGACAACTCTTCCGCCAACGTTCAACAAGATGGCAAAACTATTTTGGTGGCCTCCCAAGCTTTTACTGGAGGATCTGGTGCTCAGGCGCAGAGTTCTTCTCCAGGTCAAGGCGGAGACAGTGGCATTAGAACTTTCAATACTCGGGGCGCGACTGACCCAAGTAAACCGCAAGCTTCTGAAGAATCCACACTTAAATTTTATGGCAGACCCATAAATATTGAGGTTCGAGATACGCCGGTAATCGATGTTTTGAATTTCATTTCCGAGCAAAGCGGAGCTAATCTTCTCATTAGTAATGAAGTAAAAGGGCAAATTACTTTGAAGCTCAAACAAATTCCCTGGGATCAAGCGCTTCTCTTGGTTATGAAGTCTCAGCAATTGGGATATATAAGAGAAGGCTCCGTTTTGAGAATTGCTCCGCTAGATTCTTTAAAAGCCGAATCCGACAAAGCGGCAAAAGTGATGGAGTCACAACACGATGCTGAGCCCCTCAAAGTTAAAATTATTCCGGTCAGCTACGCCAAAGTCGATGATCTCGCTCCACAGCTTCAGGCTTTTTTATCTAAACGTGGGAAAGTTGTCGCGGATAAAAGAACCAGTTCGGTCGTCATTACAGATATTGTTGAAAATCTTGAGCGCGCTACTAATTTAGTAAAAGCTCTCGATACGCCGCCTTTTCAAGTCTTAATCGAAGGAAAGGTCGTAGAAGCGAGTCAAAACTTTTCACGCAATATCGGAATTCAATGGGGACTTACTGGTGGGCAACTTTCAACGGGCACGCAAACTCTTGCACCTAATTTAAATATTACTCCAGGATCCATTGGTAATACAGGTGCCAATATGAATCTCACTTGGGGAACCTTTGATGCGCTCGGAAGTCTTTCGGCTCAGCTGCAACTATTTGAATCCGAACAGCAAGTCCGCGTGGTTTCTTCACCTCGTATTGTAACTGTAAACAATGAAACTGCTAATATCTCGCAAACGGTCAATATTCCCGTACAGGCGATTACCCAAAGTCTCGGGCAACCGGCAACTACAACATTTACTTTTCAACCCATTGAGCTCGCTCTGAAGGTGACACCGCAAATTACTGCCGAAAGTGATGTCTTAATGCAAATTGATTTGAAGAGAGAATTTCAAGTGGGCGTAGCCGTCGGTGCGGTTCCTCCCAACATTAACAAGAGACAAGCGCAAACCAAGGTAATGGTTCGCAATGGCCAGACAGCAGTCATCGGCGGAATTTACCAATCGGATAGCAATTCAGATGAGCAAGGTGTGCCGCTTTTGAGAAGCATTCCAGTTGTCGGTTGGCTCTTTAAAAATAAAGCTCGTCAGGAACAAAAAAACGAATTATTATTATTCTTAACGCCTCGAATTTTAAATTCGGAGCAGACGGTTAAGGCAGGAGAAGCCCTATGACTCAAAATGGGACGCTTCAAAAAAGCATCCTCCTAATTTTGATTATTGTCTCGGCGACAGGTTGTGGCCAAAAGGCCGTCAATTCGGCAGGGCTAACAATTGCGGTGAGCCCGGCCGCAAGTTATATCCTTCCGGGAACAGCTTCAAACTGCGGGGATTATCAGACTTTTAAAGCTGCATTGAGTACCGCTACGACAACTGTCCCCACACTTTCGACCTCAATATCTCAACTTCGCGTTAGCTTTCCTAGGTTTCAACTCACTTGGTCCAATGACACTTTACTTTATATTGCCTATTTGCAGTTTACCATTACCTCGCCGCAATTTAACGGCGGTATTTTTACCTACAATGTAGCCGGTGCCGAACTTTCAGCACTCTTAGGAAATGCGACGAATACATTTGCCGGTCAGAAATCAATGTTCAATTCGACCGACCTAATTAAGGATGCAAATTCCTACGGTACCATATTTAGCAATGATATCGGCCGCGACTGTTCAACCGGTGGCAAAAGTTTAGTAACCGGCGAAACTTGCACTTATCAAGCTAAAGTCACCAATAAGAATTACGCCGCGTGCGGATTGCAAATTGGCGGCATTTCATTAACCAATACGAAAGCATCAGCATTTACCGCGCCTTTCACGCTGAAATTGATCGGCTATTCGATGGATGCGAACTACAATCAAACTCCTCTCCAGACTACAGCTTCTGGTACGGTAACCTTTAATGGAATACAATAAAATCGACCCGACACTCACTAGTTGAAACTTAGCAAACTCAAGACTATAACTTGTTCCCATGGATTTATTCGGCCATGCACATTCAAATCAAACTTCCCATCTTCCCTTAGCAGAGGCTATGCGGCCAAAAAATATTGCAGAAATGGTGGGACAGACAAAGATTTTGGGCGCGTCTTCCCCTTGGCTTAAGTTGTTTGAAAGTGGGCAAATTCCAAGTTTGATTTTATGGGGGCCGCCAGGAACTGGCAAGACCACACTTGCGACTCTCATCGCAAAAAAAATAAAGGCAGAGGTCGTTTCAGAAAATGCGATTGATTTAGGTGCAAAATCTCTTCGCGAAATTGGCGAGCAATCCAAGCGTCGATTGATTGAATTTCAAAAACGAACCTTGCTTTTCATCGATGAAATTCATCGGCTCAACAAATCTCAGCAAGATATTTTGCTTCCTTATATTGAAAAGGGCCAAATTGTTTTGATCGGCGCGACCACTGAAAACCCAAGCTATGAACTCAATTCAGCACTTTTGAGTCGCTGTAGAATTTTAGTATTTGAACCCTTAGCATCTGCTGATTTACAAAAACTTTGGCGTGCTGCTTGTGAATCTAGAAAATATTCTGATAGTGAAATTTTAGATTCTGAAGCCAGTGAGATGATTTTGGATCTTGCTGATGGCGATGCGAGGCGACTTCTCAATATGTCTGAACTGATTTTTAGTTCGAAAGAGACGCATAGTAAAGATTCAGAATCCTTAATTTCATTTCCGCTTTCCAAAGAGGGCCTGACGCAACTTATTCAAAGCTCAAGTTTGAGATATGATAAAAACTCAGATCAACATTTTGATGTCGTTTCGGCCTTTATCAAAAGTATACGAGGCTCAGATCCCGATGCTGGTCTGTACTATTTAGCGCGCATGATTAAAGGTGGCGAGGATCCGATTTTCATTGCAAGGCGTTTGGTGATCCTTGCAAGCGAGGACATCGGAAACGCAGACCCTAGAGCGCTCACGCTCGCCGTCTCTGGCCTACAGGCGTGTGAGTTGATAGGATGGCCAGAAGCTGCTATTTCGCTTGCGCAGGTGGTGACCTATTTGGCCTCAGCTCCGAAATCAAATCGCAGCTATCTGGCTCTTAAAGCAGCTCAAGATTTAGTTGAACAAACGGGTACACTTCCTGTGCCGCTTTCGCTTCGTTCAAGTAAGGCCCAAGAAATGAAAAACTTAGGCTACGGCAAAGACTATAAATATTCGCATGATTCAACAAAAGGCTATATCAAACAAAATTTTCTCCCAGAATCTATTCTAGGAAAACAATTTTACGAGCCCTCCGAACACGGATTCGAAAAAAACATAAAGCAATACATTGAATGGCTTAAAAGTTAAAATGGGCGTTGAGCTATAATACAAAAGCAAGGCTCTTCACCTTCAGGTGCCTTAGAATGTTTTGTATTCGAAGGAATTTCAATTCGGTCACCGGCGCGCAAAAGCAATTGGTTGCCCGAAATATTCATAAATAAGTTGCCCGAAACGACCATGCGAATTTCATCAAAAGGGTGTCTATGATCCAATATTTTGCTATTTGCGGGTAATATTTCCTCTTCAATCTCAAGGCCTTCGCCAGCAAAAATCATCTTAATTTGTTCTTTTGTTGGCAAAAGCGGAGCCTGCCATCTGGTTACGATCATAAGATCTCCTAAAATATTTGAAATATTCATATCACAGTTTAGGGTGCGCCCTCAAAGTATCCTGTTTTTTTGCTCGCAAAACGCTCAAAACAGTTGAATTTCGCAAAATAACCAACTGAATTCAAAAAAGTATTGACGAAATATTCAAATTAAAGGAGTTTCAACCACTCGTCTTTGTGTTTCTGGTAGTGGGGGCATAGCTCAGCTGGGAGAGCATCTGATTTGCATTCAGAAGGTCGCAGGTTCGATCCCTGTTGCCTCCACCAATTTTGTTTCATTACTTTAATCTTTTTAATTGCATTAATTGGATCTTCACCGTTAACAGGGGCAGTCGAACTTTTGCTAGGTTTTTTTCTTTTAACTGCATAGAACTCTTACACGCAAGCGATAGTTTTCAAAGTTCCTAAATCCGTAGGCTCGGCGAGAGATCATTTCCATTTTATTATGTAAACCCTCAGTAATGCCGTTAGTTTTTGAGAACCTAAACATACGAGCTATTTCTTCTTTCCAGTTCTCAAGAGTATTTCCCAAAGTTTGAAGATGCTTAAATGGAATCTTCTTAAGCTCTTCGATAATTCATAAATACTCGGGGATAATGTCTTTGCATTGTTTTTTGTTAAGCCTAGACATTCGAAGTAGCCTTAAGAGATCTTGCCAAACGATGTATAAATTTATTAGCCCAGGGATTTCATTTAGATATTTGTGTAAGTTTATTCGCTGATCTTCTCGCATTCGATCAGGATGTCTTCGCATTAAACTGATTAAACCTCGATGCTTGCTGCCCACATCATCAAGCTCAGCCCAAGTCTTTACGAACCTGTGATTTACGATTCGAATCACATGGAAGCGATCGGCTACGATCATAGCATTTGTAAAATGCTTCTTGGCTATTGATCGATAGGTTTCTGAGAGATCCATGAGGACGACGCGCACTTGCTCTTTGCCCTTTAACTTTTTGCAAAATGGCCCAAGAGCTTTTTCTGATCTGCCAAGTGTTACGTCAAAAACCTTATGTCTGGTAAGGTCCGCAATGGTCGTGGCAAAGCCTTCTTTGCGAGTGAAGTAGTGTTCATCAATGCCCATTACCTTCGGACAGAGAGCACTTTTAAACTCATTGTTTTTGACTCTAAAGTGATCTTGATACCACCGCTCAACTGTTGCCGACCCAAGCCCAAGATGCTTGCATAAGCTTCGCTGAGTCCAACCGTTGTGATGAAGCTTTGTGACTTCATTTCGGCAAGGTTCAGAGGCCCGCCTTCTTGGCTGAACACCTGGGAATCTTGAATTAAAATATTTGCCGCAACTACGACATAAATACTTGTGAGCCTTCACCACCAAATCAGATGGCCGTTGACCGTAAAGCACATGTTTAATGCGCCTCATGAAACTGTCTTTGATTCGTAAATTTGAACCTGAACAGCTAGGGCACTTAATTTTGCCTTCATACTCAACGCGCAAAGTGATGTGATTATTTCCAAGCACATCAAGAATCTTGAAACCGGGTAAGTCTAGTAGGATATTAACCGTAGGGGGCATCTCGGGAGCCTTTCTGTAAGATTATTTGTGGTAAAACAATCCTAGCAGATTTCTCGACTGCCCCCGTTAATGATGTAGAGCCCATTAATTTTTGATTCTGCGAACACCGCGAACTTCGTTCGCAGTCGTGAATCCCGCTGTCGAGCCTACGGCTCTGTCGTGTGCTTCACTCCTACGCTGCACACTAAAGCCTGCCTTTGGGCAGCCTTTAGCGCGGCAACGTGGTTCGATCCCTGTTGCCTCCACCAATTTTGTTTCATTACTTTAATCTTTTTAATTGCATTAATTTTTGATTCTGCGAACACCGCGAACTTCGTTCGCAGTCGTGAATCCCGCTGTCGAGCCTACGGCTCTGTCGCGTGCTTCACTCCTACGCTGCACACTAAAGCCTGCCTTAGGGCAGCCTTTAGCGCGGCAACGTGGTTCGATCCCTGTTGCCTCCACCAAATTCTTGTTCCAAAAAGTAAATCCTTTCAAATTTTTATTTTTTTTCTGCAACCCGGCAGGTTTCAACTACCATTGGAAGCTTCGTTTTTGAGCCTTTGGCTCTGCCTCGCGACTGCCACCCTCTCTTCATACGAGATTGCAAACTACTTCCGATTTATCGTGTGAGTCGCAGTTTCTATTTGCGGCTAGAGTCCGGACTGAAGAAGACCCCGTTTGCCATAATAATATCGGGGTGACTGGTTTGAAATTTAAATTTGCCAAGCATAGAATCAACCACAATAATTTCGGTTCGTCCGCCAGTATAGGCAGTTGTCTTTGAGGCCAACATGCTTAGCCATCCGGATTTTAATGGTACCGGCAAACCAGTTATCATATCAAAGATTTGTGCATTGTAAGTCCACATAATGCCTACTTTGGGTGTGCTTGAATCTAATGCCAAAATCAAATTATAGTTTGAAATATTGCCGCCAGTTCCACCATCATTCTTTGGGAGTTGGTCGGCAGTAGGTGAAGAATTCGTGCTGGGATCATATCGACCGTTAGCTAAGAGCGTAGAGGAATCCGTAGAAGTTCCGCCCTGTGTATTATCCTGCATTTGAGATTCGAGTTTACCGCAGTTCTGAAAAATCAAGATCAACATTAAAAAGCCAAGCAAAACAAAAGGTTTTGATGGTTTCAACTCTAAGTAGTAATTTGCTAATGTCTTCAAACAATTCTCACCTTACGTTTTTTCAGGTTCATCGCTAACGGATAAGTATACTTAGATAAGGGATGCAACGAGAGGGCCAAGTCTAAGTATCCAAATTGAGAGCAATTTAATGAAATGAGTCGATTTCAATTGCGCCGATTTAATCAGAAAAACAACCAAATTTTTATTTATACCGAGCTTAATTGATTAGTTTTCGATACTTAAAGAGTGTGTCAATCTACTAAGCCGATTTTAAAGTTGTACGTACGATTTTGATACACAATCTGAAGCAAGAACCCAGCTAAAACTCTTCTCTGCTACAAAATTGCAAGGATCGCTACGGTGAATTCGGGCCCACATGCAATTGCTTGTCAGCAAAACCAAGATATTCAAGGCGTCGCCAATTGTCCTCCGGATTTCAATTCACTATGCGGATAGGTCTTGCTCTTAACTACATTATTGATTCTAAGAAAAAAGGAATGTGCCCAAGTTCATTCAAGCACCCAATGATTTTAAGAGGACCTTTTGATTGTTCGGAATGTCTATTTGGAGCTATTTCTATGCTGAAAGATTGAAAAACCGAATGGGGAGACGAAGTAGCCAAGATTTTTCTTTGGTTAAATCAAATCCAATTTGCTCACCACCAGCAATGACCGAATCAAATATCTTTTTTAGCAGTTGTATTTCTTCATTTGGATCCTCATTTAGATACAAAGCTTCTTCGATGGCATCAAATACGCTTCTGAGGTCTTGCGTGGTGACAACCTTTGGGACGCGAGTTGGGTCTAATCCGTTCAAAAATGCCGGTTTAAAGCCAATAAGATTTTCAGTAACTAAAACTTTTTTATTATCCTTTAAATTCACTTGCAAAAATGGCACGCCGTCGGTGTCGGCTCGTTGTATAAGATTTTGAATCTCATTCACTTTGATATGAATCGACTTCGCATCTACTTTTTGTTGGAGCAGAAGCTCATTCGGTTGAAGCTCAACAATTTCAAGACCTGTTGACGCCCGTATAAACCCAATTAACTTTTGTTTATACTCAATTTGCTGACCTGAATCTGCGTGCTGGTTCAAAGATTCCTCCACACCTATATTTTTATCGTCCTTCCCTAACAAGAACTTAAAATTTTATCTTGGAAATAGTGTCGAATATTCTCAAAAGCATTCACTTTGCAAAAAAAAGCCTTACAAAAAATCAAAAATCTCGTTGTGAGACGTCGATATTTTTCTAACCAATTGAATTGGCATATTTTGAAATAACCTTAGGCAAATTTAGTCCAATTCAAAACTTTTCTTAAGACTTGAAGGATTGAATCCCCTCGCCGGCAGTGCGAATCTTTCAAATTTAACTTTTTTCAGTGTGGGGCCTCAATATTCGCACAATCAATGCTTAAAATTTGAAGACTAAATTGAGTCTTTCGAAAAAGATGGGAGTTAATAAAATCCTCAATCGTCAGATTTTAGGCAGTATTTTAACGTAAATTCAATATGTTACGATGTATTTGGCATTTATAAAAAAAAAGCGAAAAATAAAATAACATAATCTTGAGAAATAATTTGACGAACACTCCCGCATCAACTACACCTTTGCACTCTGCGATTCGATTCGTTCTTTGAAAACTAAATAGCTAGAGAAATAGTAAGTGTTGGTTCTCGCATAATTGATTTTGGTTGCTTCGGCAATCAGAGTAAATCTTGTGAGTTTTAATATTAAAGTCTCTTCATAGCCCATTTATTTGGGTGAAAAAGAAGACTAGATGATAGCTAATTTCAAATTTACAGTTTTATAACTGGAGAGTTTGATTCTGGCTCAGAACGAACGCTTGCGGCGCGCCTAATACATGCAAGTCGAACGAGGTAGTAATAC
>JAYUEN010000117.1:0-6325 GCA_043739185.1 Bdellovibrionales bacterium
GACTTACAAAGTAACCAGCGGAGTAAGCGAAGGAATTAATCGCGCAATAAAGGGTCTGAAATGGCAGGCTTACGGCTATAAAAACATGGCTTACTTTGCTCTTAAGATTATGCAGAAATGTGGCTACCTCACGCACTCCAACTATCTCCAATCCATTGCCACTACGTAGCTGGACCAACAAAAAAAGGATTGGGACCGAAAGATGTACAATTGTCAGTCACTGACTAACAATTTTGGGCTCTTTTATTTTCAAAAATAGCGTTTAAATCCATTTATTTGATCTTGAAATCATTTTGAAAGGGTATTCATTTTGTAAGGGAGTTCACAATGAGTAAAACTTTTGGACACTTTCTTTTAGGCTTCGTCATCTTTTTGGCGTCTCCTTCGGATCTTATTTGTGCCACCATGGCAGCGCATAAGGTCTCGAAATCAGCCGTGGTTGAAGTCCCAGAGGGAATGAAACTCATTCGTGACAATACGGGCCAGCGCTGGCTGTTGCCAATTGAAATGAACGCTCCACCAGAGCGAAAACTTGTCATTCGATATTTTACAGCCAAGACAACTCCTCAAGTGCTTCGAAAAATTGGTAACCACATTGTTCTGAGTGGCCCCCTCTCAGCGCTGGATACGATAGTTTCAACGTCAGCCCATGATCCCAATAGTTTAATGAGACGCCTTCCTAAAGCTTTGGCCGACTTAATGGAGCTTGAAAAGGGCGCAAATTTACATGCAAAACAAAGTAAAGATCTGCAGGCGCTCGGAGTTTTTGGGCCGGCAGAATTCACGACTTTTAAAATTCCCTATATTCCGATGCCAGCCGAAGAATTCGAGTTTTCTGCCATATCTTCTTATGCTCAGGCAGAAACCAAGGCGCTGGTTAGTTTTACTGAGAATGGTCAAAAGTTCTATCGCTTTTTTATTCATCCAAATCACGTCGATGCTTATGAAGACCTGATTAAAAAATTTGGTATTGTTTATCACTATGACGCCATTTCGTCTTCAAGTCCTCGATCCTTAGTTGTGACCGACCCAGATCATGATGATTACGTTCATTGGATTAAGCCAAGTATTCATCGTAAAATTGATGGTTCGGTTCGAATCAATATTGATACCAAAGCAAGACGCGCAATTCTTATGAGTGAGGCTATTCATGAAATTCCTGCAGAAACATTGAAAAGCTATGGCGTGCAATTTATGCTTGAACCTGCGGTATTTCAACCAAAGGGTAAGATTGCATCTACCATTCATCGTGAAGTGGCTCCTGAGCTCATGCACAGCGATGCGAATGTAAGATGGATCCCTGCATTCATTCTTCAAAATACAGGTGCCGACGCGGTTCCTGGCCTTAATCTAGAAGAAATGATCAAAGCAAGTGGTGATTTGCCTGAGCATTTCGTACGTGAACGAATCGTGCGACCCTTACTTCGCACCTATGTTTCAATGGGCTTAGTTGAAGGCTTGCCAGGCGAATTACATACACAAAACTTTTATTACAAAGTCGTGCGCGCTGGCAGTGCCTGGTTGCCGACTGGTGAAATTATGCTCAAGGATAATGATGGCTTTCGCTACGATACCGAACTCGCTTTGCGAAAAGGTCGTAATCTTCGATTCTTTGCAAAATTTGACAAGCCATTTTACTGGGGTAAGTTTTCAAGCACAATTGGTTTAGGCAAAGAAGGAATTCCGTTTTTGGGAAGTTGGTATTACAAACTCATTCGAAATGTAAATGGCTTTGAAACTCTGTCGGCCTATATGATGCGGGCTCTACAGAAGATTGATACAACGGGGGTGTGGGACAATGCTCGCACGCAACTCATGTTTGATGATATTGCGATGCAAGAGGCTTACCGATTGACGGGTATTGAAATTGTTCGATCTGAATACGGATTTGGATACTCGCAAGGACTCAATCTCGCACTTAAGACCTATCGAACAAGGCTGAGTTCAGAGGCTGATACTTTAGATCGACTCGATCTGAGGCTTCAGTCTTTGCTTTCTAGTGAGTGGGTTAGACTTGCTGCCAATGATAGACGTTCATCTCTTAGAAGAGCTTTGCCAAAAGACGCTTATTATCTTTTACACACTTCGCATGACCAGCAGTTTGTAATCGAAGCGCGTACTCCCAGAACAACGCTGAGTAATCCTGATCCTAACGTTGGGTTTGCTATTGTTGAGACTCAAGCTTCACCAGAAGGCGCGCGCTTTCGAGCTTTGATAAAGGAATATGATCCAAATTCGAAAAGCTTTTTATTCAAATCCACAGGCTTAAGCTGTGAGACTCTTTTTTCTGGAGGCCAGTGATGAAACACTTACATCTCTTATTGATCTACTTTGCGTTTTTCACTTTACCACTAGTTGCTCGTGCAAATTCAGAATGCGTCGATCTTTTTGCAGTTGACGTAGCGAGTTCTGATCCAGCTTATGAGACGCCGACTTCAATCCGTGATTTGGAAATTATTTTTTCACATCAAGAACGTACATTTAATCAAAAGAAAAGAAAATATCAGGTCTTCGAATTTAATGAATCCGGTTTATCCGATTCGATTTTTGAAAACTTTCAAGAAGAAAGTGTTGAGATTATTATATCAGGGCTTGGCAAAAGCCTTTTCAGACATATCACTTTGAGAGTGGGTAGCAAAGTTTATAGTTTCGGACATGTTCAGGCCGCAAATAATGGCGAAGCTTTTCGGGTGCCATCTATTCGTCCCGATGCTAAAGGCGTGGTATTCGTTGTTGGTCGAGAGCAAATTCAACAGGCGCAAGAATTTTTAGAGCATGTATACGGCGGCACCAATATTTATAATAATCCTCCATTCTCTTCCGTAGGAGGTCGACTTGATCTTGTTGAAGAAAATGGCCAGAAGCGTTTTCTCAGCAAAGAAAGAGTTTGGATTCCAGGCAAGGGAAATGCCGATATTGACGTATATCGAAACAATAATCCTTTCGTAGGGGAAATGGTCGAAGAAAAAACCGCCAGCGGACAATCCAAATTCTTTCTCGTCAGTCCCTATGGCATACGCACTCGCGTGAGCATTGATGAAAAAACGGGCCAGCCTTATGTCACCGGCCTATCGTGTGCCTCTTCGGCGGTTTATGTATTGAAGAATGCATTTGGTATTGAAGTATATCCGTCTGTTTCAGCTCCGAATTTAGTCAAGAAACTCATTGAGGGAAATAATGATTTTGAAGCGACTCCTGATGCCGTTATCTTTTATGGTCCCGAGCGAAAGGTGCCAGCAATTGCCTTAACACCAGCTACAAATGACCGCCCAGTCATATCGGTAGTATCTCAGATAGTGCAAAATGCTGAACCTGCTCAAGTTATTGAGCCATCAGCGCAGATCCCACAGCCTAAAGCGAATTCACTTTGGAGACGTGTTGTTAAAAAGATGAAATCTTGGTTTTAAATTTTAGCAATTATTTAAAATCGGCGCGCCGACAACCACTTTGGAATTTCTCTGCCGAAAATCAAATTAACCAATTGTTTGCCAGTGTGAAAGGCAAGGCCCAATCCATGCCCGGTATATCCACCGGCAAAAAAGACCTGAGGATCATCCGGAATCGAACCGATCATGGGTTCACCGTCTTTAGCAAAGCCCATAATTCCTCCCCAGCGATGAGTCACTCTTGCATCTTTGTATTGCGGTAGGTGAGTCACAACAAATTGGTGAAGGGCATTTTGAATAGGCTCTGTGATGTGTTCTGAATATCCCACTTCGGTTTCTTTTTCGATTTGTCTGAAGCCACCAATCAAGAGTTGGCCGGTCGGCAATTGTCTAAAATAGTCGAGGTAAAAATTTGCATAGCAAGGACCATCCATGAAGCGTTTGACCGGCTCGAACATTAAACATTGAGCTCTGGTTGCAAAAATCTTATCTTTAAACCAAGGATGCAAATTGGCTGAAAAGCCATTGAGATTAAGTAGTATCATCGGCGCTTCGAAGTCGCCGGCATCGGTTTTAAGCACTCTCGTGCCAGCTGAATTTTCTTCGATGCGAAAGGCCTCTACGCCTTCAAAAATATCGGCTTTTACTCGACTGCGAATTTTATTTACAAGTTTAACTGGATTAACCGAAGCATCATCAACATATTTAATTCCGCCGACAAAACCTTGCGGGCCGACGCGTTCACGAATTTCATCCGCAGTAAAAATTTCGGCAGGAATTTTTAATTTGTTCATGGTTGCAGCCACTGATTTTAATTCTTCAAACTCATTTGGTTGCGCCGCAAGTGAATAAGCACCGTTTTGTTCAAATTCAAGCTCTGTTCCGCCGCCTTCAATTATTTCTTCTTTGAGGAGTTTCAAATTTTCTTCGGCAAACTTCCAAATCTGAGTGGCCTGCTCGAGGCCATGCTTATTGATCATGCGATTGAAATGTTCGACCGAACCACAGGTAATAAAGCCTGCGTTGCGGCCACTGGCGCCATAAGCAATACGTGATTTCTCGATGATAGCGATTTTGAGAGCTGGATCTTCTTTATTTAGCCAATACGCAGTTGATAGTCCCGAAATACCCGCTCCAACAATAACGACATCGTAATTCTTTTCGCCAATAGTTGGCGTTCTGTCGAGCCAGTATGAAGTGCTCATCCTCTGATCTCCTAATTGGTAAGTGCGAGTCTAATGAAAATCGCACGATTTTTCAAGAAAGACTTCATTCTCTGGTAGGAGTGCTAGGTCTAAATATCAATTGAATTTGCACCAGGCTCTTCAAGCCAGGTTTTAAACGCAGATGGGTTTTCAATATACATCAAATCGGCGTGTAGGCCTTCATCTAGTTCTGCCCAGCTTTTCTGATCGACTTGAGTTGCATGAAAGACCTTTTTGCTCATTTTTGGAGGAATGAGAAGATCTGACTTACCCGCTAAAAAATGAATGGGAACATCGGCTTTTATAACCTTTTTAGAGACATTTGTTTTTTTAGAAAGAGGATTGCCCCAGCGAAAAATATAGCCGCCATCATCCTTGAATTTTGAAGGGTTCTTAAAAATATTCATACAATGTTTGAATATGGAGCCCTTAAAAATGATTTCTTCAACACTTGTCGGACATGAAACTAAAAACAAACGATCGGCATATATCGCAGTTTCAGCGGCAGCCCTCAGGCAACTATAAGCTCCTAAAGAAAAGCCAAGAATATCGATCGACTCGTATCTTTGGCGTGCAAATTTAAGTGCCGCTAAAACATCTAAATGTTCTTGGCCTCCAAAGCTGTATCGACCTTCGCTATTTCCTGTGCCGCGCATATCTAAACACAATACGCTGCGATCGGGAGTAGCCAAATCTCGAGCAAGTAAAATAAAATTTTCACTTTTTGCGGCCTGGGCAAAACCCGGGGCAATAATCAAACAGCGTTTAGCTTCAGCAGAACCACCCATTTGGTGCAGGGCAATTTTTAAATTGTCCTCGGTTACGATGTGGTGAATTTCATTGTAACTGGCCATTATGCGCCCCCTGCTGAACATTTAGACCATTTAGAGCTTTGCTGACAAGTTTTAAATTTTAATGGGAATTATAATGAATTTTGTTCCGGGTTAGAAGCTTCGTAGGGATGACTAATATCATCAATGGTCATTGAAAAACTTGGAATGAAATGTTGAACAAAATACTCAACTTCGGGCCGAGCACTAAGAGATTTTATTTTAAGTTCAATTGCCCTTTTGGCACGACTGAATTCATGATTTCCTGCGGCGGCTTCTTCAAGGCATTTGATATAGGCTGCAAGAGTGTCGGCCGCCTTGATCATTTCATAGATAGGTTTATCGCTTTCTGGCAAAACCATTAAATCGCGATATTCCGTTTTAAAGTCTTCAGGTAAGAGCTGAATCAATTGTTCGGCTGCATGACTTTCAATTTCAAGATAAGCATTTCGAATTTCGCTACTATAATATTTTACCGGAGTGGGAAGATCTCCGGTAATAACCTCTGTTGAATCGTGAAACATTGCACACAGTGCCACGCGCTCGGCAGATATTTGCCCGAAAAAATATTTATTTTTAATCAAAGTCAGAGCGTGGGCGATAATGGCAACTTGTAAACTATGTTCGCCAACATTTTCTCGTTGAGTGCATCTCATGAGGCTCCAGCGATCAATGAGTTTCATTCTAGAAATATATGCGAAAAAATGAAAAACTTGTTGTTTCGAACTCATAACTACCGCCTTTGAGGGAGTACTATCAGAGAGGGCCAATGGGAGCAAGAAATCCGCGCTTTTGGATTTAGCTTTACACAAGTGCTAAGATAGCGACTTTAACTTGTACGAACTAAATCGAATAGTTTATTTTAGGGCACATGCAATTCAAGTTGGGAGTAGTTTGAAGATGT
>JAYUEN010000118.1:0-6285 GCA_043739185.1 Bdellovibrionales bacterium
GTGCCCGGGTGGCGAAATTGGTAGACGCACTAGCTTGAGGTGCTAGCGCTCGAAAGGGCGTGCTGGTTCAAGTCCAGTCCCGGGCACCAACTTTTTAAGATACGCAAATCATGGCTGACTTACAGAATCTTTAGATAATAATTTGAAATTTGTAATTACGGTACGGTATTTTCTGAAGTATAAAACCGACCTGCCAACGGAACTCCTCCAGGAACTTCCGCAAATGAAATCGGTATCGACGATGTCCCGTCCTTATTAATTACTAAAAAATGAACATGCGGAAAAATGGTCTGTCCTACCATTCCGCTCAAAGCGATTGGTTGTCCTTGTTTGACCAGGCCACCAACTTTTACGATTGCTCCATGATAGCGTATATGAGCATAAGCAGAGCGTTGCCCGTCTTGATGCTCAATCGTGATCGCATTTGAGTTGAGACCTATACCATTAAAGCCGTCATTAACTTCGAGAACCCTACCATCTCGGGCGGCCAGAATCTCAGTTCCGTTTGCCATTACAAAATCCCAGGCATATTCGTGAAAATCTCGATGACTCGTAAAACTTCTATTTCCTTGCGCTACAAACCTTCGTACTCCCGCCTTCCAAGGCAATTTATAAGGAGCTTGCTCACGAGGAGGGTATGCGTCCAAATCTTTTGGGCCTGTGAAAAATAAAATAAAGAAAAAATATGGAATAAACCAAACAATCAAAAAAATCCGAACTTTAATTTTACGCTTCTGATAAAAACTTGATTTTAAGAAGATGCAGCCGAGCACCAGGATGCAAATCAGAATCGATGCAAAGAAAAAAGGGGCAAGAACGAAATACGGCACTCAAAACCTTCTTTAATCGACGATGAATAGTTTTGCTCCAACGGCAGTTGAGGATTTATGCGGTTCTGCCTCCGAGGCAACTTGATAACTCATACCTGAGTGCATTTTGAATTTTCGCCCATCCTTTAACTCCGTTGTTAGTTCACCCTCCAAAACAAGCAAAACGTGACCGCGAGAACACCAATGATCAGCTACGTAGCCTGCCGTGTACTCCACCATCCTTATGCGAACATTCCCAAGCTCAAGTGTTCTCCAATATGCGGTTCCCGTTTCTCCGCGATGTTCAGTCGGAGAAATTTGGGTCCAATCGGTTGTCATGAAGGGGATGTTTTCAATCTTCATAAAGGGGCCACTGTCGTCATTACTGTCCTTGCAATATCTGCATCAGCCAGGGATTCAATCATCCACTGCGAAAGATACTGACCGGCAAGGCAACTTGATGCTGTGGCAATTTTATCGTGAACAACTAAACTTTCGCTCACAAGTTTCGCACCATAACTTTGCAACTCATTAATGACTGGAGGGTACGCTGTCACTCGCACACCATTCAATAAACCGAGGGCACCTAAAATTAGTGAGCCTGAACACTGAGCGCCAATATATTGTTTTGAAGGATTTAATCTTAGACGACTCAAATACTCCTGGTCTTTTAAAAGGCTTCGAGTGCCTTTACCGCTACATAAAATAACACCATCGGCCTCGACAACCTCGCCGATTCGACCTGATGTAGGAATTGGCAAGCCTAAGCTTGAAGTATGGGTAGGCTTTGTACCTATAATTTTCACATGCCAATCTTGAATACCTGCGATCACTCGAACGCGGTTCAAGATATCCCAGTGAAGCACAAGATCCAAATCTGTAAAATCATCAAAGGCGACTATGGCAATTTGCATTTAAAGACTTTCATTATTTTGAGTTATGGGCTTGCTGAAAACAAATAGGTCTGACGTGTGCATTTTTCTGATATTCACAGTGCCAAGATAGCGAATTTTAATGTTGAAGACCACAACTATATCAGTTCGAAGATCGATCGCTAGGGTGCACCAAATTTTTAAGTATTCGAACTTAAATACCCTTCGCATCAAAAAGCTTAAGCTTCCAAATTTAATACGGACCGTGATATAAATTTGTTTGCTAGACAGCTTTTGATAACAGGTTAACAATATCAAATATGGCAAACATCATCCTGCGAAGTCGCGGTTGGACGTCAATACATACCCAAGATTTAGCGAAGTCATATTCCGACTTAAGCACGAGGCTTGGCTCGCTTGATTTAAGTTTCGCAATAGCACACGAGCCAGAAACTAACGATTTAACATATGCTGAAAACTTTGGAAGATATGTCCGAGAACTGTTTCTGGTCTACACCGCAATCCTTGAAGAAATGAAATCAAGTAGAGAATGGATAGTGCTCCAAGTTCGGTCGACTTATCATTCAAAGGCAGACTTTTCTGACGCCATCATCATTGGAGATGAAAACGATCCAGATCAAATACAAGTTCGTGGTTTTCGTTTAGACACTTTAGTTTTTGATTTTCCCTGGCAAGACAATTCAATGGAACACCCGTGGAAGCCATGGAATTGGCAAATAGGTGTCTTACCAGACGATCTAGATGAGGTTCATTACTTCTTCGACCTAAAAAGTGAAAAGCTTTTCATTGGAGCCGACAAAAAGCTTTCATTTTGTAAGATGAGGCCAAATTTTCCGCAGAAATTAACTCTTTT
The DNA here is from genome assembly GCA_043739185.1 of Bdellovibrionales bacterium. Taxonomy (GTDB): domain Bacteria; phylum Bdellovibrionota; class Bdellovibrionia; order Bdellovibrionales; family JAMPXM01; genus JAYTQQ01. The sequence goes on from JAYUEN010000118.1 coordinate 2,556, forward strand.
TCGTCTTTCGTAAACCACTTCTTTTTAAATCTTTATCGCATCCAGAAATTCGATTATTCCTGGATTTGTTCTCCGTATTATTGAAAATCTTCAAAAATCGCATTTTACTTCAAAGAGTGGAATATCGGTCGAAAATCCTGCGGCTTCGCCTTCGGAATTCTTTCACTATACTCTTGACCCATCCATTCCTGAGCCACTATTTTATTGTTGAATGAAAACTTACCGTGATACGCACAGAATGATTCTTCGTGAACTTACGCTGGATGATGAAGAAAATCTATTTGCATTGGACTCTGATCCTGAGGTGATGCGGTATCTAACTCTTGGCGTCCCGTCTTCTCGCGAAGATATCCGCGCGGGGCTAATTCGCATTCGAGAATTACATACAAAACACAATGGTCGATTTGGTTTTTGGGCTGCAGAAGAAAAGCAGACCGGATTTTTTATGGGATGGTTTCTCTTTCGTCCAGCTAAAGATTCCCCGGAAAACACGGATCGGATCGAAATTGGTTATCGCTTGAGAAAGGAATTCTGGGGTAAGGGATTTGCCACAGAAGGTAGTCGGGAAATCATAACTAAAGGATTTCAAGAGCTGATGATCCCCGAAATTTTTGCCATTGCAATGAAAGACAATCAAGCATCCCGACACGTGATCGAAAAACTGGGATTGGTCTACATTCGAGAGTACCCAAATGATCGGTTTCCTAAAGAAACTACTGTCGAATATTCGATCCGCAGGGAAAAATGGCTCATTTCTAGAGAACCCGGCTTTCATAAATAAAGACGTTTGATATCTAAAAATACTTTAGTTCGGCTTGCACGATCCTTTCGACGTCAAATAGATACACTTTGTTGATCAAATGAAAGAAATGTATAAGATGGTAAAGATATGAGAAATTTAATCTATTTTCTTTTGGTTTTCTCCTTAAAGCTACATTCAAGCGAAGTTGGTCAGAGCAGTTCAAGAGCCGTTCTCGAAAAATGTAGTCAAAGCGAATTTGGCCAATCGGCGGTGCTCGATTGCGTTTTGAATGAAGCCAAGCAAAGTACGATAGTTCTAGGGGCGACTAAGCTAAATGCAGTCAATACCTTAGCCAACTGGGATGAGGATAAAAAATATATCCAGGCTGCTAAGAAAGCGCTTCAGATTTCACATCGCGATTTTGAACTTTATCGTAAGTCCTTTTGTGATTTCAGGTCTTCACTTGCTGGCGGAGGCGCGGGAAATTCACACGCCATTGCTACAGCTGCTTGCATAGCGGATTTGAATATTTCTCAAGTTGAAAAGCTCGGCGCTTACATGAAGAATCTATCGTTAAAAAAATGATCGAGTTTTTCGATTTGCTCATTATGAATTGAAGGAGTCAGAACTATTACAGATTTATTTAAAGTTAAATTATTTGAAACTGAACGACTGCTATTTCGAACTTGGAGTGAGGATGATCTTGGTTTGGCATTTCAGCTTTGGTCAGCTCCTGAGGTCATGAGTTTTATTGATATCAGGGGCGGGCTGAATGAGGGCCAAGTATTTGAAAAATTGAATGCAGAAATAAAATGTCAAAAAGAAAACGGCGTTCAATATTGGCCTATCTTTGAAAAGAAAAATAGAGATTTTGTTGGCTGCTGCGGTCTCAAACCCTGGATTCACTCATCTCGCGGCGGGCTCGAGCTCGGCTTTCATTTAATTAAAGAAAAATGGGGAAAAGGCTTTGCCAAAGAGGCGGCCCAAGGAGCTATTGGTTATGCCTTTCGAGAACTAAAAGTAAAGCTGCTTATGGCCGGTCATCACCCAAAGAACGAGAACTCTAAAAAGATTTTATTGCAACTCGGATTTCAATTCGTTGAAGACATTCATTTTAAACCCACGGGCTTAAACCACGCATCATATGAAATGAAAGCAAGCGAATATCATTTGTGATCGCTTGCTTCATTGACTTCTTTAAGCGGTCTTCCTAGCATAAAATTAAATGAAAAAAGGCAGACTAACTCGTCGAAAATTTCTTTCAAGCAGCGCAATGTTAACGCTGGGGGCTTTTATCCCCGCGCGAGCGATAGAAACTCATGCCGAGCTTGGAACTTTGGTTCAGCCTTACGAAGATTACAGCGGCACTAAGCCAAGTTTTGGCGTTTGGGTTTTAGACCTGGACAGAGGTTCAATCTTTAATATTCCTACATCTTTTAGTGTTCATCTTATTGAAATATCTAAAAAGAATCCTGAGTTTGCAATTGGCGCAAGTAAGTACGGAAGGAATTTTGCAACTTTTGATCTTTTCAAGGGGCGCATGACATCACAACATGAGTTAAAAGAGCCGATTTCTTTTGGCGGACATTTTGCCTTTAGTGACGACGAAAAATTTTTATGTGCGACGGCGAGTCGAATGGAGCCAAAAAAAGAGAACCTTACTCTGGTATTCAATTCGAGCACATTAAAAATTGATGACATTATAGCGATTAAGCAAAGTGATCCCCCTAATCATGATTGTCGTTTCTTAAGTGACAGCCATAACTTTCTAACGACCGGTGCAAACTCACTCTTTTACATTGATATAAATAAAAAACTAGTTTCTGAAAAGGCCATGAATCTTCCGGACGCTGGCTCTCAGCTAAGACACTTTGCGCTTTCTAAAAGAGGCGATGTTTGTGCTCAGTCCAACATAATGCAAGATACTCACACCCCAGATTGGAAGTATAGTCGCGCTCAGATTCTCACTTACTCGCAGGGCGCACAAAAATTGATCGATCTTAAAGGGCAGCCCGGAGATCTTGCCAATGCCGAGCTACTTGATTTTAGCTTCGATCCAAGTGGTCAAATATTTGCTGCCGTTCATGGTAAAAGAAATTCTGTTACTTTCTGGCGCCTTCAGGATAGTTCGCTGGTGAGCACTTTGGCTTTGAATTGGCCGGTGCGGGTGGGACTGTCTCACAATACAAAACAATTTATAATTTTAACCGCCAGTGGGATAAAACTTGTTTCGACAAAAACCTATTTAGTTGAAAGATCACTAACAAAATTCGATAAGCTTTTTCATAAAAAAATGTATTTTAGCCATAAGACACTCATTTAGGCTTGGTCTGAGCCCTTAAATATTCAAGAACAATAATGAAATTGAGCCGCTGTTAAACTTAGCTACATTTTTAAGAAATCGACGCAACAATTTGATACAAATTTCAATCTGAATTTCTAATTGGGGCTTTTATTTGATTTGACTGTTTAGAATCGAAACAGGTGATGACGGCATAGACAGTGCAGTCTTCAATCTAAAGACCAGCATCGAAAAGGGGACAAAGCGTGAAAGCAATATTGAGAAGTATGGGATACATCGTCTTAATGGGGATTATTTTTTTCAATTTAGGTTGCGGACAAAACTCGTTTAAAACTCAAGACAGCGCACCGGTAGGGCTCGGCGCCCAGGTTAATTCTAGTTTGCCGAACGCATCGGTTTTGGGCCAAACAATTCAAAGCGTATCTGCTTCTTCTTTCGGAACCACTTGTGTTTTGAATGGGCTTGGCCATATCGCTTGTTTTGGTTATGGAGGTTACGACACTCTGGGAATAGAAGTATATTCTCAGTCTAATCCTATTTTACTCGATTCAAATACTATTTATAAAAAGATTTCCGTTGGCGTGACCAATACCTGTGGAATTACTAGCGCCGGAATTTTAAAATGTCTCGGTATGGCCGGAGCCCTCGGAAATGGCAGCATGAGTATTTCATTGGTGCCAGTAGTA
>JAYUEN010000119.1:0-2071 GCA_043739185.1 Bdellovibrionales bacterium
CTGATGGCATGCCTGCGGCAGACGATGTTTTATTGTCGGATATTTTAGGTTCGGTTAAAAATTTTACTTATACTTATGACTTTGGCGATAATTGGGTCCATGAGATTCAAATTACTCAAACTCTAGAAAATGATCCTCGCATGAATTACCCCGTATGTACAGGTGGCGAAAATGCCTGCCCGCCCGAGGACTGCGGCGGAGTCGACGGATTTAGTGATCTAAAGAAGATTTTGTCTGGTAAGGACTCATCAAAAAAAGACGAAATGCTTAGTTTTCTTGGGGGATTTTATAATCCAAAAACATTTGATCCGAATTTTGTGAATCGATTTTTTCTTTGGGATGATTTTGAACTCGAATGAGTTTTTCTTCATTTTCTATTTAAAAAAAAACCCGGAGAAACTTTCATGAATATCCCTAAATTATCAATCAAGTTATTTTTCCCAATTCTATTTTCTGTTTTAGCAAGTTGCCAATTAAAGCCAATTGCAGAGCTTGAAAAAACTCCGGCACCACTACCCGCTCCGGTTACGGTTGAACATGGAGAATCTTTTTATCCGAAATCGGTTTATCCTCGGCCTGAAGTACTCTTAGATCACACTTACTTTCAAATTTCATACAATCAGAAGCACTTGCTTCCGAACTGGGTGACTTATCATTTGTTGGCAAAAAACTTAAAAAACTCTATCGGGCATAGGAAAGATCATTTTCTCAACATACACTTAATTATCTAAGCAACCCACTCATTGATGATTTCTTTTTCATTCAAATTCAAAGCTTCCGCTATCTTATACAACGTAGCTCGTCTTGGCATTGAGGCTGAGTTGAAAAATCGACTCAATGAAGGCTGCGGAATTCCAGATTTCTCAGCAAGCTTTGCAATTCCGCCATGCTTATCGACGACCTTTCTTAATGCCTTCTTAAACTTTACAACGTTAGCGGCAATGGCTTCTAAATCATCAAATTTAACGTAGGGCTTTTTGACTGGCTTTTTCGGAGCTTCACTTCGGGAATCAATTTCATCCTGAATATCCGCAATGACTTCGTTTCTCTCGACTTCATTTTGGGCTTCTGCCCATAAAACCATGAGATCGTGAGTGCCTTCATAGTCTAATGCTTGCTCCACGCAAAGTGAAATAAAGTGGGAAGATAACCCCAGTTTTTTCATTTGAGTTGCGATTTCATAGACTCGTACTTTTTGATCATCGGAAGTCACAAAAATACTCATAAATTCCCCCTAAAGGAGTAATTGCCGTTTGCGATATCGTTGATTCTATTTTTTAATTTTGCCATTTCGCGCTTGTCCTTTTGCTCATTGTCTTTCACGTAACCCTGACACAGGAACACTTTCCCACTTAAGATAGCTATAGCCAGCCTCAACTGAACTTTTCCGCTTCCGACATTGTGCCACTTCATCTTAAACCCGTGTTGAATTGTTACTCCGCCCAATCCAGTGGCGGGTCCCCAAAATCTACTATTCGAAAATTTTGGGTTTACGGACGGCCAACCTTGTTTTAACAACTCGGCATCAGGCCTTAACGTCGTCTGATATTCTTGATTTGAAAATACGTTTAAGTGCTTCAGATCAAGGTATGAGTTTAAAGACCACTCCGTAATTACCACATCCATATCGGAACTCCTTTATATAACTTAACATACCATTATATAATATTCAATAGCATAGCTGATATATTCTAAGTACCGATAAATACACATAAATTACTAATATATACCGTTTATTCAGATTTTTAAGTGCTTCTTCCTACAAACGGTCAAGTGGGGGTTGCCTTGCCTAGGGTCTACCTTGTAAATATATTTTATGGCAAAGAAAAATCAGGGCTTAAAAATAGCTCCAAAGAATCCTCAAGTTTACGAATTTAAAGTGTCGTTAAAAGAAACTTCTCCGCTAGTTTGGCGGGCGTTTCTCGCACATGAATTTATTGAACTCTCTGAACTGCATATGCTGATTCAAATGACCATGGGGTGGCAGGCGTCTCATCTTTATGAATTTAAAATTAATAATAAATCTTTTGGTAACGCTGATGGCATGCCTGCGGCAGACGATGTTTTATTG
>JAYUEN010000120.1:0-18834 GCA_043739185.1 Bdellovibrionales bacterium
GCATGTCTGGCGTGTACAAAACATCCGGCAAGTCCGCCAGGGCCTGAGTTGAGGTATTTATAAGAACACCAAACGGCGAAGTCAGCACCTGAGTCATGAATATCAATATTCAAATTACCGGCTCCGTGTGCGAGATCAAAACCCACAAAGGCCTGTTTTTTATGACCTGCGCGCGTAATCTCTTTCATATTGAAGGCTTGGCCAGTTAAATAATTCGCATTGCCAATCATAATGAGAGCGAGTGAGTCGCCTTCTCTTTCAATGCGTTCAATAATATCTTCAAGTCTAAGTGTGTGCTCGCCTTTGCGCGGAAAGAGTTCAATCAAGGCCTCTTTGGGATCATAGCCGTGAAATTTAATTTGCGATTGCACAGCGTATTGATCACTCGGAAAGGCTCCGCCTTCGACCATAATTTTGAATTTAGTTTTGCTGGGACGATAAAATGAAATCATCATCAAATGCAAATTTACGGTGAGCGTGTTCATCATGACAACTTCAATAGGTTCTGCGCCCACAAGTCTGGCTAACATATTCGTCACGAATTCGTGATAAGGTAGCCAAGGATGTCGTGCGTGAAGATGGCCTTCGACTCCAAACTTCGCCCAGTCATCGAGTTCTGCATTGATATAGTCTCTGGCTTTTTTAGGCTGAAGGCCAAGCGAATGACCCGCAAAATAGAGCGCTGGCTTGCCGTCTTCTTTAAGCGGAAAATGAAACTGCGTGCGAAATTTGTGCAGCGGATCTTCGGAGTCTTTGGTTTGAGCATACTTCAATGTTTTTTTAATATCGTTCATATCACCTTCCCAACCAACGAAGAGCGTTTTGGCAGAGCAGTTTGTGTTTTAATTCATTTGAGAAAGATTGTTCTGCAATTAATTTTCCGGGTAGATCCTCTCCTAGAGGAAAAGGATAGTCACTGCCAAGGGCCACAGAGTCCTCGCCAAATACGCGTAGGATCATCTTTAAGACTTCAGCATCATGCACCAAGCTATCGACCAAAAAGCGCCCCAGATATTTCGTTGGAGAATGGGCATTGTCGATTGCGACTAAATCTGGCCGCACTTGAAAGCCATGCTCAATTCGACCAAGGCTTTGAGCAAAACTTCCGCCGCCATGTGCGAAAGCAAGACGTAGTTTTGGCAGAGATTCAAGGACTCCTGAAAAAATCAATGAACAAATGGCTCGCGTTACTTCAGCAGGCATTCCGACCAGCCAAGGCAGCCAATATTTTTGCATTTGCTTTTCCCCCATCATGTCCCAGGGGTGTATAAAAATCGCAGCACCCAGTTTTTCAGCCTCTTTGAAGAAATTGAAATATTTCTTATCGCCAAGATTTTCGCCATTGATATTGGTACCAATTTGAACGCCGCTCATTTTGAGTTGTAACATAATTCTTTGTAGTTCAACTATGGCGAGATCCGGATCCTGCATCGGGACTGAGCCCAATCCAAAAAAGTTCTCGGGATGAAGCTGAGTATGTTTTGCAATATCGTCATTGAGAAAGCGACATACTTCGAGGCAATCTTTCGGCTGCGCCCAATAAGAAAACATAACCGGAACTGTTGACAATACCTGCATCGAAACCTGCGAAGATTTACATTCTTGCATTCGCGTTTCAATGTCCCACACATTACTTTTTACTTCGCGAAAAAAATGACCATCGTCTCTTAACATTTGCGCGCAGCAATCAGAGGTGTGCTTGAGTTCAATAAAGCCACCATAGCCAAAAATTTTCTTAAAGGCAGGAATATCTCTTGGTAAAATATGAGTGTGAATATCGATTTTCTTCATTTTACTCTCAAGATTTTTGTTCCGCATTTCTTACAAGTGCAATTTTCAGGTGTATTATAAAAACGCTCAAAGAGCGGCGGGAATTGTTTTACAATATCGGTGAGCTGAAAAGATTCTTTATACACTTGGGTTTTACAGTTTTCGCAAAACCAGACCAAACTATCAATTTCGTTGGCATTGCGTTTTCGCTCGATAACCAGGCCAATGCTACCCGCTGGTCGTTGCGGCGAGTGCGGAATACTTGGTGGCAATAAAAATATTTCGCCTTCTGCAATTTCAAAATCTTGAGGTTGGTCGTCTACCCAAAGTCTGAGATTGATATTGCCTTCGACTTGATAAAAAAATTCTTCGCTTTGATTAATATGATAATCATTACGTGCATTGGGCCCGCCAACTACCGTGATCATAAAATCCGTATCTTCCCAAATTTGTTGGTTGCCTACCGGCGGCTTTAAAAGATGGCGGTGTTCAGAGATCCATTTTTTGAAGTTGAGTGGTTTCATTCTGTTATTCATTTAGGCTCACCAATGGTGGCGATACACTTAAGCTCGATCGCTATCGGCGTTGGCAAGCTCAATACTTCAACTGTGGTTCGACAGGGTTGATTCACTTTGAAATACTCGGCGTAAATTTGATTGTATTTTTTGAAATCCTCTTTCATATGAGTTAAAAAAACCGTTACATCAACCAGATTCTCCCAACCTGAACCGGCATCTTCGAGAATCATTTTCACATTTTCAAAAACCGAGCGGCATTGAATTTCAATATCATGAGAAAGAATCTTGCCGGTAGCATCTAGCTGCACGCCAGGGATTTCGTTCGTTCCCGCTTTACGGGGCCCGACGCCTGACAAAAACAATAAATTTCCAACTTTTTTGGCATGAGGGTAAAGCCCAACCGGTGCCGGAGCTCGTTTTGAATGGTGACTTTCATTCATAAAAAAATCCTTATATTTTCACGCAAACATTTTTTAATTCACTAAAAAAGCGCAGGGCATAGTCGCCGCCTTCGCGCCCCAAACCAGATTCTTTGACACCGCCGAAGGGCGTACGTAGGTCCCTGAGCATCCAACAATTGACCCAAACAATTCCGCTCTCAAGGGCAAGTGAGACTCTTCTCGATAGCGCTTGATCCTGAGTCCAAATACTTGCGGCCAATCCGTATCCAGTTGAATTGGCATTGGCAATGGCTTCAGCCTCAGTTTCGAAACTCTGCAGAGTGACAATGGGTCCGAATATTTCTTCTTGATTGGTTTTCGAATTTGGCCCTAAGCCTTCGATTGCGGTGGGTTCAATAAACCATCCGTTTTGATTGCGCCCTTCTAGCTTTAAGGCATTTCCTCCGAATAGAAAGAGGCCGCCTTCTGTACGGGCCGTCTCAATACATTTAATTATTTTTTGAAAATGTTCTTGAGAAACAATCGCGCCTTGGTCAGTGTCTTCTAACAAAGGGTCTTTCTGACTTAACTTTTTGGCTTCGGTAACAAAGGCATCTCGAAATTTTTCATAGATCGATTTCTCAATCAAAATTCGAGAGCCACAAAGGCAAATTTGCCCTTGATTCAAAAAGGCAGCCCGAACACTGGTCTTGACCGCTTCATCGAAATTACAATCTTTAAAAATGATGTTGGGATTTTTACCGCCCATTTCAAGCGATAGTTTTTTAAAATAAGGAGCAGCCATTTTTGAAATTTCACGACCAACTCGTGTGGACCCAGTAAAGCTGATCGCTTTAATTTTTGGATTCTGCACCATCTCTGGCCCCAATTTTGGACCAAGACCATGAACGATATTAAGCACCCCAGCTGGCAAACCAACTTCTATACAAATTTTCGAAAGTAAAAAGGCGGTCATCGGAGTTATTTCACTTGGTTTTGCAATCACACAGTTTCCGGCGGCGAGTGCTGGGGCGATTTTCCAGGAAAATAAATAGAGTGGTAGATTCCAAGGGGAAATACAACTGACGATTCCGAGAGGAGAGCTCTCAGTAAAATTTATGGAGGTATTTTCGTTGTGAAAAACTTCCGACTTGAGATTTAAAATTTGGTCCGCAAAAAAAGAAAAATTTTGCGCACTTCGCGGAATGTCGAGCGTGCGTGCGAGCGCAATGGGTTTTCCGCTATCAATGCTTTCTGCGCGTGCCAGAGCCTCAAGATCTCTCAAAATACATTTTGAAATTTGACTCAGAAAATGGCTGCGGTTTTCAAAGCTGGTTTCAGACCAAGCTTTAATTGCACTTTCAGCAGAAGCGATGGCCTTTAATATATCACGTTCGTCACTATCAGGAATTTGCGAATAAACTAGCCCCGTCGCAGGTTCGAAATTATCTAAAAATTTCATTGAGGTCGCATTCACCAGCTCGCCACCTATATAATTCTTCAAATTTTCCATAAGTCCTCAATATGACCTTCAATAAGTACGGCGCGCACGGGACTCGCGTCCGCATCTTTTATTTTGAGTGGCAGCGCCGATAAAATATATTGGCCTTCGGGAATTTGATCTAGGACGATGCCTTCTAAAATGGCCATATCATTTTCGAAGATTGCATTATGGGATTCTAATATCTTATCGTCTGCCGGATCAATTGATGGCGTATCAATCCCTACTAAGATCACGCCACTTTCGGCTAAGTATCGAATGAGTTCAGCTGAAAGGGCCGCAAAATTTCCGTTCCATTTATTGGGATTCGGAAAACTTTTAGTTTTAAAAAGAATGCGTTTTGAATGAAGTAGTTTGTCCTGAATGTCCGAAATTTGAATTCGAGAGTTTGATTTGCCAAGCACCTCAATAACTTGGCAAGCACCTAAATAAATTTCAATTGCGCGGGCCTCGATTCCGAGGCCAGACGGATGATAGTGATTCGGGGCATCGGTATGCGCACCTAAATGAACGCTCGTATGAATTGAAGAAAGGGTGAGGTGATCACTCTTACTAAAATCCATAGATACTTTGCGCTCGAATTTTTGATCACCAGGAAATACTGCAATTTCTTCAGAGATTAGTGGTGAAATATCGTGAATTTTGACTGGCATGCCAGGAGTTTCGCCTTAGCTCTCATGAGAATCAAGTGCGATTTAGAAGTTACCAAGGGCTTATACTTCTGACCAAAGAAGATGCAAATGAAAGGCTCTGCTACATACGCATAAGTATCTAAATTAACATGGTTTTGTTGATTTTCAGCGATGCCGTGTTGAGTTGTTATTCGCAATGTCTCAAAAGCTGCCTGTGGCCGGGTGTCTTGATTGTTTAGGAGAGAGTTTCGAGGACTTGGCTTTGCAAAGTTAAGACGTAGCAACGGGGGAATATATGCTTAATAAATTAAGTGCGCTTCGAATTGAGACGACACTTCTTATCGCGTTATTAACTTCGTTGTCACTTGGGTGCAGCGAGGGATTCAAAACAGTATCGGATCAATCAAAAAACTCTTCTTCGATTTTAAGTTCAAATCCAGCAACACCCACACCTAAACCTTCAGCTTCCCCAACTCCCACCCCATCGCCAACACCAATCCTGGATCCAACTCCGACTCCGACTCCAACACCAACTCCAACACCAACTCCGACTCCAACACCAACTCCAACACCAACTCCAACTCCGACTCCGACTCCAAATGTCTGCTCTCCAAATATGACGGTGGAGTGTACGCAAAATAATGGAATCGGTACTCTCACTTGCAATGCGACCGGCACGGGATATACAAGCCAAATATGCCAACTCACTTCATGTCTGAAGTCATTTTATTTTCAAAATGGAGTTTGTATCAGCGATACCACTCCACCTTTGCAACCTACATTGACCGCATCACAGCCAGTGATAACAGATTCAATGACTATACGTTTTGATTTTTCATCTACTGATAATGCCGCCGGAATAGCAAGATACGAATGTTATCTCAATGGTACTGCAATTCTGAATTGCACTTCTCCACAAATTCTTACTACTGGATTGGGAGTTCAAAACTTCGTGGTTGCGGCCTTTGACAAAGCCCAAAACGCATCGCTCACCAATGCTTCTTATAGTTGGGAAGTAGTTCCCCAGGCAGCTCCACTTGCAAAAGGTCCGCTCAGTATTGCCTATGAGGAGCCATGTGCCATTCAGAATGGCTTTGCTCAATGTTGGGGTTGGGGAATCACCGGCAATGCCTATTCGACAACACCAACTGCGGTGCCAGGACTATCGGCTTCGACCACAACTTCTGTCGCGTTTGGTTTCGGAGAAGATTGTGCAGTTATGAATGGTGGAGCTTACTGTTGGGGTTATAACGGAGAAGGCGAATTGGGTGATGGGACGACAATAACTCGAAGTATTCCAACACCTGTATTGGGCTTGAGTTCGGGAGTTACCGCGATCACCACCGGAATAATGGGCGCATGTGCAATTAAATCAGGAGCGGTTTATTGTTGGGGCCTTGCTCGCGATACCGGTACGGGTTCAGCAAGCAACGTTCTGATTCCAACTATCGTTACGGGTTTAGAACAAGATGTTGACCAAGTTATTACCCAAAGAGAATTGACCTGTGCTCTACGCAAAGGGACTGTTTGGTGTTGGGGAGCCTATTGGGCCGGTTTAGTTACAAATGGAGTCATGAGCTACAGTGAAGGTGCAATTCCGCTTGCAATGCGCATTCCCGGGATGCTTGGGGTTAAGCAGATTGCGGTGACAGCAAATGGTGTCTGCGGGCTCATTGGCGCAGGAGTTTTTTGCTGGGGAAGTAATGCAGAAGGGCTGCTTTCTCCGAATATGGATCGAGGCATGCTCGCATTTGGAAATAGCATCGCGATTCCTTCGCTTGTCGATGGTATTACCGCAATTTCAGCTGGTGAAGGAAGTGTATGTGTTGTGAGAAACGGGGCAGTGTTTTGCTGGGGCGTTTTACTTGATGGCAACAATGGTCCAGGCAGTGGAACTGAAGTTATTGCTTATGCTCCACGTATTGTCCCCGAACTAGAGAGTGGTGCAACCGCGATCGCTGTCGGATATGCAAATGCCTGCGCGGTACGAAACGCTGGCGTTGTATGTTGGGGTAGAAATAATCTGGGGCAACTGGGCAATGGCACAATGACGAATAGCTCAACCCCAGTTCGAGTAACAGGCTTGAGCTCTGGCTTTTAGTGAGCTTTCATCATAGTTTTAATTTCAACCAAAAAGCACGGAATCTTAAGAGAGTGACTAAGTAGTTTCACATGATAAAAACTCTTAAAATACGCTCATAGTTAAATTATATTTTTTATTTGATCTTTTGCGAGTCGAGAAGTTAAATTCACCTGACAAAGACAGACCTTGGTCGAAGCTTCACTCATTCGTTATCTAGAAAGTATGGGCCCAATTATTAGCTATTTCGAAAATAGGTCGAGACAAGAGGTGGCCTGACCGGTTTTGAAAAGCTCAGGAATGCCATTGCGATTATTTAAAAAGGCCTGAATTCTCGGGATGATTGTGCTCGCAAAGTCTGCGGATAGTTTACCAAATGAATTAAAAAGGTCGCCTGCGACAACCATTCCCTCAGCCTTGTCTGAATTCTTCCAATTGTATTTTTCAAAGAGAGTTATGGCTTTCTCTAATTCAGGTCTGAGGACATCAGGGTCGGAGGTAAAAGATTCGATTGCATCGGGGTTGATGATGATAAACTCATGAAAGGTCCAATCTCGCAAATGAAAGATCACGTCCACACCTTCGAGATTCAAATTAGTAACCGGCGTCCCGCCATCTTGAGAGTCGATCATTAAGATTCTCAAGTTTTTCTTCATAGTAAAACGAATCACGGCATCATCTTTTTCAGGTTCATACATCTCATTTGCGCTCACACCCATTCCGCCAATTGGATTGATCCAATTGAAAATGCCCTTAATGCCACTGAGTTGCGGAAAGGATCTTGCGACCATCGTATTGGGATCAACTATCTTCTCGAACGGAAATTTCGGCCCTGTTGCGGCTTTCGTTAGACGTTCAAGGCTGTCAATTGATGTCCAATGAAAGAGTTCGGGAATGTCAGCCACAACAATTTGCATTTTGATCTTCGATGGTAAGTCATTCGGTACAACAAAAGGAGCAGCACCTGAAATCGAAGAGAAACAGAAGCTCATACTGAATGTTGCCCAAATTTGGCAAACAGAAATGACGAATTTAAACAGAACGGCGTCGAAAGCGAATGTCCTGACGAATATATTTTTCATAAGATATTTGACTGCAAATCTTTGGCCAGAGGATTTGTAGGTGACCGCTGCTGCTGCCGATAAAAGTTTAGTGTTAAGTTCTTAGACAGTGCTGTGACTATCGATTGGTCACCAAATCAAATAAAACAAAGTCCAAGCACTCTAAACTTTGGGCGCAATTATTGCTGAGTATTCCATTATAAAAATCAAACGGAGAAGTTGTGAATTCAAATTATACTAATGCCCAAAAACATCTTTTTAAAAACCTCCTCGCAGGCGTCATGGGTTTTGCGATTGTATTGCCCGGCGCAAGCAGTTTTGCGAGCCTTGAATGTGAGAACTTCATTAAAGGTATAATACGAACAGTAGTAATCTCAAATGATCAGATTCGCATGAATTCAAATCCTACCACAGATCTTCAGCTGCGCGCACTTGAGCTCGCAAGCCAGGGCCGTATTCAAACAAAGGAAAATGAGTATTTGCTTGTATTGAAAGGCCCCTCTGGCGCACTTGAACTCAATCGAGTTGATACAGCAAAGCGTAGTGTTGAGGTACTTTTTGATAATATGAATCTCCCAATTGCGCAAAGATACTCGGATCGAACTGTGGAATTAAGTTTGAGTCCGGATCATCGGTTTTTATTAGCTGTTGATTTATATGAAATTCATGTTTTTGATCTCAAAACCAAACAAAAACTTGAAACCGTCTCTTCTCATAAAATACGTGGTTTGCCACCTAGCTGGTCCGACCATTATGCCAATATCAAACAAATTCATTTCATTAGTGATGTTAGCTTTGTTTTTGCAATTCCAGGTATTTTAATAAAAGTAAACTTAATGAATCCTACAAAGCCTATGGTTTTGCAGCTCTATTATCCAGTAGTGAATTCAATGTTGGCCACGGCAATGTCAGATACGAAAACGATCACTGTACTATCCAAAGAAAATAGCAGCGACGCCTTAAATGTTACATATGTAGATGCGGACGACTTAAAAGTAATAAAGACCAATCCGATTGATAATACTCTCGTGAGTAGCGATTTTGGCAAAATTACTTCGGTAGTGAATGATGAATCCGGTAAAGTATTTTTTATTGCCATTAAAAGAACCGCCACTGAAACTGGTCACTTTGACACGATTCATGTATTGAATGCGCAATTCATCAGGGTGGCTAGCTATCAATTACCACCGGATGTAATGCTAAATTTTCAAATTTGGTATGATCAGGCCATCGCGCATATTCAAGATCATAAAATTAATTTTTATCTCACTCAGCTGCCGACCGCTCAACAACAAGCTAGTGAAAACGCCAAGGCCAGTGCGTTATTGAAAGCTTCGCAAATGACGGGCGTTCCTGTTGTTCTTGGTGGTGACTCTTCAAATAGCGTCACCAACCAAAGAGTATTGACGCTTAATTTTAACCCATAAGCGATGGTGACTTAGTTATTTTAATGGCCTTGAAATTAAAAAAATGTCCGGAGGACAAAATGAAAAGAACTATATTAATCGTCGCACTTTTAGCTTTAGCTCCAAATTTTTCGCAAGCAGCAGCACCCTCATGTGATTATGGCGGTCTACAAGTCATTTTGAGAAATTCTGCTGATCAACTGCATCCACAAAGCAATCCTGTAAAATATATTGATTTTGCAAATGATGCGCAATTTGTAACGGCCTTGAATAAAATGGCAAATGTCGGTGTTCAATATGGCCAAGTTCAAACCGCTTGGGCGCTATCAATTCGACAAGCTTGCGGCGAACGCGCCCGTAATATTACGCCGGCTTCTGTTGGCCCAACTCAAACTCTCAGTGGGCTGATGAAACTTTTAGGATTAACAAATTGAAACTGGGCCCTTAGACTGCAAAAGCCCAGTTTTTAAAATTGACGTTTGTAAATTAAGTACATTGTATAAGTTGGAGTCTTTCCCGGACAGCTCATTGCCTCTTGTATGGAGTGACAGGGATTATCTTTTTTAATATCAAAGTTGTAGTTTTTAGTCGCTTCCAAGAGTGCACTCTTTTTATCCATTTTCGAAAAAGCATTTGGTTTTGGCGGATTGTCCTTTCGCAATTGTTCATTTGCCATTTCGGAAGCACTCAGATGAATTCGTGCCCCTTGTTCAGTCCAGGGACCATCTATAGTATCTGCTGGATAGGAGTCGACGACTTTATAAGTTCCGGCATCAGTTAGGGCCAGACGATTTATGATAATTTGATTTTCAGATACTTGATCAACTGAAAAGCTATGTTGTGAAGCGATCTGAGCTTTTGCAAGCACTGGAGTCAGCAGAAATAAGGACCATATGAACGTAGAATTTACAATTGCTCTCATTTGAATGCCCCCTTGAAAGCGTCTTGAAAGACAAGGTTGCAAGTTTTTGGCCATGCAAAAAGACTTGAGAATTAGTAGTAATCACGTGAATTATTGTAATTCGGTGATACTAATTTTATTCTTTTTTCACTTGTTCAAATTAATACTATAGAGATTTTCAAGAAATTCTTTCATGGTTTTTTCGACAAATGGAAGAGTCTCGGGATCGATAATATTTTCTATCAATATGTGCCCCTTGGCATTGGGAACTTCGATGAGAAATTTTTTACTAGAACCAAAAACCTGAAACTGATGCTTGATCTCGGCAACACTTACGACTTCATCTTTCTCAGTATAAAGTACCAAGATTGGAATTTTTATTTTTGAAAGATCTAGGCCAGTAATTAAATTCTCACAATTCATTAATTCTGGAATAACCTTTGTCGATTAGCGAGTGGTCCAATATTTTTTATGCAATTTATTTTTAGCTTTGAAAACCCATGGCTTATTTAGAGCTCATGGGTTTGGCTGAGGTCAAAGAAAAACTACAAATCAGTTTCGGCTGATTTTTTAGCCGGCTTTACTGCTGCGGCTACTTTTGGTGGTCCAGCTTT
This sequence comes from Bdellovibrionales bacterium, assembly GCA_043739185.1. GTDB lineage: Bacteria > Bdellovibrionota > Bdellovibrionia > Bdellovibrionales > JAMPXM01 > JAYTQQ01. Next base: position 10,864 of record JAYUEN010000120.1, read on the forward strand.
AGTTGCACCTGCGGCAGGAGTTTTTGCCGTCTCGGTCACATCATCTGCTGCGAGAGAAGTCGGAGAGATCACGCCAATTTTATTAAGCTCTAAGATCTTCTTGCGCAGATCTTCTTGAACCTTGGCATTTTCTTTCAAATAAGCTTTTGCTTGATCGCGGCCTTGGCCCATGCGCTCGCCATTGTAAGAATACCAGGCTCCAGATTTCTCAACGAGTTCGTATTTGACTGCAAGATCAACGATATCGCCTTCAGCTGAAATTCCTTCGCCATACATCAAGTCAAATTCAACTTTGCCAAAAGGTGCTGCCATTTTATTTTTCACCACTTTGACAGAAGTGCGGCTACCAATGACATCTTCACCGTTTTTAATGGCGCCAACGCGGCGAACATCTAGGCGAACAGAAGCATAAAACTTAAGAGCGTTACCGCCAGTGGTCGTCTCGGGATTTCCGAACATCACACCGATTTTCATACGAATCTGATTGATAAAGATCACTAGCGTTTGGCTCCGGCTAATGGCTGCAGTTAATTTTCTGAGAGCTTGTGACATCAATCGAGCTTGTAGTCCCATATGGCTATCGCCCATATCGCCTTCGATTTCAGCGCGTGGAGTGAGTGCCGCAACAGAATCGACAACGAGAATATCGATGGCGCCAGAACGAACAAGGGTTTCAACAATTTCAAGAGCCTGTTCGCCGGTATCTGGTTGTGAAACTAAAAGGTCTTCAGTATTCACGCCAAGTTTGCGAGCGTAACCAATATCAAGAGCATGTTCCGCATCTACGAAGGCAACGACGCCGCCGGTTTTTTGAGCTTGAGCAATGGCAGATAATGCAAGAGTTGTTTTGCCAGAACTTTCTGGGCCATAAATTTCAACGATTCGACCACGGGGAAGGCCGCCAATACCAAGAGCGATATCTAAACTCAAAGAACCTGTGCTGATAGCCTGCATATCTTTATAAAGATTTTCGGTACTGCCCAAGCGCATGATCGAACCCTTACCAAATTGTTTTTCAATTGCTGAAACCGCAAGATCGAGTGCCTTGGTTTTTTCGCTGTCCGTTCCACCAGATGATCTGGTTTCTTTTTCAGGTGTTTTATCTTTTCCGAATCCCATGTTTTCTCCTTCGTTCTGAGTAGGTTATAGCGTTAAAAATCGAGCTAAAAATTCGACAGCAAAAGTCACTGACGCATTTTGAATATCGGTTCGCTCTCCAGTAAAATACTGGGTTGAGCTCTCTTCAATTCCGGGGCCACAGACAGCAAAACACACAGTGCCAACTGGCTTCTGAAGTGTGCCGCCGCTCGGACCGGCAATTCCCGTGATGCTGATAGACCATGTTGAATGAAACTTTTCACGAACCCCTTGCGCCATATAAATGGCCACTGGAGTACTGACTGCGCCCATAGCTTTTATGAGAGCGCCTGGAACATCAAGTAAATTTTGCTTGGCCTCATTCGAATAACTCACCACGCCGCCCAAAAAAAACTCTGAAGCTCCCGAAAGCTTTGTGAATTGCGCAGAAACTAAGCCGCCAGAACAACTCTCTGCAATGCTCAATGTTTGGGCGCGCGTTTTAAGTGCGCAAATGACTTTATTTAACTTATCAGCTCCTGCTGTTTTAGCCGGCAAACTGAACTCCAAGCCAATTGGTTTTTTCAAAAATAATTTGCAGACAAATATTTGCAAAAATTCCTGCGGCGACATCATCCAAGACGGTGCCGAGCCCACCTTTTACTTTTTGATCAATATAACGAATTGGCCAGGGCTTCCAAATATCAAAAAGTCTAAAAAACAAAAAGGCAGCGAGAAAACTCTGCCAAGTCATCGGGAGCAAAGTGAAGGTCACCAAATACCCGACCACTTCATCAATGACAATTTCGCCTGGGTCATGAGCGTTGGTGAAATTTTCGTGAAGCTGAGCAATCCACGAAGCCAATAAAATAAGCGCAAAAGTTACAAGCATATAGGCCAGAGCGCTTGCTTGCAGCAAAGCAGTCAGTTTAACAAGAATAAAGGCCAGGGGAATTCCCCAGAGAGTCCCAAATGTGCCGGGCGCAAACTTAGATTTTCCGAAATAAAAGCCAGTAGCTAAAATTTCAACAATTTTTTGATTCATGGGTTCATACTATAAAGAAATCGGCCTAAAACAAGGACTAATCTACGGATTGTCTATTAGACCCCTTGCACATCAGCGCACCATATAGAGAATAGGATTGATTAACTCGATGATTTGTTTAGAGAATGAACTATGAACTTAACTGAGATTTTGACAATTGCCATTGGTAAGCAGGCGAGTGACGTGCATTTAAAAGCGGGAATCGTTCCGGTTATTCGCAAGCATGGCAAATTGCGACCTCTACAACAAGGAATGCATCCGATCACTGCTGCGGAACTCGAACATATGGCTCTCGAGGCGATGGATGAAGGTCAACAGAAGGTTTTTATTGAAAACAAAGAACTCGACTTTAGCCACGGTATAAGTGGGGTCGGAAGATTTCGCATCAATGTTTTTAGACAGCGCGGTTCTGTTCGTATGGTGATTCGAAATATTCCCTTTGAAGTGCCAACGATTGACGGTTTGAACTTACCCGAGATCGTTAAAAAAATTGCTGATTTTGAACGTGGCTTGGTTTTGGTGACCGGTATCACTGGCTCGGGTAAATCTTCTACACTTGCCGCGATCATTGATCATATCAATAATAATCACAACAATCATATTTTAACGATCGAAGATCCAATTGAATTTTTGATTCGAGATCGTAAGAGTATTATTTCTCAGCGTGAGTTGGGGATTGATACCAAAACATTTTCCGGAGCTTTGCGCTCAGCACTTCGTCAAGATCCTGACGTCATTCTCATCGGCGAGATGCGAGATCAAGAAACCATTGAAATAGCTTTGACCGCAGCTGAGACCGGTCACTTGGTGCTCTCAACGCTTCACACACTCGACGCCCAAGAAACTATCAATCGAATTCTGGGAGTTTTTGAACCCCATGAGCATCAGCAGATTCGCGAACAATTGGCTTCTGTACTCAGTGCAATTATTTCTCAGCGTTTGGCTTCTCGAAAAGATGGTAAGGGTTTTGTTCCGGCGGTCGAGATTTTAATTAACAATCAGAGAACTCGAGATATGATTATTGATCCGGTAAAAACCAAAGAATTGAGAATGGCAATTGAACAGAGTCGCGATACCGCAGGCATGCAGAGTTTTGATCAGAGCCTAATGGATCTACTTTCTTCTGATGTTATCACCTATGAAGAGGCATTGAGATTGGCAACAAATCCAGAAGATTTTGCATTGCGATTTTCGGGAGTCAGTTCAGGCAAAGATCAATGGACGGTCAATAAATTTAGAGAAGCACATCAAGCGCAATGGCAAAACGCTGACAACTCAAGACTTGAAATCGATCCCAACGATATTGAAGAAGAAAGCAGTGATGAGTAATTCAAGATCGGCACTTGATAAATTAGTGAGTTATCTCGCCATTCGTGATCATTCAGAACAAGAACTCATGAGGAAGCTGGCAAAAAACTATAGCTCGGATGAAATATTTCAGGCCATCATGTTTGCCCGTGAGCATAAACTGATGAAAACGCCTGAAGAGTTGTCTGCGCAAGTATATCACGAGCTCAGCCGCAAAAATAAGGGCTATCTTTATATTGCAAAATACCTGCGGGCCAAGGGCTTGCCCCACCATCAGATTGACCGCGAGCAAGAACTTGAAAAGGCCCGAAAGCTTGTGATGAATAAGCTGCATATTGAAGGCGCCCAAGGATCACTGGCGCACGAAGAAAAAATTAAAATTTATCGATTGCTGGCCAATCGTGGCTTTGATGATCAAACGATAAGGACAATTACCTATGAAGAGTCGTGAAATTCGCGAACTATTTTTAAAATATTTTGAAAAACAAGGTCATACCCGAGTTGCGAGCTCGGGTCTTATTCCAGAAAATGATGCCACTTTACTTTTTGCAAACGCTGGCATGAACCAATTTAAAAATTCGTTTTTGGGATTGGAGCAGCGTCCTTATACACGAGCCACAACATCACAGAAGTGTGTTCGCGCAGGTGGCAAACACAATGATCTTGAGAACGTCGGTTTTACAGCTCGTCACCATACCTTTTTCGAAATGCTCGGTAATTTTTCTTTTGGAGATTATTTTAAAAAAGATGCTATTCACTTTGCTTGGGACCTATTGACTCACGAACTGCAAATTCCAAAAGAAAAGCTCTCAGTCACTGTTTTTGAAACCGATGATGAAGCTGCAGACATTTGGCACAAGCAGGAAGGTGTGCCGCGAGATCGTATTTTTCGATTTGGAGAAAAAGACAATTTTTGGAGAATGGGCGATACGGGCCCTTGTGGTCCTTGTTCTGAGATTTTTTATGACCATGGCGAAAAGCAAGATGTGCCGGGCGTAAAATCGGCTGTGGGCGGCGATGGTGATCGCTATGTCGAAATTTGGAATCTCGTTTTCATGCAGTACAACGAAGATGCAAAGGGCAAACATCCGCTGCCAAAACCAAGCGTTGATACGGGTGGGGGATTGGAGCGATGGGCGGCCGCTTTGCAGGGAAAGCCAAATAATTTTGATACGGATTTATTTCAGCCGATCATTCAAGAGGCTGCCCGAATTTCGAAAATTGAATACATTAGCAATGCTTCGGAGATGACGGCTGCGATGCGAGTCGTGGCCGATCACTCAAGAGCCATGTGCTTTTTGCTCGCCGATGGTGTCATTCCTTCAAATGAAGGGCGTGGCTACGTTTTACGAAGAATTATGAGAAGAGCCATTCGCTATGGCCGCAAACTAACTGGCGATTCGTCTTTGCTTGAAAAAACGGTGGGTGTGGTGATTTCTGAAATGGCTATCTTCTTTCCTGAATTGAGTGCAAAGAAAAGCATGATTTTGGCTACTATTAAAGATGAGGTCACAAGATTTTTGCAAACTCTCGATCAAGGAACTGAAATTCTCAATTCCGCACTTTCTAAATTGAGTTCGCGCGGACTTAAAACATTAGAGGGTGAAACCGTTTTTAAACTCTATGATACCTTTGGTTTTCCGCCAGACTTAACTCGTTTGATGGCAGTCGAAAAAGGTTTTAGTCTTGATGAGACAAAATTTGAAAAACTCATGCAAGACTCAAAACTTTTAGCAAAAGCTTCTTGGAAGGGAAGCTCCGTTTCAAGTGATGCCGCTCATACTTTGCAATTGAGCCAAAAGGCGAAAGAACAATTCGGCGCCACCCAATTTTTGGGGTATGAAACGCTGCTCGCAAATGAAAAACTGATGTTGATTTCAAACGGAACTGAAATTGTGAAAAAGCTAGGCCCGGATCAAACCGGCATTCTCATTTTTAAGCGCACGCCATTTTATGCTGAAAGTGGTGGCCAAGTCGGCGATCAAGGGGTGATTTCTTCAACTGGTTTTACAGCTGAGGTCTTAGATGTTAAAAAACAAAATGATGTATTTCTTCATTTTGTTCAAGTGGTGACCGGCGAAGTGAGTGAACAAATGCAATATGAATTGCAGGTCACAAATGCAAAGCGCCGAAACACTGCGGCCAATCACTCCGCCACCCATCTTATGCATGCGGCACTTCGAAAAGTATTAGGTACTCATGTGACTCAGGCTGGTAGCTTGGTAAGCTCAGAACGATTGCGTTTTGATTTCACTCACAACAAAGCCATGAGCGCTCAAGAAATTCAACAAATTGAAGATTTGGTAAATGGCGAAATCGCAATTGCCCAAAATGTCGAAAATGAAGAAATGCCTTACAAACTGGCTCTTGAAAAAGGCGCAATGGCTTTGTTTGGTGAAAAATATGGGGACCGTGTTCGGGTGCTGAAGATGGGAGATTTTTCAACTGAGCTTTGCGGTGGAACTCATGTGAAAAACACCTCTCAGATTCGACTTTTTAAAGTAGTGGGTGAAAGCGGTGTTTCTGCTGGCGTGAGACGAATTGAAGCTTTAGCGGGTGATATGGCGATTCGCTATTTGAATAAAAATACCAATGAAAATCTCGAAGCGCGAAAGCTGACTGGCAAGCAAGAAAGTTGGGACCAATATCTTGAGGAAACTTCCCCGCAATTATTAAATTGGATCGAACAGTCTCAAGCACGCATTCGTGAACTTGAAAAAGAAGTGAAAAGTTTAAAAGGCTCAAAGGTCAATTTAGATCAAATTGTACAATCAGCAAAGTCTATAGCCGGAGGTAAATTCGTCAGCGCTCAAGTTGATGTCGATGATCGAAACGCTTTGAGCGAAATCGGCGATCGCATTAAAGATCGAATTGGATCAGGTGTGATTGTTTTAGTAGGCAAAGCCGCCGGGGCTCATCCCATTGTAATCAGCGTTACAAAAGATCTGACGCAAAAATATAATGCCGGAAAACTCCTAGGAGAAATTGCAAAAGAGCTGGGTGGCAAAGGTGGCGGAAGGCCTGATTTTGCTCAAGGTGCTTGCGAAGATCTCAGTAAAATTAAAACAGCTTTTCAAAAAGCTGAAAAATTGCTCGGAATTTGAAAGCGAGTCTTAAGGGCTCGCATAGAATCCAGGATAATTGGTCGTAAGACTAATGCCCGGGATATGCTCCAATATATCTCCCACTAAAACTTGGCGTCCGTTAGGTGAATCACCGTGAGGAGTTGAACAAAATCCTCCACTGACACTAATTTGCTGTTGAGTCACATTGCCATAGAGCTCAAAGGTACGTGAATAATATTGTGTTGGAATCAGGTTTCGATCAGCTTCGCTATAAAAGGTCGCCCCAAGATTTGAGGCGAAAGCAACCGCTTGAATCGGCGCAAACTCAAAGTTCTCGGTTTCTTTCGGGCGCTCTTTAGAAGCTTTCGTATTCTTTAATTTTTGCTCAATTATTCGCAGCGAGCAGAAGACTTCACCACTGCGGGCGAGCTCCTCTGATTTTTCTTTTGTAATGGTCTGCCCTTTGTAAAACCTAAATATATAACGTTCGTCGTTGGGGAAACTTTGATGATTGGCAGCAGTTTTTTTTGCAAGAGATGGCAGAAATAAAGCCGCCGTCAAAGTGGGAACTTGTTTAATCAAACCATCACAAACCGAAATCGGTGGGCCATAGATGGCTTCGACTAGAGGAACATTTGAGCGAATCGGCTTTTCACCGGACAATTTCAAATCGACAAATTGCGGAGGCTGATACTCCGATCTAAAAAAAGTTGTTGGACTTGAACTCGTCGGAAATGAAATGAGCTCGGAACAGTCCCAATATCTACAAACTGCAATTTTAAGATTGCCATTTTCAAAATCGGTTTTAAATTGTGCAAGCTTCGATTCTATCACTTGTCCATAAAGGTCAATCTGATTGGACATGGGAACATTTAAGGTTTGTTCGCCGTAGGATTGTTTCTTTTCTGCTAAACAATGTGAATCGTATTTGAGCACGAATACAATTGGGTCGGCCTTTTCGGGACTATTTGTAATATGTTCAGGAAAAACAACTCCGGGGTATTCTTCATCGAGTGTGACTTGGCAGCCTCTTGAATGGGGCAGATCAACTTGAATGACTGGTCTGCCCTTGAGGTTTTTGATACTCATCATCACTTCAGAATCTAATACATAGTTCGCTTTCAAATTCTTAGATGAAAATCTCTGCAAAGTCGGCGTCGCAGTAGGCGAAGTGGACGGATGGACGCATGACAAGCTTAAGCTCATGATCAATCCGCAAAATAATATTTGGCTCCCTTGGGCAGAGATCCGCAAGCCTTTATGCGACATGATTTCTACTTTCTACTTTTGTTCCAGCGACCGCTTTTGCCAGGTAAACAGCCTTCATTGCCAGTGACATCTTTATTTGAACTATTCATCCAGGCCACTAGATTGGCGTCGGCACCATTCTCATTCATGAGATCGCCATAAACATAGGATTTATCAAAGGCCAAGGCCCAATTGCCAACCTTAAAAGTATGATTAAAGGTATAACCA
>JAYUEN010000121.1:0-6258 GCA_043739185.1 Bdellovibrionales bacterium
GGACTTTCCGTTGTTAAACACATCAGCGAATCAAGGGGCGGCAGAGTTCAATTGCAAAGTTCGACATTGGGGACAGTTGTTGACGTGATCTTTCCGGTCTATTTGAACCAGGGGGTAAGTCATGGGGTATAGACTTTTAATGGTCGATGATAATTTTAAAAATTTATCAGCGACAAAGGGCTATCTTGAGGCGAACGGATTTGAAGTTGAAACGACGTCTTCACAGGAAGAGGCAATTTCGCTGATTGCAAAAGATGAATACGCGTTGGTACTGCTAGATTTTCAAATGCCCCAGATGAGCGGTGATGAATTGGCTGCGAAAATTCGTGAAATCAATCCGCTCCAGCAGGTCGCAATGTTTTCTTGCGATGATAGCCGCGAAGCACTTAAGAAAAGTCACAAAGCTGGAGCACTTGAGTTCATCGAAAAAAGTGAGAAACCAGAAATTATTTTAGCGACGATTCAGCTTTATTGTCATCGCTATGATGCGGTTTGTAGGACGATCAGGTCAACCAAAGACAAAAATCAGATCGCCCAACTCTTAAAGTCATTTAAAATAATCGGCAGATCTGAAGTTATGGGCAAAGTGGGCCAGAAGATTCAAAAGCTGGGCGAAGCGAGCGACGTTTCAGTTTTCATTTCTGGCGAATCGGGTTCTGGGAAAGAACTTGTTGCACAAGCACTTCATGATACATCTTCACGAAGAAAGGGACCGTACATTGCAATCAATTGTGCAGCCATTCCAAAAGAACTTTTGGAATCAGAATTGTTTGGTCACTCGAAAGGCGCTTTTACGGGAGCGTTTGACAAAAAAGATGGAAAGTTTGTTCTTGCGCACACCGGAACTATTTTTTTGGATGAAATTGCAGAGCTTCCAATGGAGTTACAAGCAAAACTTCTTCGCGTCGTCCAGGAGCGGGTTGTTCAACCACTCGGCGCACGGTCACCGGTTAATGTCGATATCCGAATTATTACGGCAAGCCATCAAAATCTTGATGAACGGGTTCGGCAAGGAAAATTTCGTGAAGATTTAAAATTTAGAATCTTGGTGGCCGACATCGAGCTGCCACCGCTTAGAGACCGCGTCGAAGACATCGAGCTTTTGGTGGGGCACTTTACGGATCATTTTAATCAACACTACAAGTTTAAGCCTGCTCGGTATTTTCAGCGCCGAACGCTTGATGTTTTTCGAAAATACTTGTGGCCGGGAAATGTCCGTGAACTAATCAGTGTTATTGAAAGTCACATGATCCAGGCAATTGAGCCCGCAATCACGCCAGAAAAACTAAATCTAAAACTTTATCAGGGTGCTGAGTCTGGCGGCGGCGCAGGGCTGCTTTTGGAGAACTTCGAAGCAAAGCAGGGATTTGATAAGCAGACATTCATTCTTGGAGCCATCGAGTCCGTAGGTGGCTCAAAAGCCGAAGCGGCAAGACGGCTTGGAGTCACGCCCCAGCATCTTCAGTATATTCTGGGCGAATCGAAGTCGGCCAAAATTAAAAAGTTGAAGCCGGAAGACGTGAGCTTCTGATTTTATTGTAGCGTTAATATGTTTTGCCGGTGAATTGCAGATTGTCGATTACGTAAGGCGATATGCAAACGAATCCTAGTTAGCGTAATTTAAAGAACTGCAAAAACGAACAATTATAATACATTTTCTCAACTTGATACGTTTCATATTTTCATTCATGTTTTCCAAGACTTTAGCCGAGATTGTATATACCATGAATAAGATGAGCTTTTTGCCAAAATTTTTAAGAATTAAATTGCTTCGTCAGAATATAAGAATTTCTACGCCGCCTAAAGATTTTCAAGTGAACATTGCCTCGACAAAGGAAGAATTGGAGAAGGCTTATTCTCTGCTTCATGATTGCTATGTTGGAACAAAACTGATGGCTCCAGACGACTCTGGTCTTCGGTGCAATTTTTTTAGTTTTCTTCCATTCACTACTACTGTCGTGGCTAAAATTGGCGAAATCGTTATTGGCACGGTTTCTCTAATAAAAGATTCGCCAGTTGGGCTACCTTCTGACAAAGATTTCAAATTTGAAAATGATCTGCTTCGGCTTGAAGGCCATGCCCTTGTAGAAGTTTCGTCACTCGCCATCGATTCGAAGTTTCGCAAAAAGTCTCACGTGGTAAGTTTGTACTTAATGAAATACCTTCAACATTATACAACCCATCACATGGGCTGTACGACCGTGACTTGTGTCGTACATCCTCGCGCAAGGGATTTTTATGCGGCATTTTGGGGATTCAAAGCTAATAAAAAAATTATAAAATACAAATTCGTCAATGATGCGCTGGGGGTTCATGTTTTTGGTAACATTACAGATGAGAATTTGAAACCCCTGGCCTCTTCCTTTCCGATCCAAGAAGACAGAAATCCAATTAACTTTTTGTTCAAGACGGATGAATTCTTAATTTACCCACCAAGAAAAATTGAGAATCACTTAGATCCTATTTATACACCAAAACTTCTCAAATACTTCATGGCTGAAAGGACCCAATCTTTTCAAAAACTTTCCCAGTCGGAGCTTCTTACTATTTATTGTGCCTACAGTCAATTTTTTGATAACCTAGAAGACATGGATTTCTTTAAAAATTTTGACTCTGCCAATACAAAAAAAAGACACTTCAGATTTCCAGTTAAAATCCAGGCTACACTAACAAATGAAACAACAAAATCTTCTGGTCATATCATGGATCTCTCCCAAGCAGGAGCTTTCCTTGCTACGGAATTTAAGTTGGAGCTTGATAAAGAATATAAAATTGAATTTGAATTAGGACTTTATAAATTTTCATTTCAGGTTAAGACCTGTTGGCAAAATCGACGCACTCGAAATCACCAGCTTTTAGGATACGGCATTAAATTTATGCAGACACAATTGAGCATCGCGCGGATACTTAGACAGACCCATCTCACCTCTGTTTCAAAGATAGCAAAATAATTTATTTATTTAAGATTCTTTTAGCAATGGCAATTTTGAGTCTTTGAATTGGGTTGCGGTTACCCCACCAAAGGTGGGTGTGAAAAAGCCGATTAAAGTAGGCATCATACAAAATGGAATGGGGCGCCGAATAAACACCGCCGCGGTTTAATAAAATTTTTAAAATTTCTGTACCAGCTACGCCAGCACTCAATTCACAACCCATCGGAGTAGAGGGACCTTTCTTCTCTTTAAAATTCAAGGCGCTGGGATCTACAATATATTTTCGATGAGGTGTTTTAGGTGACAAGCCAATTAGAAATTTTACCGCCAGCTCTACTTCTGAATCGGTTTCCTTCCACTGAAAGTAATCGTCAAAACTCATTTGACCTGGCAGAAAATTAACGAGAGCCGCTCCCATTCCAATCGGGCCTACTGTCGTTGCCGGAATGCCGTTTTGATGACAATGTCTAAATACCATTTTTCTTGCTTCAAATGCAAAAAAATCCAACCCATCAAGGTAAGCATCAACACCTGAGAAAAACTCTTCTAGATTTTGAGCGGTTACTCCCTGTGAAAAAGTTTTTATTTTTAATTCGGGATTTATTGCCTTTGCCATGGACTCGATGACTTGAACTTTTTGCTGACCAATCGAGTTCATGTTAGCGCCGGCTTGCCGGTTAAAGTTTTCGACCGCAAAGCTGTCCATATCAGCAATATTAATTCCACCAATTCCAAGACGAACGAGAGTTAGAATGTGACTCCCTCCGACTCCGCCCAAACCGGCGACAGCAACTGTCTTGTTTTTTAAAATTTCAAGCTCTGCATTGGTTATTAGGCCAATGGTTCTCGAAAACGCAATGTCGCGATTAAAAACTTCATGAGAATTCGAAACTATTTTTAATTTTTTCAATTTATCTTGCATGCAAATAATATCGGTATTTAACTAACTATAGTTGAGGCGAAGCATGATTGTGACAAGATATCAATTTAATCAAATTATTGAAAAATGTATCTGGTTACCTAGCGGGGACAATTGTCAACCCTGGACCTTCGAATGGGATGGCGAAACCTTGGGAATCATTCATAGCGCTGGCCGTGCTAAACATCCTCTCAACCCGGCGGGAACCGCGTCATTGCTTTCTTTAGGATGCCTCTTGAATGCCATCGATCTGGCGGCTTCTGATTTTCATTTCCTCACCTCATTCACCATTGAAAAACTCAACCAACAAGATGAAAGTCTTTGGGCTAGGGTTCAGTTTATAGCCAGTGATAGGCCCCAACATCCGTTAACTGAAGTCCTTGTTCATCGATCGACAGATCGACGGCTCTACAAGGGGGGAGAACTCAACTCAGAAATGCTTCGACAAATTATCGATCAGCAAAATTCATTTGCGCCGGCCCGAATGCATATAGTGCCAAAACCTAATCAACGTCTTGTTAAATATATCGTAAAAGCAGAACAGTTGTTGCTGGATCATTCAGAAATTCTACCGGCTACTCTTAAGTGGGTACGTTTCACCATGAATCAGGCCCGAAAGTCGCGAGATGGAATGTTGTGGCGAAATATGGAAATACGATTTTGGGAACTTCCAATGGTACCGATCCTTCGTGATGTTCCGCATGTCATAAATATTTTGGGACCAGTCCTTCGTCCACAAAATAGAATTCGTGTGAAACGACAATTGGAATCATCGGCCGGACTCGTTTGCGTTTCTATTCCTAATATTGATTCGTCAAATGTCGTTCAAGCAGGGCGACTCATGATGGGGGTTTGGTTGTCTCTTAATCAACAGGGTTACGGAGTTCAGCCCTTTACGATTAGTTCAATGATTGCCCTTTGTGCAAAGTATGGTCTAATAGAGTTGCCAAAAAAATGGATTGATTTTTTCCGTGAAGGCGAAAATATTTTACGCCAGGAATTCTCGATTCCGCTTGGTCTAGAACCCATTTGGATGATTAGAACAGGTCAATCAACGCCACTTCCTGATAAATCACGAACTTTTAGAAGACCTCGAGAAGAAATTTTAAGAATTCGCACGTAGAGCATCGACAAGCAATTGTACTTTTATTTAAGTACGTTATCTGCCGTTTCAACTAATTTTTGGAAATGAGCGAAGAGACGACTGGCCGGCCCCCCCCCCATAATTCGTCGATCAAACGCCATAACTAAGGGAATTGTCTGGCGAGCTACTACTTGCCCGTCAACCACCATCGGACGGGCTTTTACAAGTCCAAATGAAAATGTTAAAGGCCATGGCCAAGTCGTTAACACCAAATCAACTCCCGCTTTTGATGGCGCATTCACCCACGCCGCACATCCGCGGTATTTCACCCACACCGAAGGAACATAATCAGCCAAATTAAATAAAAAAATGGCTAAAGTCTTTGGAAGATATTTAAGCATCCACATGTAAGTGGCGAATCCTTTATTATTTGTCTCATCACATTGAGCAAAATTTTTGAGTTCATTTGTAATCTCGAGAAGTGATTTTTCTAAAATGCCCGTAATAGGCTCTGCATAAGCAAGACCCGGATAATTAGGAAGATTTTTTTCAACGGCTACGCTGATGTTAACATTATTGAACTGTAAAAGTTTTTTAAAAAATGGCCAACCAAGTATAGCTCGATTGGCTGTAGGATTTTGATCCATTGTTAATGCTACAATTTTCAATATCATCGAGGTGTAAGTAGGAGCTTGGCCAAATTGTGATTTAGAGACTTGTCGAAGTCTATCAAGCCCACTTGCATCAACCTCACTTATCATTGTGACCATATCGGCCGGAACCATTAGGTTTCCCGTTTCCCAGGCTGTTGTCTCAGCTCGACTCAACTTCAATTTTTTATACAATTCCATTGTTCCCCTTTTTAAGAATTCGCACGTAAAGCATCGACGATTGAAAGACGTATAGCTCGTTGTGCAGGCCACAAGCTTGCCACAAAACATGTAAGGCCGACGATAGCGCCAGATATTAAATAGTCCACTCCGACAGGCTCAATTTGAACTGGCATGGTCTGACTGGCCCCAGGCATCAGTATTGGTAATTCCAATGATGAAAATCCAAAGGAGATCAGCGACGCAATTGGAGTTGCGAATAATGCTCCAATGAGTCCCAAAAGTAATCCCTCTAAAACAAGCTGACATAAAACGGCTTCAGAGCGATCACCAAGTGCCCTCAAGGTACCAATCTCACCAATTCGCTCGTAAATTGACATTCCCAAGGTATTTAGAATTCCAAAAAATACCAAACAAGACAATATAATTTCAACAAACATATTTTGGACATTATAAAATTCTGTAATCTGCCTGAAAATAGTCGCAGTCTCC
>JAYUEN010000122.1:0-2061 GCA_043739185.1 Bdellovibrionales bacterium
CTCCACTGCCCGCAAGCAGGGTCACCCAACTCTCGGAGCAATTCATGCAGCACTAATCAATCAAGCGCCGACTCTTGCGTAGGAACCTGAGCAGTTACGCAAATTCTAAGATTCTTATATTCGTTGAAGGTGAGAGCTGGAATTCGTCAAAAGCTAAACTTACGGTTTACCTTAAGGGTTCAAATGGTTTGTGGGAAAAATCTCAAGACGGCAATTTGGTAAACCAAGAAGCCTACGTGGGTGAAAGGGGAATGGGATGGGGCCACGACTACCAAAGGCTGATCGAAGGAGATGCTATCCAAAATCAGCTAGGCGATGTTTATATAAAGGTTGAAGGAGACCACAAATCTCCTGCGGGAGTCTTCAAGATTGGCGAAGCATTCGGCGCAGAGGCTCGTAGTTCATCAGGCAATTATATACAGATTATGCGTGATAGAATGCCGAATGATGATACAAAAGAAATGCGTATTATTAGTGGAAAAAAAATGGTTCCAAATACAGTGAAGTGCTCAGATGATGTAAGCAGGCCAGCATTCTATGATAAGATTTGGAAAAACGACATTACTAGATTTGTAGGTGAAGGCACAGGAGAGCTACTGGGTTCGAATAAGCTGTATACATGTGGCCTTAACGTACTAACGGGGTCAAAAGTTGATCACGAAATAAAAAAGAAAATCGATGATAGAACATTTGAAAGTGTGAAAACCGGCACCGGTTCTTGTATTTTTGTTCATCACTTAGATGAAAAATTATTTGCCGAGAAAGAAGCTGAGACCCGCGAAAAGTGCAAAAATAAATCAGAGCTTGCGAACTGTAAGAATGAAATTGAGGCCCAGCCTAAATATCATTCTGCTGGAAACCTTGCGACCTATGGATGCACGGTGATTCACCAAAAGAATATGTGTCGGCTGATGGAGTTTGTTGATAAATCAAACTATCGCGATCAAGTTGCATTTGCCACATTGCCGAAATCTGAACTTCAAAAGACATCTTGGCGCTCCTGCTTCCCAGGCGTTGATTTACCAGATGTTGCTGAGAAAAGTGGTCAGCCAATATTGAATTCGTCTCAGAAAACTGTTCATTAAAACACTTAAATCGCGAGCGGGTTTCTCGATCGAAATCGAGGTATTGGATAGCAGAGGGTGCTCGGCGAACCGTCTGGTATCTCAAGGACATATCTGGCGCGTGGCCATTATTTGTTTGAAAGAGCTATAGTGACCGCGTAAGACCAAAAAAAATCGGCAAGGAGATTAATCCCTGCCGATTTTAGGTTTAGCTTGAGGTGACTGCACGTCTTCCGAGTACAATGCCCTCAACGCTTAGATCTTCGTCGAGGTCAGGCCAATGAATACCTGTTCCTTCACCAATGAGTTCAAAATTGCGCCTCTTTTTACCAGAGGCTTTTTCAAGTCTTGGATAAAACGAGAGCGGCGTTCTAATCTCTTGTCCATTGGTAAGAACGAGGCGAATAAAGTCTTTTTTGAAATCAACTTTCTCCGCAACAAACTCAGCATGATCTAATTTTCTATTTTTTGAAGAATCTCGTCCACGCGTTTTTGATTTCTTTTTCATTCTCTTTTACAGTTCTTAGCGCATATCTCAGCTCATGCTTTTTGAGTCCTTTATTTTTTGCCAGTCGAACAGGATTCAGCCAAATCTTTGCAATTCTCTTCTCACATCTTGCGTGAATGTGTGGTGGCTCACCTTTATCGCTTGAGAAAAAGAAAAAATAATATCCCTTTTCACTAAAAACTCTTGGCACGCAATCACCTTTAAATTGAGACAAGTTTACGAGAGCACTTTACTCTCAAGACCGTCTATTTTTAATTCTGGGAACACAACTTTTTTTGACTCTTCTGGTTTGATTTCAATTTTTATATCAATTTTTTTCTCATTTTTCATTTCTTGTTCTTTTGCGGCAGCTTGCTCTTTCTTTAGGGCCAACTCTTCCGCGTGAACTGAACCATGAGAACATTTTGCGATGACTGAAATCTGTCTGTAACTCAAACCACTTTTCAAAAGCTCACGAATTAAAACTGAGTTTCGCATTTTCTTTCGACC
>JAYUEN010000123.1:0-6243 GCA_043739185.1 Bdellovibrionales bacterium
TCAACTACACTATTTACAAATTGTAGTTCAAATGGTGGCGGCAATGGGATCCCTCAAACAACAAGCTCTCAACCTGGTAGTGTAGACGTTACCGCTCAAATCGCTCTAAAATCTCTGACTTATTCAGCCGGTAATTTACCGGTTTTTTTGTCGTCAAATTATTTTCCGGGAATAGGCTCTGATGCGGGTCGCTCACTTTACCTTCAGGATTTTCCTACTCATAATATTGTTCGCGTTAACGCATTTGATGCGGCAGTTGTATTGTCAGATGCTTGTGTTCCCAATTCAGGTACCGACTACTCCAATTGTGTCACCCAATTTCAGACTGCGCTTGTCTCAGCTTCTAATTTTCTCACTTATCTGACCCAACTTAATAAAACTCAAATTTTGATGGTCAATATTTTTCGCACTCCTTCTTGGCTTAGTATTCATCCTGATGCAACTTCTGCTTGTGGCGGAGGAAAGCTTGGACAGAGTTATCGTCCGAAAGACTACGCTGTCTGGCAGCAGCTCTTACAAATAACAGCAAATTTCTTCAAATCAGTCGAAGCCTCAGCTGGAGGTACGAAAATTTACTACCAGTTCTGGAATGAGCCCGACCTTGCTTGCAATTGGCAAGAAAGCACAGCTGCATTTCTTCAACTATATAGTAAAACGATGCCATATCTAAAAACTCTTCATACGACTTCGAAAGTGGGTGGCGCCGAAACTGAATCATGGGCAGGAAAAGTAGCATTTGATGGGCAAAGCAGGCCCCAAAATTTAAACTTCGATTTGATTCAATTCGTGAAGGAACAAAGTCTGCCCATGGATTTTGTGAGTTTTCATTATTTTTCAACGGACTATGAGAATGATTTTATAAACGCGGTCACCCAGTATCGAATTTTTAAACAGGGACAAGGCTTCACCGAGGCGCAAATGCCTGTTATGTTAACGGAGTGGCTGCCGCAAGTCGGGAATCCCAATGGCTATAATTCTAATCAAGCCGCCGACGCTGCCAATCTTTTTCTTGCCTTCGATCAAGCAAACCTATGGGGCCAAGGCGGGGTACCATTTCAGGATTACGGTACCCAGGCCTATGATCAGTGGGGAACGATCAGCTATCCCGATGCAATACCGAAACCTATATTTTATGTTTATCAATTCTTTGATGCCATTAGCCGGTCTAGTAAAGGGATTAATTATTCGACTGAATCAATCTATGTCGACGTCCCCAACTCAACATTGCAGAGTAAATTTAAAGTGGGCGAGAGAAAACGTATCTTTGCTCAGCTTCAAATGAATACATGTTTTAAATTTGGAAGTTGGAATCGATTGGCAAGCGCCCAGGACGCCGCCCTTGCCTTTTTGCTTGGTGAGGGCGTTACCCTTGCGGATCTTCAGTCTGCCTACGGAAAGGATCCCACTACGATGATTAGTAACCTCCTGGCCGCCATTAAAGCTTCACACCCATTTGACCTAAGATGGACGACGGCATTTGCAAACGCCAATATCGTATATGTGGCTGCCGATGACATGAATACCAACAAAGAGTTTTCATATGACTTAAGCTTTTCTGATTTTATGAAAGTTAGCGCCGCTTCGGGACAGTCTCTTGGTCGAAAAGGAATTTACACTCAGAGCGCACAGCTCATTGCAAATGGAAATCATCTGCTTTACTCTCTCCTCCCGCAAGAGGTTCTTCTTGCGCAAATCTGCTTTTAGTTTCGTGAGTTAGAAACTCCGAATTTTGGTAAAAGATGAAATTTATAAAAAGTCTAAGCTCTTCGCTTTCAGCAGTACCATTTTGGCGAAAGCAAATTCACTGTCCGCAAGATGCCTCAAGACTTTTGCTTATGTCGAATCAATTTACATAACCATCTACTTATATGTCGTATGAATCTACAATGCGAACAACATTCGAAGGAATGATCTCGAATTGATGCGTTTACGAAAAAAAAATTTCATCCAATTAAAGAATGGCCGAAAAATAGAGTGTGAGGGAATTATGAACAAAAAAATCGAATCCTTTGGAAACTATCTACTTTTGAAAAAAATCGCTAGTGGCGGTATGGCAGAGGTATTTTTGGCTCGACCAGCGGTGCGAGAGGGCGAAGGCCGTTTGCTAGTGATCAAACGAATTCTGCCTCATATCGCGAATCATCCAGACTTCATTACGATGTTTCAGCGCGAGATCCAAACTACGATGGGTTTTAATCATTCGAATGTTGTACAGTTGCACGATTTCGGCGCAGCCAATGGACAGCCCTTTATTGCAATGGAATATATTGAGGGCAAAAGTCTTCGCGATATTACTGTAAAATTAAAAAGTAAGGGTATTAAACTTCCGGTTCCAGTAGGTATAAGTATTGTGGCGCAAGCGGCATCTGGACTACATTATGCTCACACATATACACACAAAACGACCGGCAAACCCCTTCATACAATTCATCGTGATATTTCACCGCATAATCTTATATTGTCTTATGACGGTAATTTGAAGGTGATCGATTTCGGAGTTGCTAAGGCGGATAACTCTCAAGAGCACACACAAACAGGAACAGTCAAAGGCAAGGTAGGCTATTTCTCACCAGAGCAACTGCTGGCACATGAAATCGACGCCCGTTCTGATATTTTTTCTTTGGGTATTGTGGCCTGGGAACTTCTTACAGGGCAGAGACTTTTTGTAAAGTCGAGTGATACGGAAGCCCAAATCATGATTAAGATCAGTCAATGTGAAAACCATGTGGTCCCACCATCGACGTATAATAGTGACATCGCGCCTGAGGTTGATCGAATTATTTTGAGGGCTCTCGAAAAAGATCCGACGAAACGCTATAGTGATGCTCGTGAATTTCAATCTGAGCTACGAAGAGTTTTAAAGGTCAGTTACCCGGCCTATCTCTATGCTAACACTGGCCAGATGGTCAGTCTTTTATTTGCCGAAGAAATGAAGAATGAACGCTTGCTAACAAGCATGCTCAACATTCATGCGCAAAATTTGCTAGTAGATATTGTTGAAGAGGATAACGTAGCAATTGAAGCGCCCCTAGCTAGATATCCGATAAATACGAAGTTAACAAAAAAAGTAGATGGGGTTTCTTCTCGCGTGTCTCAAATTGAGATGGAACTCAAACAAAAGGCAAAGGGACGACATTATCTGATGCTTGCGTTATACGTAGTCTCGCTCTTCGTTATGAAGTTTGGTGATCGTTGGGAGAGCTTATTAGCTCCAAAGGTCAAAGCCCGAGAGGTCGTACTCAATACGCTGATTCCGAAAGTAACGACCACCTCTGAGCTACAAGCTGCGCCGGTGAACGCATTGCCCAATCCTAGTACCACTGCACCCTCAGTATTGGCGGTGGCGCCAGCGTCAATGAAAGCGGCCGCTCCTGCTATGGCAGGGAGCTCTGAGTTAGTTCCGACGAAAGTGCCAGCAACGATCCAAACTGCTAATCCTTCGCAAGTTCATATTCAGGCGCAACCGGTCAATCAATATTCGATTACGAGGGCACCCGCGGCGGTGTTCAAAAAAACGTCCCATCGTAAAGCGAGAAGGCACCAGCCTTGAGCAGCGTGCACAGTCTCTTAAAAGTCCGATAGTCTTACCAAAGGTCATTGCTGAGTTTAAGAAAAATAAAATGATGAAGAAAACTCTTTTTACAATCGAAAGCATCTCATAGTATTGGGTTATTTAATGACTCTCGACCCGATCGAATGCATCAAAGCTGTGAAGTTCGTTTCGCAGATTCGTCAATTTAAAATTCGAAAGTCCACACGCTTGGCTTGGCCAATGTTTGCATCTACATTGTATCCATCGGTTCCGTAGTCGCCCATTGGAATTTGCACATTCATATCAATAATCAATCTATGAGCACTGCCTTTTTGAACAATATTGTGAGCGTCAAAACTCTCAAGTGCAGTTACTAAATTTGCCTGATATCCCCATGCCTCTGTTGGGTTGCCAGACGTGCTCTTATAGTGAATTTTGCCAATTCTTAGGTTTGCAACTGGAGCTTTTGGATACTCATAACCATTCGTCAAACTAAGCGCCGACTGATTACCTTTGTATTCACAATTGCCATCTTTTGAGCGAGATGCGATCAAAACCAAAGTATCATTCAACGATTGAATTCCGTTTACAGACTTCAAGATTTCTTGAATATAGGCCTTGTCAGTCTGCGACTCGCCCTTAACGAAGATGCGCTGAACAGCTGCCGCATTGTTAAAAGAAACCGAAGTCAAACCATCCACTTCAACTTGAATTGATCGTGGACACTGAAGTGCAAAACTGAACTGACTGACAAAACTTGCAACTAAAACTATTAGAGAAATTTTCATTTAAAGCCGCCATTTCAAAATTGGGGAAAATGCCCCGGTTTTTTATTGTCTTAAAAAAACTACCTTAACAATAAATTTGAGAATTTCCCTTTAAAAATAAAATGGTGAAAATTTGTTTGAAAATTCTTTAAAGCTGGGATTCGAAAAGGACGACCGACTGGCAGCTAAACCTCTTAGCGGTTTAGGCAGATAATTTTTTTTACCCCTGACGGCTGTCAAATTGATGTACACAACAACAAAGTTTAATCATTTGATATAGCTAAAATTGAATTCGCAGAACTTTGAAATTTACTATTCAACACTTCTTCAGTTTGAATACCTATTCTAATGTCCAGACCTATATTACAATAGCTATATGGCATAAGGATTTTTTCAAATTCGAAATACTCAGAGCAGGGAAGTAAAATGAATTTTCAAAGGGGCCAAAATCTAAAACTTGAAGACTTCGCAATCCTTTTACTCTTCTTCATAGTGCTTCAAGCTTGCAGCCCGGGTGATACATATTCGGTTTCAAAAGAGTCCATTAACTTAAGTGCAAATTCGGGTGGAGATTCAGTTACGCCCGCACCCAATCCGAACTCAAGCCCGCCGTCTGCGAGCCCGACTCCTACGCCAACGCCTACACCACCGCCGGCCGCTAGCCCAACTCCCACGCCAACACCGCCATCAAGTGGCCCCACTACCGATTACTGTCCATCGACACCGGTTCGGCTCAGCATCAATGCATCAGAGCCATATCACAAAATCTATTCGTCTAACTATGCAGACACGCCTCCTGGCGGAAGCTTCGTGGTCGCTATCTATGTCACAGCAGCTGATACGACTGTCGGTCGGTACCTAGCAGAAATTGGTTACAGCGATTTTGGTCCAACGCGAAGTGGTCGCTACGTAACCTTATCTAAGTCGAAGTGCGACTATTCAGATAGCGCGCAGTGGATATCGGTCAACGTAGGTGGCGTGAAATTGGCCGATAACGCCGGTGGTGGAACCGTTTCAATGGGTCCCGAATCGCGCCCAGCAAGCGCTGTATTAACCCCCGGTCTCTGGTATTTGAATGTACAGAATGCGCCGGGCGCATGCCCACCCTACGTTACGACCTGTGACGTTGTGCTTACTTGGGCTAATTAAGACCAAGAGTGCCACCTAGGATTTCGTAATTCAACGCAGTAAGGACCCGAATCCAAAAGATATTTTCAGGCCTCTTTTTAGCTCGCCACCTGTTTTGAAAATCACTTTTTAAAAAAATTATTTTTAGGATTTCAAATTCAACATGATCTTATTGTACGAAACGGCGATTTCTTTAAAGTAGTCGTTTTTGCGAAATTTTATTTGCTCAAACTTTCCGGTGGATTCAAATTCTTCCATGTTTCGCACCAATCTAAAAATTGGGCCGACGATTTGATTTGAAACTACTAGGCCAAAATAACAAGCGGCAAATACCAAGAAAATTGCTAAAGCGAAAAATAAGTATTCTCCTGGCGTAATTAAATCTGCTCCGGTGAGACGGTTATTCAGAATCCGCTCTATGCTAATGGCCAAAAACATTCCTAAGGACAAAAATAAAAAACCCATACAAAGTGCGTACTTCAAAAAAACGAATTGAACTTTCGAATTAACTAATAATTTTTTCTGATACCAGCGCTTATATTTAATTTCCGGTTTTTGATTCATTAATTGTTAACTCCTTTTAAACCCTGACTTTCAAGCACGAGCGTCACTTCTCCAGGGCTCATTTTCTCAAAAAGACTTGAGTGAAAAAAATAGTTTACTTTTCTTAACCGACTAGCATCGTCGAAGAAATTCCAAAGCCACTCGTGGATTAGCAAAAAAGACAATTGCAGAGGATCGTGCTGTTCTAAAGACATTAAGATGTCTTCATCAAAATCAAACTCAATACGCCCCAGAGAATTTGGCGGATGCCGA
>JAYUEN010000124.1:0-2056 GCA_043739185.1 Bdellovibrionales bacterium
TGAAAATAAAATCTTTTCTGCCAAACTAAGCGCAACAGGTACGCTCACGCAATCAAGTGCGAATTTTACAACCAAGATGACAACTCCAATACCAATGGCTTTTTTAAATCTATAATAATTTTCGTCTGCTCACGCACTGAATTACGAAATGTTAGCAGGCACCTTAAATTTTTCGGTGGCTTCGAGGAGCGCCTTAAGAATGCCCGGCTCGTCGACGGCATGGCCCGCGTCTGGGATAATCTTGAGCTCGGCATCAGGTAAAACTTCATGCAAATCAAAAGCGTTTTTAACGGGACAAACAACGTCGTATCTTCCGTGGATGATAATGGTAGGAATTTTTTTGATTTTATGGGCATTTGCCAAGAGATAATTATCAGTTCGAAAAAACGCATTATTGGTAAAGTAATGACACTCAATGCGGGCAATTGAAAGTGCTTTTTTATCTTCTTCAAAATCGGCTTTGGATTCAACACTCGGATACAGATGAAGAGTTGCGCCCTCCCAGCCAGACCATGCTTTGGCAGCGGCAAGACGAATCGTGGCATCTGACGAAGTGAGACGTTTATAATAACTGGTCACCATATCGCCGCGCTCATTTGGTGGAATTTGTTCGAGATAGGACTTCCAAATATCAGGAAAAATAAAATGCGCGCCTTCTTGATAAAACCACTTAATTTCTTCTTGGCGACATAAGAAAATTCCGCGCAAGACTAAATGAGTACAGACTTCGGGATAAGTCTCAGAATAAGCCAGTGCAAGAGTGCTACCCCATGAGCCGCCAAAAACCATCCATTTTTTTATTCCTAATTTATTTCGGATCATTTCAATATCTGAGACAATATGCCAAGTGGTATTGTCCTCTAGTTCGGCGTGCGGTTTGCTTTTGCCAGCACCTCGTTGATCAAACAAAACGATGCGATAATGTTTTGGATCAAAAAGTCTGCGATGAAATTCACTTATTCCGGCGCCAGGACCTCCGTGCAAAAAGAGCACAGCTTGGCCTTTGGGGTTACCACACTCCTCGACATAAATTTCGTGAATCTCATCTACTTTGAGATAAAAGTGATTATAAGGATCAATTTCCGGAAAGACCAATTTGTTTTTATCAAAAATCATTTTCGCATCCTTTTTAACTTTTGCACTATTACTTGAACCTGCTCTATCTTAAATAAAATCGCAAGTAGGATATAAGAACTCGAAAAAATGAAAAGGTCTAGACCGCCTGCTAAAAATACATGGAGCCCCAATACTTTTTGCAACAGAAAATGATAAATTGGATAGCTAAAAGCACCTGCTAGAAGTGCAATCAGCCAAAGCTTTGCTATAAATGAAACTTGATTCTGAATCATACCGATTTTCTTAGACAATGCTCTTTTAAGTAAAACAAATTCGACCCAGCCAGCAATTCCCGCGGAAGCCGTTAAGCCTGTCAAGCCCCACATACTTGATATTTGCAGAAGGGCGGGGAGTTTAATTCCCATGAGAAAGCCCAAAAAGATAGTTAGACTCACGCGAATCAAAGCAAAGCGCATCGGAGTTTTAGTATCTTTTAAGGCATAAAATGCAGAAGAGTAAATTCGCCCCATGGTTGCAGCAAGCAAACCAACAGCTGATCCACAAAGTGCGCGCCAAACATCAAGAGTATTTTCATGGTGAAAGGCTCCTGATTGAAAAACAAAACCAATTAAGACATCACCCAATATTAAAAAAACCACGACCGATGGAATAACAAAAAATGCGACTCGGTTGCTACCTGATAAAATCTTTTGTCTCAAAGAGGCATAAATTTCTTCTTGAGTTCCTTGAACTTTTGCCATTGCAGGCAATTCGGCCGCCGAAATCGACATTCCAAATAAGCTCACTGGCAAGAGATACAACATTTGCGCAAAGCTCATACTTGAAACCGCACCTACAGGCAAAAGGCTGGCAAGCCAAATATCGACATAAGCACTGACTTGCACGACTCCTCTTGAAAACAATACCGGAAAAAAATTCCGAATGACGATTTTTACATTTTGGTTCGCGCTAAATGATGGCGAAAGTCCAGATATGTGAC
>JAYUEN010000125.1:0-6230 GCA_043739185.1 Bdellovibrionales bacterium
TTGTGAATAAAGAAGTGCTCATATAAACAACAAAGTGCTGATGTTCAAGTGGCTCCGATTGATGAAATTGGGTGGCTCCACATGATGAAATCGGTCACCCATTTCGGCAATTAGAGAAAAAATACTTATTGCCTGAATAGCTCAAATTACTTAAGTTTTCAAAAGATGAAAGTTAACCAAGTTTCAGCTATCATTGAGTGCAAAACAAAATGAAATACGATGTTGGCATAATTGGAACGGGTGGAGCAATAATCGATTCGGTTATTTCTAGCCTAAATGTGAGTGGTTTGAAAATAGCAGGGTTCGGTCGTAAACAGCCTGAGAATTCAGGCCGTTTGGCACAATTTATTGCATTTGATATTGAAAAACCACAACGTCTTGCTCAACCGACAGAAGTGAAAACACTAATTTTCAACGCAGGAGTTAAAGGCCGATTCGCGGAAGGGACTCCAGAATTTAAGGCGCAGGGAATCGTTTCGGCTCCTGATTTTAGAGTTCTATTACCTCTCTTGAATCTCAATTGTGATCGCCTCATAACAATGGGCTCCTCAGAAGAGTATGGGCCAAAAGATAGTCCTGTCGAAATCTTTGAGTACAGTAAGGTGAATCCAATTTCGTCTTATGGTAAATGGAAGTTCGCGCTTTTTGAAAGCGCACAAGCGTGGAAAAAGCAATCCGGAAAACCGGTGCTCCATATTCGACCCTTCAATGTGATTGGCCCTGGAATGGACTCTCAAATGTTTGTTTCGAGCTTGATTCTCGGTCTTTTACGGGGCGAAAGCTTTAAAATGACAAAGGGAGAGCAATGGAGAAGCTTTGTGTCCAAAAAACTTTTGAGTCGATGTTTTAATGAGCTCATAAAATTAAAATCATGGACTGAATTCAATCGAGGAGACGTCTTTAACTTGAGTAGTGCTAATTATCTTAAGCTGGTTGATGTTGTCAGGCTTGTTCAAGAGCTTATTCCAAACTCACAAATCAAAGTTGGGGCTCTCGAATATAGAAATGACGAAGTTTGGCATCAGAATCCAAATTTAGATCTCATGAAAAGACTTATGCTAAACGAGTTTTTCGAAGATATTCAAATCACTTTAAAAGACACGATCGCTTTTAATCGCAAATTCTAGGCTTTGATCCCCATAATATTAAGAGAAATAAATTCTCCAAATGGTTCTTTTGCTAAAGAGGCGTCAACGGCACCATCAATAAAATGCGGTTCATGTGCATATTCTTTTATTTGGGTAAATCCAGCATCTTCAAAAAGTTTTGACAGCCAACAAAAGTTAAAGCCCGTCTTATGGAAATCATATTGATCTGATTGCCCCCCATAAAGTAGCCCTATCCAAGGTGTATGCCCCTTAGTCTGAAAGTGCTGCCAGTTTTTGTGATAGATTTTTACGATTCGATCTATATCGGGCACAGAAACACGCAACTCTCCACCGGGCTTTAAAACACGATGCCACTTTTGCAGAGTCGGGAGTACGGCGTCATGAGGCAGATGCTCGAGAACGTGGCATGCATATATCTGTTCAGCAAAATTAGTAGGGAATTTTTTAAGTAAAGTAATATCATCAACAATGTCAGCCACCTCGCCGGCATCAATATCGACATTACAATAGTTAGCTAACTTAATAGCCCCACAACCTAAATGAAGCTTTCGAGGAGTTAGTTCGGTGACACGAGCCAAGCTACGGTGGGTAATTTGATTTCTGATGGTTCTCTTTGCCAAAACAAATTGCCGGGTCGATCGCAATTTTCGAACTATCTTTCTGGCCAAATTTGTAGGTGTCGCAATAAGATTCATATTGAGTCCGCTCCTCAGTTCAATTCTTGAGGTAGAATAAATTATAGTTTGCAAAAAAATTCAACATTATTAAAGACAGGTCATCAATATCTTGAGTCATAGATCACTCTGAGCATATTGTATAAAAATGATAGTGGTTTCGGTTATAATCCCAGTCTACAACTGCGACAAGTTTCTTGAAGAATCGGCATTGTCCATTTTAAAGCAAAGCTTCAGGGACGTTGAGCTCATTCTCATCGATAACTGCTCGACGGACAGCTCTGTTGAAATCATAAAAAAGCTCAGTAGGCTCGATCCGCGAGTTGTGCCGGTATTTAACGAGGCTAACCTTGGCTTGCCAGCCTCTCTCAATCGAGCTCTCAAGGTAGCAAAAGGAAAATATATTGCCCGTATGGATGCTGACGATATTGCGCGACCTGAAAGGATTCAGAGACAGGTTGATTTTTTAGAACGCAATCTTGATGTCGATGTTCTTGGAACTTGGTGGCAATATTTTCCTGGAAATACTCAAATTCAGGCTCCGGTGACTCATTCAGAAATCAAAATTTATGCATTAACAAATAACCCGATGGGCCACCCGACGGTGATGTTTCGCCGTGAAAAAATGCTGAAAGTGGTGGGTTTTTACGACGAAACGGCCTTTCCGATTGAAGATTATGAATATTGGGTACGAGGACTCGAAAAGCTCAAATTTGCCAATTTACCCGAGGTTCTTTTGGATTATAGGATTCACTCTTCGCAAATTTCATTTGAGAAGGCTCGTCAACAGATGCGGGCTTCGAAAAGATTAAGATTGAAAATCATTCGTCCGTTGATTCCAAATGTGAGGTCTTCTATTCGGATTATTGATATTTTGGACGGCCGGATTGCTAGAAATATTTCACAAAGAAAAATGAGTGAGTTGTTTCTAGGCTTTTTCGCGAGCAACCTTCTAAAAGGCTCTTTTGATCGGGTTAAGCTAGGCATATTCTTGCTTCATTTTTGGAGAATGCGGCGGAATATTATTAGAGCTCGTTCTGCAAACCCGGGTTAAAAGCCTCTGGCTTTTGCTCTTTGGCAAGGGCTGAGTAAAGCTGTAAATACTGTTGTGCAATGTGTTCCCAAGTAAAATCCTTGAGCCAGGCACGATGCCCTGATTCAGCCATTTTCTTTCTCAAGTCAGCATCGCGAAAATATTTTTCAATAATCGGAAAAGTCCAATCAATTACCAGTTCGATCCCCCAGATTGTACGTCTTGTCGGCAGAATCTCGCCGCCTCCCGACCATCTGACGATCTCAGAAGCGTTGCCAACTTTGGTTGATAAAAAGGGAGTTTTTGAAGCCATGCACTCAAAAAATACAATGGGCGAACATTCAATAATCGAAGGAAAAAGGAAGAGATCGGCGGCATGGTAAGCTGCGACTGTTTCCTCACGAGTCAGATGGCTGGCCAAAATAATATTTTTGTTTTTACCATGTTTTCTGAAGATCTGACGTCTCAGCGTTCGCTTGATAATTGAAATAAGAATGGCTTTCCAGCCGCCAGTGGTATCGACCGCGGGCAATTTATTCGCCATTTTCACACGCAATTGGCAGTCCTCTTCGCAGCCGCCTTCAACAGGATTGCCGATTAAAAGAAAAGTTGCGTTGTCAATTTTCGACAAGCGAAAAGCATTAATGGCTGCGCGGTGACCCTTGGCACCCGTATGTGATCCAACATGAATAACCAAAAAGTTTTCTTTCGGAATTCCAAGTTTTTGGCGAATATCAACTTTGGTCGGAGCCGTAAACTCTTCATAACTTGCCCCATTAGGTATGAGATAGAGGTTTTTAAGTCTATGGCTACGAGCGTACATGATGTCGCGATACTCGTCTGACAAAAAGATATGAGCGTCGTAATTTTTCATTCGATGAGGCAGTTTTTCAAAGTAAGTTTCGTAAATGGGCTCGTAAAGTCCTGAAAAGCCTGTAGGCACAAATATTTTTTTTGCTTTTATTTTCGGAAGAAGGTCGTAACATAAATCAGACGCCCATTGTTGGGCTGCAAAGTTCACTATGACGTCAAAATCGCTATCTAAAATATATTTTTTATATTTTTCAATATCGGTGCCGTGGTAACCATAGACTTCGTTCCCTCGAACATCAAAGTCTTGAATTTTCACGCCATTGATTTCTTTAGCTATTCTGTCAGGGTGCTTTCGAGTTGCAACGGTGACATCTTGGCCTTGTTTAACCAGGAGTTCAGAAAGGCGTTTGACGACCTCTTGCATGCCTCCTATGGCAGGATCATAGCTTTCAACAGTATGAAGAATTCTCAAAAATGTTCCCTCACGCAAGAATGGTTGTTTTGGATAAAGAGCAAAAAAATCAGCTTAAAATTTAAAAATTTTAGCTGGAGTATATGCTGAGATCCTTAGCATCGACATCCTAAGGCAGGAGGCGGCTGAGCTCAAGTTGATTTATATTTTGCACCTTACTTTTTGAAAGCTTCAAGTCTGGAATATTGGGCCAGTTGACGTGAATACAGCTTAAAAACATCGGTTCCCAGCTTTGACGACAGATTATGAATTGTTTTGGGTTGGATTTGGAGCAAAAGGCGAGTCAGGATAAAACTTAAGTCAGAAGTGGTATTTTTAAATCTCGAAGCTAAAACACCAAAATCCAGGAATGCCGCTTGAGCCCTGACGCTGCTGTTATGAGTCAATGTATGCTGGGCCGTGAATATCAGTAGCGACTTTTGACTCTCTTCAGTCTTGAGCTGTGCCATTTTTTTCTCTGCATCGCTGAGGCTTTCAGCATTTTCTACCAGAAAAACTGAGTCGTAAGCATTCTGGTGATATTGAATTTCATTTAAACAAGCTAAAAATAGATCGGAGCGATTTCTCATTTTCGGGCTGTGGCTGTAATGCACAGCTTTCTGCAGCGGGCTCAGGAGTTTTGGTTCGATCAGAGCAGTTCTCTCGATTTGCTGTCTGGCCCACCCAGGAAGTTTTAGTCTTAAATAAGGAATTCGAGACTGAATTATCGAGACAAGAGTTTTCATCTTCTTTTTGAATTCGATTTGTATTCTCATGTGTAGCCCAAGTTTTGAAAGCTGACCGTACATCTTAGTGAATGGAATGAGCGAGTGGTTTTCAGCCGACTCTTGATTCAAACTTCCTGAATCTTTGAGTCGAATAAAATGACAGGTCCCAACTGCCACTCTGTGGCAAAAGCCTTGGGCGATAGTTTCGCAGTTCCAATGCCAATCCTCGAAGCTAAATCCAGAGTCGCGTTTGAAATCGTGATAGGGAATCCGAGTCAAAATAGCACGTGGGCAAAAACTGAGAGCAGTCCAATAATTGTGATAAATCAAGGCGGTGCTATCAAAGTCACTTGAGTTTTGATCGATATGTGCCCACCACTTGTTTTGAGCTCCAAAAAAAATATTGAGCTCTGGATGAACAATTGAATGAGGATTGGCCTTGGCAAATTTAAAAGCAGAAGCAAGCCAATTTTCTGAGAATAAGTCGTCCCCATCGAGAAATGCAACATAGAGTCCCTTAGATTGAAGGACTCCAAAATTACGTGCGCCCCCAAGACTTTTGAGATTTAAAGAATGAATGGCATCGATTTGAACCGAATCCATTTTTTGATATGAGTGAATCAATTGAGTGGTCTCATCATCGGCGTCATCTAAAATAACAATCACTTCGCACTTAAGCTTTAATTTTGCTGCAAAGTCGCATGCTGCTTTTGCAGATTTTAACGACATGAGTGAGAGAGATTTCTCTCGATGGCAGTTAACAATAACACTGATATCCAAAAAAACTCCAGGGAAGAGGTTCGAGGCTAGGATCTCAACCGCATTCGGATTTGCTTGAGTGTACGTTTTAACATGATGAACGTAAACTTAGGAATGAGAATCCCGATAAAATAAAGATTGTAAAGGTAGCCCAGTCGCCTACTTAATTTGAAAATGAGCAAGATATTCCAAAAAATAACTTCAGGTAGAAATTCGGCTGGAGTCTCCCAATGAAAATGAGTGTGTGCTTGATGAATCCTTTCGGGGATACCAAGTTTAGCTAGTGCTTTTGAAGTGATCGAGTAAACATCTGATCGCATGAGATCACTTTCAATCGAGGATTTATTAGCTCCGTGCCAACGATATTTAAGTAGGACATTGGGCAAATTACCAACCGGCTTGTCATGAGCGACCCGAGAAAATAAAGCAAAGTCTTCAGCGTTCATTTTTGGATATAACCCATAAGATTCGATGACGTTCTTTTTAAAAATGATGCTTGGGTGTGCAAGGCTTGTATTCCAGGTGAATTTCCAGGCGACTTCGACCGGGTGAGTGGGGTGATGAACGTATTGGGACTTTGAATCCGAACTAAATATTTCGAAGGCAGCACCAAGAACTACGATTTCAGGATGACTTTTTAGAAATCGAACTTGTTGCTCAAAG
>JAYUEN010000126.1:0-2052 GCA_043739185.1 Bdellovibrionales bacterium
TAGGCTTCTTCCCACCCAGTAGTTAAATTGAGACGTGAACTTATGGTCCCGACTGTCTTTATAGTTGAGGCTTTTAATTCTGGGGCCAAGTCTGCTAAATTTAAAGTTGTTATATGATCAAAAATCAATTTTGCGATCAATGAGTCAAAGCCAATTTCTTTAAAGAACACCAAAGACTCTTCAAGCTTTTCAGAAAAATCCGGAAGTCCCATGAAATGTTGAAAATGCTTTTTCAAAGCAGCCTCTCGACCCTTCGTGAAGCTTTCAGTTTTCCAATAAGCTTTTGACATTTTCAGAGGCTCTAAAAATTCAGCTGAATTGGAGGCTGTACTTAAAAGTGAATCTAAGAGAATAAGAAAGCCAGCTTCGAAAAATTTAGCATCCTTTTGTATTTTCAATAGCTGTTGATAGGTTGGCTTTAACGCGATTAGGTTTGGCAAATTCTTATCGGTGATACGGGCAATCGCATTTATAAATTCACCAGTTGGAGTTTTATAACGAGTCAAAGTTGCTACAAGATCGTCAGAATTTCTACAAAGTTTGGCTTGAATTTGATAAGATCTTTCCCAACCGTTAGCAATCGTCAATTGAGGACTAAGGCCAATGGCTACCTCGAGCGCTTTGGTATGCATGTCGGGTGACATCTCGCTCGACATAATAGCTTCAAGATAGGGTAGTGCAACATCGGGATTTAACTCTTTGTTCTCAATTTTCATTAGCAATGAAAGACGCTCGTCTGCAGTTGAATTTTGACTATGTAGATAAACCTGAATCTCAATGTTTTGGGCTGGCGAAAACGAAAGAGCGCCGACCTTCGAATAGCTAACTAGTTCATCAGCACTTGGCTTTTTTGAGAGGAAAGTATTCAAATTTTGAGCGGCTATTGCGGCGATTTCTTTTTTGTAAGCTTCGCCATTGGCTGCAAATGGTACTGAAAGCATATTTCGGATTTCTGAAGCGGAGCGATCTAACTTCAAATATTCAGTTATAACTAAAGAACCTGCCTTCATTGTGGTAGCCATGCTCTCAAGTTTTTGAGCTTGTACAAGTGAAATATCAGGAAATAATTTAAATAAATTCGGAATACTTTCAACCATGAGGGCAGATCTTTTTTCTTTATATGTATCGTGTGGAGATTTGACTTCAAATTCCAAAGCCTTAATAAAAGTATCAACATCATAGACGGCATCGCTCGCGAGAAGTGTACGGGTAAAGTCCATGGTTTCATCGACAGTGGTACAAAGTAGTCGTTGAACCAATTTAATTTCTTCGACTGACAGACCCTCGGTCACAAAATGCTTTACATATTCCTTCGGGACAGTGGTGTAAAATACTACTTCTTTAGGCAGCACTATATTGTTGTCCACTAATAGTTTTAAAAGGCCGGCTTCTCGCAAAGGCATTATGACGCGAGCGAGGTCACTCATCGCCGATTTGTGCATGGCCAAAATTTTCTCATTTACAAAGGCCAATTTCTTTTCTTTAAGGGCTTTGTAAAACATTTCGTACAAAGAAGAGTCTACTATCCTAAGTTCTGTGATGGTCCCAGCATTTGGAACCGAAGCATCAAAAATCATGCTCCCGCCATAGTTAGCAGCGAATCCAGTTTTGGGCATCATTTCAGAAATTAGTTTCACGGTATTGGGATCGGCATGTGCAAAGGGACGCGTTGCCGGAAGATATTTCTCTCCAAGAATATAGGCGGGGCTTGATCTTACCGTTGGGAGTGCGCCGCCATTGTTGATGGCATTGCTTTCGCCGACAACAAAACCTTGCCAATGAGATGGTTTGAATATCATGGCTTGACGAAGCCAACCGCTTAACATCGACTCTGTGACCAAGTTACCTGCATCTCGACGCGCAATTATTTCTTTTCGAAAGGAGAGAGAAGCAAAGTCTACTGAGGCAAATACTTTGCCATTCTGGGTAACCGGGACCGCTTGAACCCAACCCTGAAATTTGCCATCCTTCTCAACATAATGAAATTGAGTATATTTCAGAATGATCGTTGCCCAGCGCTCAGGACTAAGGCTGTCAAGACGATTAGGGTCT
>JAYUEN010000127.1:0-6213 GCA_043739185.1 Bdellovibrionales bacterium
AAATTGGTCGGGGAAGTTCAACAACTGAGTTCTCCTACCAACCTGTTGATAAGATTGATCTCTTTCACCTCGGAGATCATGGGATTTTTAGAAAAGCAGCCCCATTTTACGAATCTGGCCTGTCATTGCGCGAAATAGCGAAAGAGATTGGCGTCGCAAAGACATCTATTCGCAAGGCACTAATCGCAGGAGGCTTGGACCTGCGCCCCTGTAATCGCAGTCTGACCTATTCCAGGTCAAAGTCCGAACATCATCATATCGGTGTCGCACCCTACGGCTATTTTGTCCAAAACGGACGCCTTGTGGAGGACTCCCGCGAGCAAGTAGTAGTCCGCAAGATCATGAAGCTATGGACCGAAGGCCAAAGTCTATCGGCCATCGCACGGCATATAAACGGACTCAAGATTCGTCCTCGCAAGGGAAAAATTTGGGACCACTCAATCATCAGATCAATAGTGAATCGTCAGGAATCAATCAAACAACAGACCTCAGGAGGTAAACATGGGACTCGATAAACTCATCGCATTAGGAGCAACGCTAGCGGTTCTTGCCGCATCGACTGGACAACTACCACGTGCGATTCTTGCCATTCATATCGCTCAACTGCACTTGATCCGGGACTCACAGGCATCCAAGTGGCCCAAGGCGCAGTTGCTACCGGAATCAAAGTGGCGACGTGAGCGGGTTCGTTAGATTGTAAAAACTGCGCCTGTATTTTGCAAAATTAAAGATATAGTTTTGATCAGATCTGACACTCACTTTGAAAGATTGGCACATATTCAATAGAGCGGCGAGCCCGGGAGTCCGGCGTTAATTCACCTGGGTCTCGTCAGTTTTATAGTGCCTTAGTAGTCGTAAATCGATTTTAAGTATTAACTTGCGATACAACAGAAATTCAAGTCCGTTGAGGCGTCCGTAATCCATGTATAAACCATTTAACCATATAGTTGACTCTTTTCTGATTTATGGGTATCATTCAACTAAATGGTTAAATCAGAGGCTGTTCAACTAGACCTTCTATTTCACGCTTTGGCCGACTCTACGAGACGAGCCATCTTGAAGGATATCTCCAAGAAAGAAAAAACCGTTAGCGAAATAGCAAAGCCATTTCGAATGTCCCTAGCAGCGGTATCCAAACATCTCAAAGTTTTGGAAGTCGCCCATCTGATTGATCGCAGAAAAGAAGGCAGTTTTCAAATTGTGAAGCTAAATGCGGAGGCTCTCATGACAGCGGAACGATGGATGTCGTATTATCGAAAATTCTGGAATGACCGTCTTGATATCCTCCAAGAGTTACTAGAGAAGGGGAAGGTATGAGCGAAAATATCACTTTACAAATCAAACGAGTCATCAAGGCTAAACGCCACAAAGTTTTTGAGGCTTGGACTAAACCAGAACTCATTAAGAAATGGTATGCGCCAGGAGCGATGGTGGTACCCAGTGCCTCTGTCGATCTTAAAGTGGGCGGTGAATACCGAGTAGAGATGAAGGGCGATATGGGAGGTGAAGTTGTCAATCCCACTGCAGGTGGTACGTACCAGAAAATTATTCCAAATGAATCGATTTCTTTTACCTGGGGATGGATAGGTGATCCCACACCTCAAACGTTGGTCACAGTTACTTTTAAAGATGTCGATGGTGGAACAGAAGTTACTCTAACTCACGAACGATTCGCAGACGTTGCTGCTCGTGACAAGCATCAACATGGTTGGATGGGTTGCCTAGAGAATTTGGTAAAATATTTGGAAGGATAAGGAATGAAAAAGAAAATACTGATTGGGTTTGGAATCTTATTTGGCGTTCTTGTTATTGCATGAATTACTGCAGCACCTGGTGAAAAGTTCAAGTCTGGGGATGTATTCCCAACGTTGAATCTCATGAACATCCACGGAGCTGAAGTTAAAATCCCAAGCTCTAAATCAAAGTGGGTCCATCTGCAGTTTCGCAGATTTGCCGGATGCCCAATATGCAATTTACATCTTCAATCGTTTGTACAAAGAAACTCAGAGATTGAGGCAGCGGGAATACACGAGGTCGTTGTGTTTCATTCACCCAAAGAGTCATTACTCCCCTTTCAAGGGAAGTTTCCGTTTGATGTCATTGGAGATCCTGAAAAGAAACTCTATGAACAGTTCGGCGTAGGTTCTTCTATTTTTTCTGTTCTAGATGTTCGAGTGTGGCCTAAGATGAAAGAGGGTAACTCTATAGTAGACAGACCAAAAGGTGATCCCGAAGGCGGGCCGTTGGGCTTACCTGCAGATTTTCTTGTCGGCTCTGATGGAAAAATCGTTGCCGTTCATTACGGAAGACACGCTTATGATCAATGGTCAGTCGATGACGTGATACAGATTTCAAAACTAGGGAGAATTCAATGACTATGAAGACAGAAGATTCGGCGGAGTTTAGTGGACAATGTGCATTTGCCGTAAGTCTTGGCAAAAAAAATGTCGCAGGAAAAAACAGTGTATATTTGATTCAAAATAGCAGGAAGTATTTATTTTCAAATATAGTTGCCAAGTTTTTGTGGAGAATTTTACCCAGTCAAAAACAAAAGGCCGAGGAAAATTGGAAGTTAAAATAAAACCATGGCTGTAGATGTAATCACAGAGATCAATATTCTATGTCCGCGAGAACAAGTGGCACACTATGCTTGTGATCCTGATCATGCTCCGAACTGGTATGTAAATATCAAAAAAGTCGAATGGGAAACAGAGAAGCCGCTTCGAGTGGGGTCTCGTATTGCATTCGTCGCGCAATTTTTAGGAAAACGTCTGGCTTACACTTACGAAATCGTAGAACTGAAAGCTGGAGAGCGGATTGTCATGCGCACGGCTCAGGGGCCGTTTCCGATGGAAACAACATACATTTGGGAATCACTCACGCCTACGACGACTAGAATGGTCTTAAGGAATAGAGGCGAACCAAAAGGGTTCTCGATTTTAATGGCTCCACTTATGGAAATGGCCATGCGTCGAGCAAATCAAAAAGACCTCTGTTTACTAAAAACGATCCTTGAATCTTCTGGCGTTTGAAACAAACCGACTTCCCACAGTCAAATATTGTAACTTCCCGATCGTGCTAGATTCTCACTTTACGCTCGCACTCCACTTCCTAAGCGGCGCATTGGGTTTTAATCACTGCTAATGTAGCTACCGTGCGATCGCGAATTTGAAGGTTTCGGTACCGGCCAGCTCCAGGAAATAACTCCACAAACTGGCCTAGAAATCTCTATTCTATATTGGCCATTATTTCTAGTTGTCAGAGTTCATCAGAGCCAGATATCGATGGCGTGGAGTCTAAAATGAATTTTTCGCTCCCCCATGACAGTATCGACTTAAGTTATTTGTTGAATAACCAAACTCATGTGAAATGCATGAAGCTCAGAGAGAATAACTACTCCTACGCCGCGATCGCTCGACAACTAGGGATATCAAAAAGTTTCGTTATTAAAACTTTGGCGCGATATTCAACTCAGACTGGGACAAATTGCAGATCTGGAAATCCCCCTTATGGGTACGTTCGAGCAAACGGAATTTTAATGAAACAGCCAAAAGAAATGGAAATCATTTTGCGAATCTTGAATTTATACAAAAATCAGCGGACCGCATATGAAATCGCTGTGGTCCTGAATCACGAAAATATCAGTCCGCGAAAAGCAAAACATTGGGACCATTCTTCTGTGAAAAAAGTCCTTGAGCGATACAAAAACAGATTTGATGAGGTAGAAAAATTTTTACAAGAATCGAACTAAATTTTTTTGTTTTATAACTATCTGATTTTTGTGGTTCTTTTCGGGCTGAACCGGTCATACACTCAATTGTTAAAATTGGTCGGGGAGACAGCCCAGGGGCAACCTCCCGAAACCATTAGTCTTCGATGGCCCATGTTACTTTTTGTTACAGCCGAGGCTTCTCATCGCGGGACCATTTTGACAACATTGACCCCATCCTGACTTGGCAAGCCATAACCTAATTTCTCAGTTGCGCCTTTGACGTTAATTCCAGCAAGTCTGACATATACATCTGTTGTTGCCATTTTTCGATGACCGACAATCGACATCACCGTCACTAGTGGCACCCCCTGGGACAGCATATTGGTTATAAACGTTGCCCTTAGGTCATGAAACTTGACCTCGGTGATACCGATAGCTCGGCAAAACTCTCTTAGAACTTGCGCCTGTTCTCCATTGGTCCATTCACGTAAATGGGGTAGCACATCTTCTGAAAAATCCTTGCGGCAATTTTTTATTTCTAAAAGATGCCTTTTTAGATCTTCAGAAATTGGCACTACGCGATTTTCTCGTGATTTGGTTGGCGTTACGCCATCTTTGCTTGTCCATTGCTTGGTAACGCTAATAGCTTCAGCTGAGAAATCAATATCAGTCCATTTGAGCGCATACATTTCACCCGATCTCATGCCTGATAAAAGGGCTACGGCCCAGATCGGATAAAAACGATGACTTGCACGCTTGGCCTCTTGCAAAAGTTTCTGCGCCTCTTCTGTTGTCAAAACCTTTTGATCCGATGGCGGCAGTTGCACGCTAATGCCTTGGGTTGGATTTTTTAAAATCAATCCGTCCTCAAAAGCCATCTGAAAAATTCTTTTCAGCATTTTCAGAACACTTTTGCGAACAAAGGCACTGGCCGATGAATCCATTTTTTGAAAGATAAATTCAAAAATCTCGGCTTTTGAAAAACTAGCAAGTTCTCTTTTCTCCCAGTCTTTTGGGAGCCATTTGGCCAAAGTTTTCTTGTAGCCTAAAAGCGTTGATTCTTTTCTTTCAAATTTCATCCGATGGATGCACTCAAGCAGCCAATCGTTCCAAAGCCAAGAAGCTCCAGCATTGTCCAAGAATTGGTCCAAGTCTTTTCTTAGTTGATATTCAGCATCTTTTGCTAAACGCTCAGAGGTGATTCCTCTTTTTCTGCGCCCGACTTGTTTGCCATGATTGTCAGTTTGCTTGACAAAAACTTCGTACATTTTCTTTCCGTTTTTTATATAGGACTTGATCATTGTTTTCTCCTTATCGGAGAAAACGCAGCACCGAACTGATCGCCTACAACCTGAAAGAAAAATTTCTTCCCACACTCTTCAGTTTTCAAAGAACTCGAATTCATAGATAACACTCACTTTCATGTGGGTCACGAAATAGATCTTGTCTGTCTGTGAGGACTCTTTTAATTGGATCTAAAAAACAATTATGAAGCGATGGTAAATCTTGACGCTCGGGATCTTCATTTTTTTGAATACAGTGCACTTGGGCAATGCTTTTACCGACTTGTGTACCTGCCAAAATTTTTGCATTCCAATGGTTTTCAAGAAAGTGATTGAGCAAAATAAAATTGTGTTTTCCCGCTATGCCAAAAATATTTTGCAGGAGTTTGATTTGGGAGGGCTCTTTGACCAACCAAAGGACCAAGGCAATATTTTTATTTTCATAAAACGGTACAGAGTACTCGTATCGACTTTTCTTTTTTGTACTAAGCTCAACTTCAATACAAATATACCCATCTTGTCCGTCAAGAGTAGTCAGTCCGTCGGGCCTACGAATTTTAAATGCCTCTGCGGCTATGACTTCGGAAGGGTCGGCAATGCTTCGTAATTCCCTTTCCGTAACAAACTCATAGTGACTTCTATTTTTTGAGATTGGAATATCACCCACTTGAAAAGCATTGACGATAAGATCGTGGGCATAGTGTTCTGACCTTAGGCCATTTTCTTTTGGATGCTTACCTTTAAAATCAATCTCAAGAAGACTCTTGGGTCGCAAGCGATAGTAGCTTCTGCTCGATCTTACTTCGGCATCGCAGAGATATCTGTCTTTGGTAAGCGCACGCACACATGAGGTCACGTAGTCCAAGCTTGCGTCGGAATCCATGAGCGTGTGAACTTGTGTTGTGGTCAGCATCTTCCACCGATAGACCTGCCACAGGATGTGACGTTTGATGGGGGTTAGGGGCTTGTTATTTCTCATTTGTAAAACTCCATTCATTAATTTTTTGGGGGACCCCACAGGCCCCCCACCACAGTCAGATTGCTTTTTGATGTCGCTAAAAATTAAGCTGTTGAAATTCCTCAGTAATTTTCTTGTCTAAAATTCAAATTTATTAAGTAGCGTTTGCGTGTGACAGGCAAACGACACCTCTTCGACAGGAAAATGACTGCAAACGACAACCTATCTTTTGTAACGTGCATGAATTCCCCACGCCTTTT
>JAYUEN010000128.1:0-2047 GCA_043739185.1 Bdellovibrionales bacterium
TCGACAGTTCAACAACCATCGACGTTTTACATTTTTTCACGGAAAACTCGTCAACCTCAACTTACGTTGAAAAACGAAATATGTGTATTGACGCTACACCTAGTTGTTTGAGCAAGAAACTTACTTTCGAAGGACTTTTTCGATTGCCTGAAGCTGATTCTCAAGTAGTCCGTTTGGCCTATCAAAAATCTTTCGAACGTTGAGAAACTGGCCACGCTCGTCGGCTGTTGGCCGTTGTCCATTCACACACACTTTTTCATAAAAGCCCGTAGTTTCCTGAAAAGAAAGAGACTTAAGATGAACAACTGCATTTATAAGAAAACAACCATTTTGGAATTCTTGAATAACATTTTCAAAAAGTGCTGAGTTTCCGGTTTCCAAAAACCAACCGAACAACCCAACATTTTTTATAGTTTCGAAATCCTTCTCCTCGCTCAAGTAAATTGAGTCAGCCACATTAGCGATATTTGCCATCATCACCTTGCCTTTAAACGAATTCCTAACATCACCTTTGCGACTTTCCGAGGCCGTGGTTCGAATCTGGTGAAAGTTGCCGTGCACTATCGCGTTGCGGAGTTTCACCAATCGACCAAATCTAAAGTCGATTCTCGGCAGCCTCTTTTTAATATCTTCAATTATTGGCTCAATGTCTCTCGTGGATGGAGACTTTGCCTTTGCACGAACAGTCTCTTCGTAGATGTCGATCCCAATTTGTTGAGCCAAAAGTTTGACCTGAACCTCCCAATAGCTAGCAACTCCAGCACCAATTGCAAATGTAATCTGCCTATCCAGAAAGATTGGTTGCTCAACTGATTTTAAAAACTCAGCGAGAGAAAGAGCTTTCAATTTCTTAAGTCTAAAAACTACTCCTCGCGCAATGTCTTGCAAATGTTCGGCCTTGGCTGGTGACTTCATTTCAATTCCGTTCATGAGTGCACCAAAAATAAGGGCTTGTAAGACGTCACTATCAGTAATGCCCTTGAGAACTTGGTCCTTATTTAGAACATTGATATAACCAAATCGCTCCAAGAAGCCCGATAATTTTGATGAAACGATCTTTCTAAGATTGTCGCTTATTCTGTTCATCGTCGGATTAAAGTCTTTCAAATAAAATTGTAGCGGCCTATAGACAGTAGAATAAGTCTAACAGCAATTCGATTGACGGTCATTGACGAAATGGCTATTTACAGTTTCTTCAGATCGCCCCCAGCTCGCCACCATCACACACAAAGATCAGACATAATGAATTTTACTGGCGAGAAAAGAACGACCTATAAATCTCATTTCCTTCAATAATTTTTTTCACAGGAATTGGCGCATCTTGGACTAATTTGTTCATTTCATCAAATTTACCAACTAGGGCCTTGAATTTAGAATGAAGTTCTTCGTACTTGTCTTTTTTATTTATTGGAGCATCTGGGGTTGAGTTCATTGACACAATTTCAGCTGAACCGTAAAGCAGTTCCTTGATCTCCCTAAAAAGACCGTCCTCTTTTTTGCCGATAAGGTGTGAACGTTCAAACTTATGATAGATGTCATCCGAGAGATACGGAAGATTTTCGTACCAAGGATTTCCCATGTGAAGAGTCGACTCACATCTTCGAAAATAATTTATCACTCCACCGACCCATTCAGGTTCATGTATTTGGCCATTATTCTTTGGACAGGAAAGGTCCCAAAATCCTTTCCATGTAATTTCGTTCGCGTAGGCCTTTCGATAGAAAAAGATAAGGAGGTAAGGGACTACCCACCGAATTGCGGCACCTATTGCGGCAACGCCAGTCAAATAGTTGCCGTAGCCCCGCATCCCCTCGGCTGACAACCATAAGTGCGGTGCCCCTATTAGTACAAACGCCAAAAATAAAATGGAACCAATAAAGTATAGCATAAATCCTCCGCTAGATAGATTTCACCATCGAATTGGTTATAGGTTCAAGAATTCAAATAATAAAGTTTGCCACCACTATATTGAAAAAAAGGGTTAACGGTTAGGCATCACAATGGCTGCAAGACAAACACGACCCCCCCCCCCCAAAAAAAAAAACCG
>JAYUEN010000129.1:0-2043 GCA_043739185.1 Bdellovibrionales bacterium
TCAAGCGGTGGCGGATGGCAAATTGGCGGCGGTGTTGAAAGTAAAATAGCTGGCCCCTTTTTACTTCGGAGCGACTTTGAATATCGCTTTAGCCCTGGCCAATCTTTGCTCGTGCTCGTATCGATTATGTGTGGGTTTTAAACAGATCTCTAATTACATTTACTCGGGAAAGAGACGCGACAATTGGTAATTTCTTTTAAGAAAGTACTGCTCGAAAAATCAATTTGATCCCAAGACTTAAGCAAAAAAGGATTCGCGCCATTTAATTCGCTGATCAATTCAGGGGCATTTTTTAGTATTTCACGATAGCATTGATTTCTGAGTTCATCATGACTTGCGCAACGGATTGCCGAAGCATTTCCTTCACTCAAAATATTAGCTGCGCTTCTTTGCAAATTTCCCTTTTCATCTTTGCCGTCGCCATCATCTTGAGAACATGCGCTCGTCAAAACTAAAAGTGCTGCCAAAAACAAAGCTGAAATTTTTCTTGAAGTTTTCATGATGATACCTCCACATTCTTTTATTCGGAGTCCACTGGCTTAAACTAAAGCTCTATTTTACTTTAGGGCCCTTAACTATTTAAGCTCCAGGTAATAGATCTTGCAAATTAAGTTCGAAGTGCTAGCCTACGCACAATGCAATAACTGTTCACCTGAGGAGGATACAAATGGAATCAGCTGTTTTACTTGATCGACTTTCGTTTATCTTGAGATTTTTTCATACCTTTGCTGGCGTTGTTTGGATTGGCTTACTTTATTATTTCAATTTCGTACAAGGGGCCTTTTTTGCTGAAACCGATGCGGCGACTAAGTCCGGTGCTTTTCAAAAATTAGTTCCGCGAGCACTTTGGTGGTTTCGCTGGGGCGCATTCTGGACGATGGCCTTTGGTATTCTCTTAATTGGCTTAAGAGGTCATAGCGCTGGTCCAGAAGTTTATTCTACTTCGTGGGGTATCAATATTTTAACCGGTGCCGCAATGGGACTCATCATGGGGTCAAACGTCTGGTTTATAATTTGGCCAAATCAAAAGATCCTAATTCAAAACGCGATTGATACTGCCGCCGGAAAAGCTGCGAACCCTGCTGCAGCCGGCGCGGCTGCAAAAGCGGGTCTTGCATCTCGAACCAATACGCTCTTTTCAATTCCAATGTTGTTTTTTATGGGAGCCGCATCGCACTGGAATTATTCCGTAACTGACTCCTCTAAAGTTTCTCTGTATGTGATCGTGGCCGCGCTCATTATGATCGGAATTGAAGTAAATGCCCTCAAAGGAAAGCAAGGTCCAATGACAACAATCAAGGGCGTCATTCACTGCGGTTTTGCACTTGCCGTTGTTTTTGGAGCACTCATTGCCGTTTTGATCTAGTCAGAAATGAAAACTTATTTAGCTTATATTTCGGCAGTGACTTTTCTAGTCACTGCTTGCACAAACAAATCAAATTCTCCTGAGGCTTCGGCGCCAAATGCAACGTCCTCGGCTGAAGCGCTCTTAGCCCGCGGGAAAAAGATTTACCTTCAAAATTGTATTGCCTGCCACAATCCGAATCCGAAGATCGATGGCCCTGTAGGTCCGGCGATCGCGGGATCGAGTCAAGAACTCATTAAAGAACGCCTAATACATGGCGCTTACCCAAAGGACTACAAGGCAAAGCGTACCACCCACCTCATGCCGCCTCTACCTGGACTTGAAGCCGAAATTCCGGCATTGAATTCATTTCTAAATAATTAGACCTATTGCATATTACAGTGAACAGTTCATTACTTTTTCGAGTGGATAACCATCATCAAATGAAATGCGAAGCTTTGCTTGAAAGTTCGGACTCAGAATGTTGGTTGGCATATATAAAATAACAGAATCTTGCTTTGATTCTGAAATATCAAATCTGGTCATTTCAACATTGTGGATACTTGATGATTTCTTTCCTAAAATTGGTCCCTCTAATTTGACTAACAGGCTTCTACGGTTGACTAAGGTTATGAAAATCTATACGGTTTGCAAATGGCTAGACCGACTTACCCCAAGACATTGTTGGAATTTGTGGC
>JAYUEN010000130.1:0-2033 GCA_043739185.1 Bdellovibrionales bacterium
GAATTGCCAT
The DNA here is from genome assembly GCA_043739185.1 of Bdellovibrionales bacterium. GTDB lineage: Bacteria > Bdellovibrionota > Bdellovibrionia > Bdellovibrionales > JAMPXM01 > JAYTQQ01. Next base: position 11 of record JAYUEN010000130.1, read on the forward strand.
TTCATTACTGGCGCCAGCTGCAAATCCACTCGTGCTACTAATTTCTTTGTTCGTGGCATTTGTCTTGTAAAACCAAAGCCGCTCCCAGGCCTCCGCAAACGCTTTTGTCATTGCTTTATGAGCATCCGAATCAACCGCGTATCCATTTGCTGTGTATCCGAAGCCTTGTATTTTGCATTCGAAGAAATGAAGGGGAAATTCCCATGAAGAGAATTGTTTTTGCTGCCAAGTTACATTATTTTGGGCTTTGCGATTAAAGAAATCAGGTTCAGGATTCCAATTCATGTGAGGCTATTTCATTCTGAGATCATAAAATCGCGCGCGGGAATCAAAGCGATTCCAAAGAGATGCATCAACTCGTTCGCTTAGCAGATATCGTTGACTACCGACCAGAAACGGAACGGCAATGTGTTTTGAAAGAATTTCTTGATGCAAGTCTAAGAAGTAGGCGGGTTTTCCAAAATTAGATGGTGAATTAGAAAAGTCGCTAAAACGAGAATCCAATTTTGGGAGCCAAGGAAATAAAACACCTTGAGGTGAATACAATAAAAAGGACCAAGAACCCGAGGGGTCGAGTTGATTGCCGACAAAAGCAGATAAAAAAGCGAAATCATCTTTATCAGGATCAAGATAACTATCAGAAAAATGAATATCTAAAGAAATATCTGATTTTGCAAAACTCGTCTTCAAATTTTCCAAGATTGAATTTTTGTTCCTAAAGGCAGAAGTTAAACGTAATTTTAAATTTTTGCCTTTTAAAACAGAGCTTTCATTTGGTTGCTTTTCATTATATGGATTGAGGCGCCCGTTAAAACCTTCAGGAATCATTTGGGTTTCAATTTTTAAAGTGGATTGAAATTCTGAACTGGTGTCGAAATTAGATCGAACACTTTCGATGATCCTTGCGAATTCTGTTCTAGCCAATGGGTCACTAGTCATTTGATTACTTTTATTAAATGCAAAAAATAAGATCATAGTTGGGTGACACAAATAAATTTGTGGTGCGTTTGGTAGTAGATCTTTAACTCGATCAATATCTGCAAGTGCTCCAAGAGGGATCAAGTCGACGTCTATAGATTTAAAGTAGTGTTTCCTTAAGTTTATGTCAGTCATTTCACGTAGTTCTAGAAATTGGGGCATGTCAGGACTGTATAACGGCGAATATTTATTTGCGGATAAAAACAGTTGGTTCGAGCTTTTGTCCCAATTCGCAACGCTATAAGGGCCAATAACTCGTTTCCAGCCTTTTAACCGATAGTCCGTCGGAAAAAGACCTGCATCTGCAAGTGAAAGTTCGTGTAAAACCATTCCTGGATCTGGGGTAGGAAAGTGAATCCTAAGTTCTCTTGATTCTGGATCATATGAAACACTGTCGGCAGTTTTCAGGAATTGGATATGTCTACTATTTTTTTTCTGGAGTTGAGTTATCCAAGTTTCGATTTCAAATTTTGAAACTTCAGAGCCGTCGCTCCATGAAAGGTTTCGAATTTTAAAAATCCATGTATTTGGATTCGGCTGGTAAAATCTTTCAGCCAAACACCCTGCGTAGCCAGAGGCTGATGTTTTTGAGTCTCTTATTAAGCCACACGATAAGTTTTCAAGTAGATAGTATTCCCAAACAGTTTCGGTGTTTAAGGGGTCAAGAAGTTCGGGACCTTCCTTAAATTGTTGAAGAAAGTAAATGGCCTTGAAGGGTGCTGTTGAGTTGAGCAGTTTAATGGTTCTGGCTCCAAAAAAAGACAATCCAGCAATGACTAGCAGTAAACAGGCAAGTGCTAATAATTGAACTGATCTTTTTGAAATTGATTTGAACGAATTATTGGCCACCGGGGAGACAATTTGCTGCGCCTTCGCTAGGCCCTTTAGAAATCTCATGTTGAGCGGCGGTAGTATTAAGAATTTTTATTTGAATTAAATTGAGAGTCACCAAAAGCACGCTACCAATCGCCGCAAATATCTTTTTCATTTTTACCTTTCGGATGAAGAGTTTTGTCGATTCCTAAATAAAAGGAAGATTACTCCT
>JAYUEN010000131.1:0-18425 GCA_043739185.1 Bdellovibrionales bacterium
TCAATAGACTGACAGAGGACAGGGGGAACTTTTGCATTCAATGAGAGCAAGCTGCGGTCTCATTGACTTCTGAAAAGGTGAAAGCCTGAATAAAACCAAGTACTATCTTGCGTGCTCATCGCCTTTGATTCTTTTTCCAAATACGAAAGTTCTGGTAATTTTGCCAAGCGAGGAACAAAGAGGGTCCAATAGGCGAGTATTCCACCTTTATGAAGCCGCTTGGCAATTTGTGAAAATAAAGACTGACTTTCTTCATCGCTTAAGTATTCAAAAATATCAGATAAATTCATAAAATCAAAAGCGCTTGAACTGGTTTGTAAAAATTCTTCTAAAGAAGCTCTGAGGAAAGTAAGGCGATTGGGATTTTGGCGCAAGCTTGCTTGAATTTTTAAGTATTTTGCTTCAACCCAAAGTGGATGTGAGGATTCATTCAGTAGCGGGCCACCACTTAAAAAATTAAAAAGATAGGGGTTCTTTGAAATGAGCTGCTTGCCAATCAAACTCATAAAATTCTTCATAAATTTTGAGCCTAAATCTTCTTGTTCGACAAACTTAAACTGTGATTCATGGCGACCTTGACGGGAAAACTCTGAGCGTGAGAAAAATTGTCCTACTAGATTTGCGAGCGTACTCAAATCGGCTTGAGAAAATATTCTGAATTGCTCAGCAAGTGAGTCGGTATGTAACATTTTTAAATAGGCCTCAGTGCTCCACAAAGACTTTAGTTTTTGGCGAAACTTTACAAAATAGAGGTCCAATCTACCTTGATAATGTAGCCCACCTTGAATGATTTTTTCTTTTGAATCCCAAAAGTTTAAAGTCTCTCGACTGAGCGAAGACCGTATTTTCTGATATTGATTTAGGGCTTTTCGTTCGTCATATGCAAACATCAATTGTAAAAAATCTTGGTGATTCAGGAGTTTGATGGCTTTAAGTTTGAGTTCAATCAAAGCAATTTGAGCAAAACTCAAATCAATTACGCAAATTTCTTCAGCGTCAGTTAAAAGGAGCGAAATGGCATTGTCGCCCGCACTTCCGATGCTTAATATTCGATTGGCAGAAGCAGGGTTCGGGGTTGAATTCTTTGGTAATAGGGCAAGCCCTGAAAAAATTTGTCTATAATCTTCCCATACAAATGAGTATCGCAGCTCTTGTAGATCCCAGGTTTCAAGTAAGGGTGATTTTTGTATTTCCATACTTGAAAATTAGCACAATGTTCTAGACTAGACTTTGATAAATTTCTGCTCAAGAAAAATCCAGTCAAAGGTCTAGAAGCCTTATCAAATGAAGCTATGTTAGCATCGCAAGGATAGGCTTTTGACTAGTCCATTGCATCTCATGAGATGGCAGAGCAGGGGAGGAAAGTTTTGTTCAATTTTTCTAAAATCAAATCACCCGAAGCCATTGAGACGAAAGCCAATACTAAAACCAAAGCGAGGCATATATTAAAACGCTCAGTATATACTGAGATCGCCAGGCAACAACGCCTTGATCAACTTGAAAACTACGGAAGCTCTATGAGCGAAATAAGGAGTATGCGCCTTGATCCAACGGAGTTAAGAGGCAATATTGAATGTCTCATTGGCGCAGTCGAAATTCCCTTAGGCGCGGCCGGCCCACTTCTTCTGCGCGGTACAAATGGTGAGCGCGAAGCCTTTGCGCCAATTGCCACAACTGAAGGCGCGCTTTTGTCTTCAATCAATCGTGGTTGTCATGCACTCGGAATGTCCGGTGGAGTTTTTTCGCGCGCGCTCAAGCAACGTATGCAGCGTTCTCCGTTCTTTGATTGTGGCAACGCTGAACAATCTCTCATTCTCAAAAATTGGATATTACAAAGACAAAATCAAATTAAACTTAAGGCGAGACAATTTTCAAGTCATGCGATTTTACTTGAGGTCGATTGCAGACTGATTCCGCCTTGTCTGCATATTCGGTTTGTATTTGAAACTGGCGATGCTTCTGGGCAAAATATGACAACTCTCTGCACTTGGAACCTCTGCAACTGGATCATCTCAGAGTTTTCAAAACAATACCCAAAGCTCATCAAGCACTTTTTAATTGACGGCAATCTCAGTACGGATAAAAAGCACTCCTATATTTCAGCTATTGTAGGCCGTGGGGTCGAAGTCATTGCCGATGCTCTTGTGCCTGAGTCCGTCATCAATAGAGTATTGGGATCAAACTCTGAAGATATAGCGCGCTATTTCTCGCAGTGCCAATCGAGTGCCGTTTTGACAGGTACTCACGGTTTTAATATCAATGTGGCAAATGTTATTGCAGGAATTTTCACAGCGACGGGGCAAGACATCGCATGCATTCATGAATCCAGTACGGCACAGTTGCACTTTGAAAAACGACCCGAAGGATTGTATTTGAGTTTGCTCCTGCCAAATCTTGTGATTGGCACAGTTGGCGGTGGGACCGGATTACCTGCACAAAAGCAAATGCTAGAGTTTATGAATTGCCAAGGTGCCGGGCAAATTCAAAATTTTGCAGAATGCATTGCCGGCTTTTGTTTAGCACTCGAACTCTCGACAGCTTCGGCTTTGGCCGGCGGACAATTTGCCCTGGCTCATGAAAGATTGGGTCGAAATCGAGTCGAGCATTGGCTTAAAAAATCTGATTTGACAGCTAGTTTTTTTAATCATTTTTTAGCGCCCGACGAAGAATTGGGTCAAGTACTAGAAGCTTACGCAGATGAGGAATATCAATGCGAAGGCAGTTTAATAATGGATTTAACCTCTCAAATCAGTAAGCGTCCCTGCGGCCTTTGGCCCTTTGTGCTTCGCCGTTCGCGTTCGCAAAAGCCACAGAAGATTTTCTTAAAATCGAAAGTCTCTGACAAAGAATTATTGTTGGCTCTTGAGGTGATGGCAGGAATGAGTTCTCCGGGACTTGCTGAATTGCTTAAGAGTTCACAAAAGGACAATCCCTTTCAGCAATTTCATATTCGTGAAATTGAAATTGCTGAAATGCAAGTTCCGGCCCTGAAAAAAATAATGCCAAAAACTCTCGGGACCGTAAATAATTCAAAACTTAGCACCTATATTATCGCGCAAGAATTTTTGCAGGGCTTAGAGCTTTTTGGCGCTGTCGAAAAGCGAGATCTCTGGAGTGACGAATATATTTCGACTGCGATTCAAAATATCAGTGGTGTGCATGCCCATTTTCTAAATCGATTTGAGAATATTGCCAGCCAGCCATGGATTCTAAGAATGAATCTCGATAGAGCCCAACGCTTAAGTGAAGTTTATTTAGAGCTTGCAAGGAATCTCCATCGGGTGGCATTTGATTGGTTTTCAGTTGATGATTTGGTTTTTCATGAGTCCAATTTGCCGTTTCAAATTGCGATGTGGTCTGAAATTGAAGCTATGCCTCAGACGCTAGTACACAATGATTTCAATCCTCGAAATTTGGCCTTTCGAAGAAATAATTCGCGACTTGAACTGGTAGCTTATGATTGGGAGCTTGCGAGCATTCACTTGCCGCAAAGAGACCTTGTAGAATTACTCGCTTTTTGTCTTGAACCCGAAGTGAATGACCAGAAAATTTTGCAATGGCTGAGCTTTCATAGAAAGCAACTAGAGGCGCAGTCAGGTGAAAAATTAGATGAGAAGCTATGGTTAAAGGGATGTCGATTCGCAGTCTATGATTTGCTTTTATGTCGGTTTCCTATTTATTCGATTGCCGAGAGCCTTCGGCACATGAGCTTTCTTAAGCCAAGCTATAAAATGGCGAAGAGAATTCTACATGTTTTAGATCAAGAATTAAATTCGCTTCTTAAAAATTAAAAAACGATTGGGAGATTGCCAGTGTTATTGATTCCACTAAAAAATTCTTTGAAAATGGCTTCGCCTCAGAGTTGTGGAGGGAAAGCATATCAATTGATTGAGCTCGCGCGGCGCGGATATTTGGTGCCGGCCTTTTGTATTTTAGAGACTGAAACTATTGCTGAGCGTTTGAACAATACTTTAGAGAGGAACTCTGTTTTAAAATGGCTGCCGGGTGATCCTGAAGAGATTCAAGGATGGATGGAGCAACAACGGCAATTTGGGTTTCGAAATTTTATTGTGAGATCTTCAATGTGTGGAGAGGACAGCAAGGAAATGTCCTTCGCTGGTCAACTAGAATCCTTTTCAAATTTGACCCAAATTCAAGACGTCATCGAGGCAATTGAAAAATGTGTTTTGAGTTCTCAGAGTTTGAGGCTCAAATCCTATCTCAATGCCAAAGGCATTGAGAGTAATAGCTGGAAGCCACAAGTAGCGGTGATCTTGCAGGTCATGATCGAAGCCGATGTGGCCGGAGTACTTTTTAGTGCTGATCCCAGAGACGGCAATCGCAGGAGGTTTTTAATTTCTTCAAACTACGGGGCCTGCGAAGCCGTGGTTGGCGGACTTTACGATTGTGATGAATTTAGCGTTGATCCCATTGATAATACTTATACAAGTAAGATTGTGGCGAAAGAGTCGGAACTTAAATTTGCCGAAATTGGTCTCGCTTCGCAAAAAGTAGAGACTTCAAAAATTCATAAATCTTCTTTGAATTTTGAGCAGATTTCACGGCTTGTAAAGATCGGAAAGGAGCTCACTTGCTGGCAAGATTCATATGTCGATGTTGAGTGGGTCATCAAAGGAGATAAAATTTGGATTGTGCAAATGCGACCCGTTACCGGGTTAGGACCTGATCGGTCTGAGCAGAAAGAATATGTATTTGATAACTCAAATATTCAAGAGAGCTTCAATGGACTCACTCTGCCGCTTACCTTTAGCTATGCAAAGCAAATTTATTTTCATGTTTATCGTCAAATTATGCAGGTAATGGGTTTTAGCCAAGAGGTCATTGCCAGCCAAGATGTCAGACATCAACAGATGTTGGGATTGATTCAAGGTAGAGTCTATTACAATATCAATAGTTGGTACGCCGGGCTTTTGTTTCTTCCCAACTTTGGTCGCAATAAAAAAGATATGGAACAAATGATGGGGCTTGAAACCCCTGTCGATTTTATCTTGGATCTAAAACTTAGTAAAATGCAAAAGCTACAACGATTGCCAGAGATGATCAGGCTCATGACCAAACTCAGTTGGGAATTTTTTCGCATTGATTCAAGAGTAAAAAAGTTTCGACTGGATTTTCAAAAGACTGTGGCGAAAGTTCGAATCGAGAATCTGCGTTGGCTCAGCGCCTATCAATTATTTGAGCTCCACGAGAAAACCAAAAATAAAATTCTCAATAATTGGTATGCGCCAATTCTCAATGACTTTTATGTCATGATGCTCTCGGGGAGGGTTCGCAGATCACTCGAAAAGATTGGATGCGTAAATTTGTTGCCTGATTTGCTGGTGGGTATTGAATTAGAGAGTATCAGGCCCACTGAAAGCCTCATCGATATTGTTGAAGAGCTTCGGCTTGTGCCTGAGCAGCAGGCAAAGACTTTAACGCACCTCCTTTGCAATGTGGATGAAAAGTTTTGGCGTGAACTCGAAAATTTTCCGAAGTCTCAAAGTAAAGTCGAGACATTTATTTCTCTATACGGGGACAGGGTGGCTGGTGAGCTCAAGCTTGAAACGCTAAGTTTGCGTCAAGATCGAAGCTTTATGCTTCGAATTTTAAAAAGCTATTTTTTTGATGCCAACGTAACGCTTAAAAACTTTAAAATCAGACAAAAAGAATTGCGTGAAAAAGCTGAAGTCGAGGTATTCACTTCTTTGCAAAATCAGCGAGGTCGCCTTTCGCTTCTTTTATTCAAGGCCCAGCTCAAAAATTTTCGCAGGGCCGTTGCTTATCGTGAAGCCATGAGACTCGATCGCACCCGTTCGTTTGGACTATTTCGATCTCTTAACTTAGCTATAGGCGAACGACTTTTTGAAATGGGTGAATTGCAAAATGCGCGTGATATTTTTTATCTCAAATGCGACGAAATTGACGATTTCTTACACCGTAAGGCAGTCTTTGAAAATCTTTTAGAATTGGTTGAGACTCGCAAGAAACAATATCAAAGTTGGTCAGAACTAAAACCTAGTCCGCAAATTAAAAGTTTTGGCAATAAAATTCAAAAACAAGCTCAAACCGCATTGAGCTCAGAACTAGTCCTAAAGGGCCAAGCGTGTTTTCCTGGCATCGTAGAGGCCCGGGTGGTTGTCTTAACTTCGCCAAATGAAAATATAGATTTAAAAGGAAAAATTTTAGTAACTGAAAGAACAGATCCTGGCTGGACACCGCTATTTCTACAATTGTCAGGATTACTCGTTGAGCGCGGCTCGCTATTGTCACATTCAGCTGTTGTCGCACGTGAATTAGGAATTCCAACAATTGTTGGTTTGAAAAATATTTGCCAATTGCTCAAGACAGATGATTTGGTTCACTTTGATGCTTCGACTGGTGAAGTGAGGCTTTTGCAATCCAAAGATCAAGCATATCAAAAATCAGAAATAAGACATAAGCAAGAGCTTGAAGTTTGAGGGAGGCGATTTAAGTGGAAATACTCAATGAAAAAAACCTGACTCGAAATAATTTACGACCGAAGTCGCAGAGTTTGCAAAGTTTAAATGCGCAAGCTTTAACACGGACGTTTTCACTCGATGATATGGATTGGACCAAAAAAGTAGATCACAGCATCTCTTGGATGCCAGAGTCGATGCTTGCACTCACATTTCTTTCTTCTTATCGACTATTGAACAGTGATCAAAAATTAGCGATTAATCAGAAATATGCGCTTGCGATTTGTGAGCAATTCATTTGGTTTGAACAGGAATTATTATGCAGAGTAATTGCCCGCCTCATGCCGAAACTTCAAGATCAGACGCTTAAAAAGTGTCTTGAAAACTTCGCCAATGAAGAAACTAGGCATTCAGAGCTCTTTGGTAAATTGTTAAACCTAGCTGATCCTGAAACCTATAAAACTTCTCACATTGAAAGTCGTGACTTTAACTATTTTAAATTGAGTCTTGGGAGTAAATTATTTTTTGAAGCTCTCATTCGGTTTCCAAACTTATTTTTAGTTTGGGTGTGGCTTGCTATTTTTTTTGAAGAAAAGACGATTCATTTTAGCCAAATGTACAAAAAGTGCCAAGATAATATGGGCCATTCAAATGTAGATGCCCAGTTTGCAAAGGCCCATGCCCTACACATGATTGATGAAAGCCGACATCTTCAAATTGACCAATATTTATTAAAAGCTTTTTATGAGCCTAAATTCTTTTGGCAAAAAAGACTTTGCGCCAAACTTACACAATTGATTTTCAGGGCTTATAAATCACCGCGAAGAATTGCCAAGCGAATTTTAATAAAATTAGCTAAAGAACAAGCTGAGCATCAGCTTGTATACAAAAAACTTATCAATGAATTGCCAACTTTAAGAAAAAATCAGGCCTATCAGGAAGCAACCTATAGTCGCCAAGTAATGGGACGAACCTTGGGTAGTCTTGAACTCTATCCAGAAATGAACTGCGCATTGAAGGAACTTTCTCCTTCAATACGCAATTGAAAGTCATATTACATCATCATCATCGAGAGAGGAATTCCGAGCATAAAGCCGCCCCAAGACTGCGACAGGATTCTTGAAATACGCTCAATAGACTTTGAGTCGTCGCTTACTCCGTCAAAGTATTTTGCATAGATTGCTTGTTGCCAATGCTCCGGGCGGCCCCTTCTGTAGTTGCGGTAAGATGCAATGCCACCTTCAACCGCTTTTGTTTCGTGAGTGCTTTCTTGATTGCAATAGGTGGGCAAAAAATCTTGAAGGTTCGCAGGCGGATCCGTATACAGACGTTTTAAGTGAACTACTAATTTTTCACTATTAATAACGGCACTGAAAATCTCTCCGTTTTCGATCTCTTTTGCGGCTTGATTTGATTTGTCAATTGTTGGGGGACTAATACCAACTGTTCCAAAGGCATTTCCAAATCCGGTATTCAATATTCGAGCAAAAGGAGCTACCGCTCTCGGATCAAATAAATTTTCTTGAAGATCGGTTTCGTTTTGGTGATCTCTGAGTGCTACCCAAGAGAAATAGGCATTTTGAACCGATGTTTTCAAACTTTCATAACTATTTGATAAATAGCTATTTAATTTATCTTTACCAATTTCAGTTTTAAGACGAAAGAGATCTGGATGGGCTTTAATGGCATTGTATCTTTGTTCAGAGGTTGCATAGTCTGTTGAGAATGCGGCTTGAAAGCCGTAGACCGATGAAATTTTATCGATACTATCAAACAGCCCTCTGAAGCTAAAGGCTTCCATTCCGTAGAGTCCACTCATAGATGCTTGTATGCTAGAAAGCAGCATAAATCTTTCGGATTCACCAATGCGAACCAAGCGGTCACGACTCGAAGTGAAATTGGCGCTACCATAAAGAATTTGGTTGTCCATAAAAACAGGTTTAGTTGAAAAATTCATGCTTGAAACGGTATCGTTAAATACGATCAATTGCGGAAGTACTTCCGCGCGCAACCAAGCTTGAAAAGTTGGGCCATCGACCATATCGCATCGACCTTTAATCCACTTTTTCGTATCCGATTTTTTAGAAGTAGATGGGAGTTCGCACCCATTGTCTTGATTTTTATAATAAGGCTCGACCATGAAATTAAATGCGGCCTTCCATTGGGGAGTGGGAAGATAAACTTCAATTCCTGCGGCCATAAATCTCAAAATGGATACCGCCCATGCATGGGCCGCAATCGTTCTCTTATTACCGGCTTCAAAAATATTTCGCGATCGATAAATAAATCCGCGAAAAGGTTTGAGCATTAAGAGTTGAACAGCTAATAGCTTTGCATCTGGAGTCGCATCAAATTTACCGCTTTTAAATTCTTTTTCGAGATCATTGAGCAAATTGAAAATTTCTTCTGAGCTTTTTGCTCCAGGGATATCAGCCATTTTTTTACCATCTTTATATACTGAGCCGCCGATAAACGAACTTTCAATATTTCGAAAATTCTCGGTCAGTACGGTGTTCGGATCGCGGTCCGTGCTTGCAATGCTTCGCTCCGAATATTTTTTTGCACTTGCCAGTTCCTCTTTGTATCCGTCTGAGGAATAGCCACCTTTGAAGGTCGGCGCGTCCTCCATTTGGACTTCAAATTCAAGAGGTGCTTTTTTAGTTGCAGCAATAGCGGGGTTCACATTGATTAGTAATCCCGCTACTGCACAAGTTGCACAGGTCAAAATGTTTTTGTACCACAAATTGCGCTGCCAAGAGTTTCGCAGATTAGGCTTCATGAGTTTCTCCCCATTTATTTGAAAAATTTTGTTTAGATGCGACCACATTATCTTAATAGAAAAACCAATTGCGCGTCTATTGAAGAATAGAATAGACTGGCATTTTATTCTTGGGGAAAGTCTATTAAACATTTGCAGCGTTTCAGTCTCATTTGCGTCAAACTGATTCATAAATACTTAAGATGCGGTCATCTTTTTGCAATTCGCCATCCTCGTTGGACTTTGGTCTTGCTGGGTATTGTATTAAGCATTTCATGTATGCTGTTGCCGCGAATGCATATGCTAATGAGTATTGATGATTTGGTTGATAAGGATTTTAAAACCTATCAACAACTCAAAGAACTTAAGAAAAACTTTTTTGATCAAGATGAGATTTTTATTGTTATTCGACGAAAGGACCAGACTCGTCTTAACAAAGCAGAGCTTTGCACCAGTCTCAAATGGGTCAATGATTTAGCTGATTCTCGCTCGGACGTAAAAGCTATTGTCTCGACATTTGGGCTAATGTGGCCCACGGAAACACAAACGCATTTCAAAGTTTCCCCAATACTAAATATCAATTGTGCTGATCGCGTTTCTTCTGAATCTGAAGCAATTGATCAAGCCTTTATGAAAATTATGAAAAGCCCGTGGGTCGGAGCCCTCACTGCAAAAGATGGATCAGATATCGGTATTCTCATTTATCCTTCGAATAATTCAAGAAAAAAATCATTCTTCGGAAGTTTCAATGCAAAAATGGTTGATGAATTGCAAGCCGACTTTGAAAACTCTGTACAGAAAGTTCATCCAGAATTAATCGGTATTTGGGTTGGTGACGGAATATTTCAGTATCATTTGCATAAAGGCTATGAGTCTATGCCACTTTTAAATGGCCTCATGAGTCTGGTAATTGTCTTTTTGTTTCGACTTCTCATGGGTAGCTTTATCAGCAGTTTTATTTTTTTACAGTTGGTCACCTGGGTTTCTCTTTTGGTTTATGGTGGCATGGCGTATTTTGGTCATCCGATAGATGTTCTCTCGAGCTCCCTTTCTCTGATGTTTTTCGTAAGTTCTCTTGAAGATTTTGTCTTGCTTTCGCATTTTATGAAGAAGTGGTCTTGGCGAAGGGCGTTTTCGCGTGTGCTTTTACCGAGCTTCTTTACCTCATTGACCACCATGATAGGTTTTGGCTCTCTAGCCTTTGCCGACTTGGGAATTGTCAGGCGATTTGGAATTTGGTCCGCAGTCGGAGCGCTCGTTGAATGGATCGTGCTTTTTATATTTTTACCTGCACTGATGCAAAGTTTTAGTAAATTGCGAATCTGGACAAATCCAAAAAAATCTTTAGACCTCAGTCAAACTTGGCTCATCGGCTTTCGCCCCAAAAAAATCTTTGCACTGGTCTCACTCTTAGTCATTCCTTTTGCTCTTTTTTCTTTTTCGCATTTAGAAGTTTCGGATTCTCCAGAGAGATTATTGCCCCCCTCTCATCCTGCGCGCCGGGGGCTAGATATGATCGAGCAGACGCGCGGCTGGCGGAGTCAATTGAGTCTGGTTTTTGCAGAACATGATCAAACTCAATTTAATAAAAGCGTTATCGAAAAGATAAAAGCCGATCCTCTAGTAAGTCACAGTGAAGATGTCTATGCAGTAAAAGATTTTATGACATCGCAGTTGAGTTCTGAAATGCAGAATTGGCTCAATTCTTTTATTGAAGGCAATGCCATTGGCCACCGCCTTGGACCTAGCGGTGAGCAAACGAGAGCAATTCTCTATGTCAAAAATCTTGATATCTCAGATATTAAAAGCCTTCGGCTCAAGGTAAACGCACTTTGTCCCAAACAAGAGTGTTGGTTGGCCGGAAGCTTAGTCTCCTACGGAGAACTCGGCGAGCGCGTTCTATCAACTCTTTATGAAAGTCTTGGTTTGAGTCTTTTTCTGGTTTTATTTATTTTGCTCTGGCTTTGTTTGGCACTGCGACCTGAAGCTTTTTGGAGTTTGGCACTTTCAAGTATATGGGGGCCCTGTGCTTTGCTGGTTTGTTTTTATATTTTTAAGTTTCGCGTCTTTTATATTACAAGTATGATTGCTTCAATCATTGTTGGACTCGCTGGCGACAATGCAATTCAATTTTTATTCTATTCAAAGCGCGGACATCAAATGCAAAAGAGCGTAAGCTTTGTCGGCCCGGCAGTTCTTGCCATTTCAATTTGTATGATGATGGCGTCAAGTGTCTTTTTTGCCGGATACTTTGATCCAATGAAAAATCTAGGTGGCCTGATGATTTTAGGAATTTTCTTAGGCTATGTTGGTGATGTTTGGATACTTCGAGGCCTAAGTAAATAGACTAGCGGAGATTTTGTGTATTTTTTAATATTTTTATTTTTAATATTTATAGTTGGTCTTATTTGGTTTTTAAGGCCAACGCCCGCAAGTCAATCGGAAATAAAAGAATTCCTTATTTACCCTGAAGTAAGCTCTCACTTTAAAAGTTTTCGCGATCTCGAAATTCATTACGATCAAGTTGGGAAGGGCAGAGATATCGTGCTCCTGCATGGTATTGGAGCATCGACTTTTATTTGGCGTTCCTTGATGCCTTTGCTGGCGCGAAATTTTCGAGTCACAGCGATCGATTTGCCGGGACACGGTCGCTCTGAAAAAAATCTTAAATTCAATTATGATCTTGAAAATGTCAGCGTATACTTACTTGATTTTATCGATTCAATAGTGATCAAAGACTATATGCTGATCGGTAGCTCAATGGGAGCTCTCATCGCGCTTTGGATGCTAAAGACGCGCCCAAAAAATATTTCGGAAGTTATTTGTATATCACCGCCAACAGATCATAGTCTTATCAAGTTTTACAGACCACTTTTACCCCTGCTTTTACCTCTTCATTTTTTTATCAATCGCATAAGCATGAAGGTGGCAGTGCATAGAGCTATCAATCGGTCTGAGCTCGTAACTCGTGATGTGGTAAACGCCTATATGCTTCCATTTCGTGATCGTGGAGAGGCCTGGCAATGTTTTTTAAAATCAGTAAATATTTTGGCTCATCCTGAAATTCCAGAAGCCTTAAAACACCTCAATAAAAATGACAAATTGAGACTTAAAATTATTCACGGTCTATCAGATAAGGTTGTGCCCAAAAGCATTCCTTTAGAGTTAAAAAAAATGCTTCCGAATGCTGAAATTGAATTTATCGAAAATGCCGGGCACCACGCCTTCGAAGATCATCCAGAATTGATTTATGAATCTATTTTGAAATTTGTAAATCCAAAAGAGGAAAAATAGATCTGACTTTCATTATAGCTTTTATTCTTTCCGTATTTGCTTGGCAAAATGTTGAAAGCTTCAGGGCCGGGCAATCGGCCTACGGTTAACGGCAGCTGAGGCCCGAGAACGAAACTGCCAAACAGTGTATCAATTGGAGACAATGTAATTTTTGAAATTTCAAAAAACTGCAATATGGCGTTTCAGGTGTCAAGTCTTCATTCGTACTTAAGCTTTCTTCTTAATTTTGAGCACTTAGGTGGGCATGAACGCTGCAATAAATATTGATAATACAATATGAGAGCTAAATAGAAATCAACTCATAATGAGACAGGTTTTTGAGATGAAAAAAGTGAATGCGAAATATTTTTTAAATTCAAATAAGCAGCATTTAGCCAGAGGACATTTTTTTACAATAATGTTTTTTTCATTTCTCATATTTCAAAATTGTGCGCAAATCAATTTCAGTCCAAGCATAAATAAGCTCCAGGGTATTGGGCAGATCTTACCCGATGGGACGGTTCTTGATGCCTATATTCAAAGTCCACCTCAAGTGAACAACAAATTAGACATTTTATTTATGGTCAACTCTTCGGCTTCATTGCAAGCCGTGATCCCGAGTATCGTGCAAGGAATTAGCTCTTTTGTTGGTGAGCTCCCAAATAATTCAGATTTTCAAATCTCAGTCATTCCTTCGCATTCGCCCCGGTCAGTTGCTACCAGTGGGGTGCTTTTTGGAGCAAATGGAGTGGCGGTTCTGAGCTCGAGCACTTTAGCATTAGCAGATATGCAGACGAATCTCACCGCGACCTTTTCAAGTCTCCCAAGTGCAAGTGTCAGTGATGAGGGTACAGAAGAAGAAGGATTGGCTTCTATATTTACATCTATTGATTCTGGTCATTTACAGCAAAATCGAAGTCACGGATTTTTTCGCAGTGATTCTTCACTTGCTGTTGTCTTTATAGCAAACGAGGCCGATGTTTGCGGTGAGCCAGATAGTAATCCCATGACTGACTCGGATTGGTCAGCAGCAAAAGCTACTCAAGTTTTAGATTGCCAAGCGCCATTGATTGATGCGAATTCAGTTTTGGCAAGTCTCAGAAATTTGCAGGGCGATCGACCTTTACTTGTTTCAGGAGTTTTATATCCCAGTAAGTCCCAGCAAGCAGGGTCAAATGAAAAAGAATATGGTTGGGGTTATGTCGAAACTGTAATGGCGGCCAATGGCTGTATGGACCCTACGACTTGCGAAGCTATTATCGATATGAATTTAGATTCAGCGGGTGTGAAAAATGGTCTTTCAGCAATCGGAAATTTAATGCAACATAAATTCAACTTCGTATACGATTTCAATTTAAGTCACGAGCCTAAGTCTGTTAGTTGCATTCATATCAAAGTAGATGGTCAAGACTCACAGTTTGAGTACAATGCCGCACTTAATTCTGTGCATATCGATCACCCCGGTGTCTCGGGCTCGCAAATTTCAATAAATTATTGCATTTAGAAATTAATAGTTTAATTGTTTTCAACTCTAGCCTCGCCAACAACATCAGGAAAATAAGTAACTTTCGCATTGATCAAATGCCCAGCCGGAAGCCCTGTGCCGAGTTCCTCTGCGCGCAAAATATTTTCAGGCAAATTTAAGGATTTGCGAAGCTCATTCATGGTTTGCGGAACAAAAGGGGTAAGCAAAATCATTAAATTTTTAAGTACATAAAAGCAGGTGAACAAGGCATCTCTTCGTTCAGCCTCAGGCGCGCGATCATCATGTGGCTTAAATTGCGAAAATAGAGAATTAATTTGGCGCCCATAGTTTTCAATTTGACCCAAAAGCGTTGAGTAATCACCTTTTTGCATCGAGCGAAGATACAACTGTACGAGCTTTAAGGTTTCAACTTCGGCTTTACCGATTAGCTTTCCTTCCGGAACTTTTGAATCAAATTTTGAATGACAGGCTGAGATGGGTTTTTCAAATACGGCATTCATGGGGCCTGCTAAGAATTTATTCCGCTCAGCAAAATGTGTAAAATCAAAATTCGATGCTTTCACGGGGAGACTCAACATTGCTAAATAATATCGAACTTGATCAGGTGAAAAGCCCATCTCAAGCAATTGGTCTCCGGTATAGAAGTTGCCTTTTGACTTACTCATTTTCTCGCCGTTCACCATTAGGTGAAAGACGCTTAAGATTTCTGTCATTTGCAGATCACCCTTCACTGGCAACTGCTGTAAATCATTTTTTTGTCCCAACCACATCGATCCCTGCATGATCACATAAAAGAAAACATTATCTTGACCTAAAAACTGCACGACGGTCGCTTCCGGATCACACCAAAATTCTTTGTATTGTTCTGACTTACGCCCAGACTTCTCAAGTGCCACTTGGGTAAATACAATTGGGGCAATAAGCGAGTCGGGCCAAACATAAAGAGTTTTGCCCTTCATATCCGGGTCAAGCTCTGGCGGAACCGGAATGCCCCAGGACACATCTCGAGTGATTGGGCGATAGCCCCATTTATCTGTGGTATGTGATTGAATTCCCGCCGACTCAAGAGTTGATTGCGCTTTTACAAGATCGGCTTTGGTATCAAACAGGCATTCTACTTTTTTCCCGGGGACATATCGTGATTTGTGTTTTGGTAGAGTGTCTTTGATTTCTTTGTATTTGTCTTCAAATTGATTTTCAAAGCGGCAACCAATCAAAACGGTATTGATCACTTCTTGCACGACGGCTGAGCGCCAGGCCTTTTGCTTGGTTTCAATCCAGGCCTTTAAGGGGTCCGCAACCTTCCACATATTAAGCCACCAATGAGCGGTATCTTTCAATTCTGGTTTGGCATCACTCAGCTGACTGCGTGGATCTTTTAACTGACTCGGATCAAATTGCGTTCCACACGAATCACACTCATCTGAATAGGCTTCAGAATTTTGGCAGTTCGGGCAAGTCCCGCGTACAAAGCGATCTTGCAAAAAGCGCTTCATTTTTGGATCAAACCACTGCTTGGTGATGCGCTTTTCTAAAAGTCCATTTTTAAAAAGACGGCGTAAAAAATCTTGCGAATACTTTTCGTGATACGCATAAGTTTCAGGGCGAGAGGTACCGGTAAAGACATCAGTTTGAATCGAATAGTTTTTCAAAGTCAGTTTTTGAGCTTCATGAATAGTATCGATAAATTCACGGATCGACTTACCGGCTTTTACTGCAGCGACCTCACTTGTTGAACCGTGATCATCATTTCCGTTCACAAACAAGACATTTTCAGCGCCAATTAACATTCGCATCCAACGAGCGTAAATATCAGCAGGGACGTGGGCCCCGGCGAGGTGACCCAAATGCAAGGGGCCATTCGCATAGGGCATACCCGCGGTCACAACAACTTTTTTGGGTTTTTTGAATTGTGCCAGTGCGGACTTCACATCCGTTGGTGGCGAATACTTATTTTCTGTTTTTGCACTTTGAGACATAGCGGGCCTCCAAAGATATAACTTTAACGAAATTGTTGAGCTAATGCACTCTTTTTGCTTCTTGAGCATTCAACAAAATTTAATTTCTTGCAAAACTTGGTATTGGAGGTCGGCCTGGGAAGCATTTCGCTGGCAACTCTTATAGCTGAGAGGGACTCATGGTGTGAAGGCCAAAATGAGAGCCTTATTGGGGCCTCCAAGGGCTTGATTTTTAGGTTTTAGAATACAAGAAAATGAAGTTCTGGGCAAATACTCATCTTAAGGATCGGCGTACAAAACCAATTCAAGATAGACGTTAGGCAAAAGCATTTCGTCTAAAGCAAAAGTCACTCGAGATATTGAATGAACTAATTTTGATTGTGCGAATGCCAACGTCTCAATTATTGAGAGGCAAGGCCTTTTAAAATGTTTCTCAGATATTGGTCGCCGCAATTTCGGTAATTGCGATGATCCGCTTTGCGAAAAAAAGCGCTGAGTTCTGATTTGGTGATTTTCAAATGACTGGTTTTTTCAATCAAGCTCATTAAATCAATGTCTTTGAGTTCAAAAGCCACGCGAATTTTTTTTAAAACAATATTGTTCGTCATAGGTGTTTCAATGGGTTGAGGAGTACGGCCCTCAAGATTTTTTCGCTTATAAACAATGAGACCGTTTAAAAAATAAGCCATGACTTCATCAGGACAAAGCTCGTAGCCCAAATCATCTTCATTCTTTAGATATGAAATCATCTCATCTAAAGTTACCAAATACCCCGCCGACTCAATAATTTCTACGAGGACTTTTTCGTTAACATTGAGGATATAGCGAATACTTTGGAGTACATCATTGGTCTGCATCGGCTTGAAATACCACGCAGGTTTAAGCGATGCTATCAGAATTGTGAGACTCTTCTCTATAAGGGCGCGCTCTTGATCGCGCAACTGCGATTTCAGGCTTGCCTTGCCGGGCCTCAAGAGCGATGTTAAAGGGCTTACCGTTTAGCAGTGTGAGGAAATATGAAAGACGAAAGTGATACTAAAGGGGCCTCCCCAACGACTAGGGTTATCAAAGCTGAAAGGTACCGTGGCAAGGCTTTGGCTGGTTTTGTCGAAATCCATGCCTATACCAAGCATGGGACGACTTCAATGATCAGTGTAATGCCGCCTGAAAATTTGCAGATTGGCGAAATCCTTAAGACGAGAGTTTGGATTCTTGGAGCAAAGGAATTTGAGGTTTTGAGTGAGCATAAAAAAGCTATGAAATTACCAGGCACCTGGTATGAAGTTCGACTGGTAAAACAGGGTACTTAAACTGCGACGCATTTTCAAAAAAAATAAGAATATTATTGTTCCTGATTTGAAAAAGGCTCCGAAATACTTCATTTTGCTAACATTCACTTGAATTTGAAAGCGGGTGCGATCAGGCTTGGTCGACTAGAGTGAGCAAATGTTTTTGTAGATCAGTATAGTGTTTAAAATATTGCGGAAGATTGAGATAAACTTCATTTGCGATTTTACGATTGTAAGTGTGGCTTGTTCGGTTTCGGTCTTCAAGCATTTGACTCCAAAGATCGTCATTTGATATCCAGCCCAGTTTAAAAGCCTCTTTAAAACAATCTCTCGGAGCCTTGGTGACAATACCTTTGTGTTCAAGAAATCGTTTGATAGTTTTCCAGGCCATTTCAAATGAAAATTCAAATCTTTGAATGCAGGCATCAATTACAATTGAATTTTCATCGCCAACGGGAGTATTTAAGGCTTCACCAAAGCGGGAGATGGCATCTGAGAACATTTTAAGAGAATATTCTAATTTATTTTTTTGAGACATCGATTAAATCGCCTTTTATAGTTTCTAGAAATTGAGAATCTGCTTTGTAACGATCGGTAATGTCAATACTATAGAGTGTTTTGAGATGATCGATATCTTCACGAAGTGTGGCCCATGTCTTTTTGTCAATTTGTGAGCCGATATCTATTAAAAAATCAAAATCGGCATTCGGAGTATTTTTTTGAGTTGCTCGAGAACCGAATAAAAAAACCTTAAATCCCTTTGGGAAGTGTTTGCTTAAGATTTTGTTTAGGTTTTCAATGATTTCAGTTTCCTTCAGGAGAACAACCCTTCTTTTGGTGAATAGTTTGTTGTACCCTGAGAATCTGTTTCGACAAAATAAAAATTTCGACAGGCTTTGTTAGTTTGGGTTTGGTTGCGTGGGCCGGATTGGGCTGCGCGGGCCGGATTGGGCTGCGCGCATCCTGCGCTTGATCGCTTTCAGCGATCTCACTTCGTTCGCCTCAAAAGTCGCTTCCTGCGACTTTTGTGAACCGACGGCCTTCGTATATATCCTCGATTCAATTCCTGCGCCCAAACGACAAAACCCAAATGGCTAATCACTTTGTGATCATCCATTTGGGTTTGGTTGCGGGGGCCGGATTTGAACCGACGACCTTCGGGTTATGAGAGCGTTAGCGTCAGTTTTGTAAGTGATAGAGAAGATTCAGTTTTTCAAACAA
>JAYUEN010000132.1:0-2021 GCA_043739185.1 Bdellovibrionales bacterium
ACTCAGCCCCCATGCCAAAAATGCAAATTCTTAGCGCGCTTGAACAAGCGGAGTTTGATTTAAGCCTCCAAAACATCTCCGCATTCAAGTCTAATACCAATTCCTATGAGAGGTTTCATTCTTTTAAGGCGTAGGACTCCGTTACTATGGATGTAGGTCGCATTATATGGACGCTACTTTATTATTTTCTGAAAGATGCCGTATAATTATAGTAAGTGGACTAAGGATAGTTCGAAAACTTGGCGGCAAGAGAGGTTCAATGGCACAGCAAAAATTAACTGCAGCAATCGTCGAGGAATGTAAAGTAAAATTACTTCAGGCAAAGTTAAACCTTCTGAATCTCGGTCGATCTGCGAAATCAGATTTTGAATCACTCGATCTTCGCAGTGGAGATGAGGCAGACCAAACTATGAATCTTCTTGCCGAGAATGAATTTCTAACATCTCAACATCGATTGAAAGCTCAATTGCTTGAAATTGAATTTGCGCTAGCACGCATCGAACAAGGCCGATACGGAGTTTGCGAAGAGACGGAAGAACCTATTGAAATCGAGAGACTCAAGGTCCTTCCTTGGACGCGTGTAAGCATAGACGGCGCTCAAATTCGTGAATCCGCAAAAAGAAAACTTTTACGATGAGTTTCTTTTAGCTTGTTGTTAACTCAATAGACAGCAACGGACCAATTGGCGATACGATCGCTTAAAAACAAAGCATAATGTGACGCGATATTTTGGCAACAGAAGGATACTCTCCAACTAGTCAAAACATATATTTTAAGCTTTACTGGTTCTAAGATTTTCAACTTCTGCGCTGAATTTATAATCGGGAGAAAATATTTTGAGTCATACCGAGTTACAATCTGAAGTAGGTTTTTCAAATGTAAATCGCAATATAAAAATTATTAAGCGCTATCAAAATCGGAAGCTCTACAATACTGATCAGAGTTGCTATTTAACCATGGATGATATCGCAAAGATGGTTCGCTCGGGAGATCAGGTTAGGGTGATTGAGAATAGAACAAAAAAAGATATAACATCAGCAACTTTCACTATGATTGCTTTTAACGCCGAAAAGAGGGAGGCAAATGGTGTCCCTTTATCGATACTTCGAGAGATCATTCGGCATGGGAATGGCACACTTACTGACTATCTTGCTAAATTAGGCGTATTTTCTAAAGATGATTTTGAACAACAAGCTGTTTTAAATTTTGATCAACAAACGACCACCCGGTCTCAGGGCTTGAATCTAAATATTGAGCAACATAAAGAAATTATTGTAGATCGCGATGAGGCAGACAGTTCTGTCTCCATGAGCTACCCACTTTAGCGTTATCCGCCACTTCCTCAAGTTTGAATGATCTAGATGCGC
This sequence comes from Bdellovibrionales bacterium, assembly GCA_043739185.1. Taxonomy (GTDB): domain Bacteria; phylum Bdellovibrionota; class Bdellovibrionia; order Bdellovibrionales; family JAMPXM01; genus JAYTQQ01. Next base: position 1,368 of record JAYUEN010000132.1, read on the forward strand.
AGGCTTACTAACGTCCTAGGCTAAGGACTCATTGTGAATTTACTTTACATCAAAGTACAAATACATTTTCTTTTTTCAGGTGATAAAAGATTTCATAAGTTGCCCGAACATCGGCTTTTGCATTGTGAGCATTTTTAATTTTTTTGCCAAAGCAAATGTCATAAAGTTCTTCAAGCCTTGGCCATTTATATCCGTGATTACCTGGAAGTTTGCAGTAATTTGTTGAGCTTTTCATGGTACAGAAATTTGGCAATGCGATTTCATGACTAAAGTCATTTTGGTAGAGCTCACTCTGAAGCACTGGCAAGTCAAATGCGACATTATGGCAAATAAGACGATCTACTTTTTCAAGACTAGCCAGAAAAATTTCAAGAACTTCGTTGATGCGTACGCCCTTCTTTTCAGCAATGGAGTTGGTTATGCCGTGGATGCGAGAGGCCTCTCTTGGAATATCAAAATCGACTTTAATGATGTAGTCGTGTTCTGTTAGGATTTTTCCCTTATCATCGGCAATGAGCCAGGAGAGTTGAACGATGCGAGGCCAATTCTCGGTTTCTGAATAGTGGGCCTTATATTTATTGGGTAGGCCTGTGGTTTCGGTATCAAAAAAAAGATATTTCATTATTTCTGTCTCTCAAGTAACTGATATTCCAT
>JAYUEN010000133.1:0-6124 GCA_043739185.1 Bdellovibrionales bacterium
ATCAAAGAGCCAACTTTAAAAAAGAAAGAGGCTCGTTATGAATCTAATTTTCACACCTTTAAGATGGCTGATCGAATTCACCATTATTGTAGGCCTTGCTGGTGGATTGGTGGATCTCACCAGGTCCATGCGTAAAGAAGCAATCAAGGCCCACAAGACCGGAATCGTCAGTCTTAAAAAGCTGAATGACAGTTTAGTCGGAAAGTAAGCGGCTCCAATTTTACTTGACCCAAATTAGCTGACTCCAATGCAAATCTAATTTTTTTTGGGAGAAGTTAAAGATGGAAAAAAGAGTCGCCTGTTACGCAAGAGTTTCGACTGACATGCAAGCCGGAGGAATGGAATCACAGGTAAGAGTTTTGAAAACCTATTGTGAGCATAACAACATTACGAGTGTCGAATTTTTTACTGATGAAGGCATCAGCGGTACAAAGTCGAGTCGTCCGGCTTTGGACCGGATGATGGCCGCTGTTGAGCGCGATGAAATTGAGTCGGTGGTGGCGTATTCATTTTCTCGTTTTGCGAGAAGCACCACTCATCTATTGAATGCGCTCCAGGCGTTCAAGAAAAAAAATGTGCATTTCGTAAGCCTCACAGAAAAAATCGACACAAATAGCCCCGTTGGGGTCGCAATTTTTTCAATTTTGGCCTCAATTTCTCAGTTGGAACGCGACCTTATCGCTGATCGTGTTAAGTGTGGACTTGCAAATGCGAGAGCAAAAGGAAAACTGCTCGGCAGAAAGAAGATGCGCGATTCAGATTTAATTCGCAAGCTTTTAAAAAGTGGCTTGAGTTACAGAGCTATAAGTACGATCGCAAAATGTAGTCACGGCTCGGTATCTGCGGAACGAGCTGCTATGAAAAAAGAGGAAGTAGAGAACAAAAAGAAATTGGAGTCACAAGTTGAATCCGAAAAGAAAATGCAAGTTTCAGGCACTGTCTTTCCTGAAATCCCGCAACCGACGACGCCAAAAAAATAACTGCGTAACCAAAAAGTCGATCGTGAGGGGCAAAAGCGTTTATCTTACCATCAACATTTATCTCAGGTAAAAGCGGTCCGAAAGAGGACCGAAAAATAGCGAGCCAATCAATGTGCTCGCTAATTTTTTGCCTTCTGTCGGTCGCCAATTCCAGATTTTGTTCAAGCGTCCCAAAAGTCAATGCCTTGCCGACTTCAGAAAAAAGCCTCGAATCAGGTGGCCAACGAACTCGAGTCTGCACCCTGAGCATCAAATAAGTATTTTTAATATCGAAGCGCGCCAAACTTTGAGATCAACTTTTTTGTTTTCTAAAACAATATAGGGCCTTACCAGCTTACAAAAATTGAAAAATTCTCTTCGAGTTTTTGCAAAATACATTTTTATTGATCAACTCAACCGCATTTAAATCCAGCAAAAAATCAGCATCGCAGTGGCTGACGTTACAGGCTTTCAAAATCTCGCCTCACGTCCTAAAAAACACAATATGTTGATTTCGGCGCTTCAAAAACAGTACCTTTTGAGGCCAAAGATTTCTCACTTCCACGTTTGAAAGAATGGCCAATATTTCGCTTCAGTTTTCTTAACCTTACTTCGAAATTACTTTAGCAAAAGTTTGGTCGAGAAAGCTAAGAATGCGGAGAAAGAGTGGGCAACCAGAGCGAACGGGTTATAATTGCATTTTTTTGGCGTCTCTTCATTCGCCGCAGAGAAAAGTTCTGCTCAACGAGTTGGGAAAAACTCCCAGTCGAATCCTGCATTCTTTAATTTTGTGCACTCCTGCTGCCGCCAAGCTGCTCCCATCGACGTCACAGTTTCCCAGACTTTAAATTCTGGTTGGGCTTTGGTAAAAGCTGGCCATGTAAAATTGCCGCCTTCAGGAGTGCCGTTCAACGCGAAATTATAAATGGCTTGCGCCATTTTTTTTGCCAAGTCTTTTTCGGTAACACTCAGTTCATTTTCACCATAGGTCAAAAAATGAAAAGGCAAATCTGTCCCATGGCCGGGACCTAAGTTATGATTGGGCCCCCGCTCCCAAGTGTGAGCCCACACATATTGCCAAATCGGCTGGGCCTGATTCAAAGAAAGATCATTCAGCAAAGCTTGGGTTGCGCATTGGTGAAAGACGTCACCGACAGCGATGATATCAGCCACAAGCGGAGACTCGTAAGCCGAGGATGGGTAAAGTTGGTAAATAGAATTGGCCTTGCTCAGAGTAAAAGTTCGCTTCAGGTCATTGAGGTAATCGGCATCTGTTTGAATTGAAGAGCCAAAAACCGCGGCAATCGTGGACCATTCAGCACTTGTCGTCCCGATCAAAACAGGGATTTTATTTTGCAATCCGGAACGAGCCAGTTGCTGGGGAGTTTGAGGCAATATGAATCCATCGACTGATGCGAGATGAAAACGACACCCAAGATTTATGTCTGCGCAGCTCGGATCCCAGCCGGCATTAGCTCCTCCTGCTCCCGGAACTGAAGCCACTTGACTTGTCGACGAATTTCTCAAGCAGCCGATCACATCAGCGGCAGCATCACAACCAAGAAACCGAACGGCAACCTTGGTTGTATTATCAACTGTTGCTGGTGGTTGCACAAACCACGTTTCACTCATGAGAATGGCACCTTGAAATAAATTTGCTGCTTGGGGAGAAGTTAATAAGACAGAAGCATTATGAGAGCCCGCAGACTGTCCGGACAAAACTACGCGCTGGGGGTCTCCTCCGAACGCCGAGATATTCTTTTGAATCCACCGTAGAGCGTAGATTTGGTCCATGATCGCATAATTACCGGTCGAACCGTGGGGGTCTTCGCTGGCCAATAAGGGATGGGCCAAAAAACCGAATGGGCCCAAGCGATAATTTAGAGATATCACTACAGCATCAAACTGCGAGATGAATCTGGTGTAATCAATATCGCCACTGCCCGTTGTGTTACCTCCGCCGTGTAAAAAGACGATGACGGGTCTGTGGCGTGTTGAGTCTGTCGACCGGGTCCAAACATTTAAATAGAGACAGTCTTCACTTCCTTCAAAAGCTGAACTTGTTAAAGCTGATTGGGCGCAGTGGGCTGCAAATTGCTGTGCGTTTCGAGTCCCTGTCCAGGAATCGACTGGCTGTGGAGCTTTCCATCTCAAATTTCCGATGGGAGCTTTGGCATATGGAATTCCTTTGAATGAGGTAACCAAGCCATTCGTGCTTCCCTGAAGCTGACCGCTGCCGGTATCAACGTAAGTTGGGCTCCCTAAAGGAGAATTGGTACCGGGGTTCCCCGTTGAATCTGCAGATGAACTGCAATTTAAAAACCCCAGGCACAAAGTAGAGGCCAAAAACATCAGTAAAATTGATTTGATAGCCATTCTCACCTCCCTCATATTTTGCCATGCCCGCCAAACTTTGGGAAGTGAAACCTTCTGGCGAACAGTTAGAAAGCCCAGAATCTATTAATCCCCTTTTTTACTCCAGATAAATGCCTCGACATGTTTAACTCCTATGAAGGAATCGCTAAAAACAAAAAATAAATCTCAAAATGATCCAATTTAGGGAAATCGAATTTGATGATTACAAAAGCTAAGGTTTGCGGCGCTCTTTGGCGGTCATCAAAACTAGCTCATGCCGAACGCAATAGAATTGAAATAACGTAGCCACATGAGAACTCGCCCGGCACGGATCGAAATGCCATTCTCTCCGAACATAATTCACGGGTCATTGGAGCTAGGCGATCAGATTAGATCGGCTTTCTTGCCAGGATTTTAAAAATACAAAAATGAATTCTGGCGCCTGAGAATCAAGACGCCAACTTTGTTTGAGACAAGTGAATTTGATAGGGAGATGCGGCAATTTTTCGGATCAACTTTTTTCTTTTCTAAAGCAATATAGAGGCTTACCAGCTCGTTGAAATTTAAAATCTCATCTCGATTTTTGGCTAAATACATTTTTATCGGTCAACTCAAGCGCATTCCGATACAGCTAAAAATCAGTATCGCGGTGACCGTCGAGACAGCCACTCAAAAATTTGTTCTTTGTCCTAAAAAGTGCAGCAAGTTGATTTCACAGCTTCAAAAAGAGTCGCTTCTGATGAGAAAGATTTTCTCAATACATTTTTGCAATGCCCATTCTTTTGTGTTGTTAAGGTTAAATGAAATGGCTATCGATCCCATTCTGCTTGCACTGTTATGTATGGCCGCGACACTTCCTTCGCGCCTTTCCGTGCCAACCATTTGCTTCATTCCCTTCCTTATAGTCAACTGAGCTCGCTATAAGGGACGAGTTTACCTCTGTGCCTCATCGTGAGCCAAAATAAAACCCTTCAGTATGGTATATAAAGGGTGTATAATTCATTTATAGGATGAATCTATTGGGGGCAGTGAAATTGAGAAAAACTAAGATTTTTATATCTATCCTTTTGTCTTTTGCCTTTCTTTTGGCATTTCAAAACTGTAGTAGCAAAACCACTGATCAGAATGTCAACCCAAACACAACAGGCTGCAAGACTGTGACTTGCAATGCTTCGAAATACTCCCTCTTCGCTGCGGATTTAGATGGATCTAACACAAGTCTGGTAAGAACAAGCGGCTACCAAGAGATGACTCATCCTCGAGTCTCGAGCAATAAGAACTGGATCGCCTATACAGCTTACAACGATAAAGATTCCAATGGTTGTGCGAGCTTAAGCAATGGTTATTTAAACACTGAAATTCGAGCCATACAAATTGCGGGAACTGCGGACAAGAGAATTATTGCTCCCATTTCCGGACAGTTTAATTCCAACAATTATTGGATTGGGACGACCAACGAATTTAGTTTTTTATCAGGCCCAACTTCGGCTCTTAAAATTTTTAGGGCATCCGTGGACTCTTCGATGAATCTAGTCAGTGGGCCTACCCAAATTCCTGTTTCAAGCACCATAGTGCCTATGGATCCGGCCACCAATTCTGCAACAAACAAAATTGTTTACCCGGGATTATATAATCCAGGAGGAGGTTTTATCAAAAGTATCTTTTTGATGAATCTTTCCGACAGTGGGAATTTAGTGGGATTGTCGATCGGACGGGATCACGCGGGAAATCCAATCATTTGTGCCGATTCTACTTGCTCCAATATTATGGAAAATGATCCTAAAATTTCGCCCGATGGAACCAGGGTAGCGTTTATGAGGCAAGCCCCCGCGTCCGGTGCAAACGGTTTCGGATGGCATATTTTTGTAGTAGCGGTTGCCAACCCGCAAACTGAAGTCGATATCTCCTATTCGTCTTTGGGTTCAGACGTTTTAAGAAACGATGTTCTACCTGAGTGGATCGACGCTACGACACTCGTGTTTTCTACAATCGAAATTTCAGGTCCTAATATCGTCAAAAATGTCTACACGATGAAATCTGACGGTTCTCAGAGATCTAAGATTTCTCTTCCACCTGAATTTCGCTATAGCGATGTATTTCCATTTACGGATACGAATGGAAAAAAGCGTATTATTATTTCAGCCGAAAAAATTGGGGCCTCTTGTACGCCATAGTATGCTCTCTGGAGCGGGCTGAATAAAAAGCGGACCTTGTTGACCAGAAATTCACAAGGCGAAAATAATTTTAAAATTCCCAGAGTTTCGAGATTACCATTTTGTGGATATCAAGTATTTTTTTCAGTTCAGAATTTTAGAAGCTGATAGCCGGGGAAGTATAAGACTCAACTGCATGCCGACGAAAAGTCTATCTCGTTATTAAATATTCTGCTGAATATTGAGTTTTTGATTTTTATTTAAAAATAAATTGGACGTGAGCTTGAAGTTTTGAGATAAAATATTGTATTCTTTGTGAAGCCGACAGCGATCGGCCTTTTACTTTCGTTGAATATTTATCACCGCGATCTTGAGCGGTGACTTTCACTGAAATTCTTCAGGAACTCTCCCGACTGCCGAACACCTTGAGTTCAGAATGCATTTCAATTGGCACAACCAAAAGATTTTTTCACGAAAATTCACATTAAAAAATTTCTCAAAAACGTTTACAATTGCCAATAGATGAAATCTCAATCCACGACTTAACTGTATAGGAATCAAATATCTAAGCTCCAAGGCACGCTCGATTTAGACGAGAGATACTGGTTTTAGGAGTTTACGTTTTGTCCTAAATCCCTTGGGATACCTGAAAATTGA